>JBBQIP010000196.1:0-4422 GCA_038325045.1 Sphingomonadales bacterium
GCCCATGCTCGGGCGGCAGCAACGGGCCAATCAGAGCCCACTCCTCCTCCGACACCCCAATCCGCTCGCCCAAAGCTGCCTCCAAAAGACAGCTTTGAATCAACTCCCGAGTCTCAGGTCAAGCTTTGTCCACGAGGCCTAGTTTGGACGATCCACAACAGGATCAGTCGTTGGTTGGGGGCCGGCCATGAACATGCTCACGCTTTTGCGGACTTTCATTGGCCTTGCAGCATGCTGGGCCATGGCATTTGCCACGCCAGCCACCGCCGAAATCGTCGCTCGCCGAAGCCAGCCGCTCAACGTGGCCAGCGCGGTGATCTGGGAGACACGGACGATCACCGTCTGTTGGGAAACACCGGGCGAGTTTTTCGGCAAACTGGCGGTTCGGCGAGCCGTTACCGACAGCTGGCAGGCTGCATCGCGGCTCCAGTTCACCGGGTGGCAGAATTGTGGCGCTTCCTCGGCAATGATCAGGATCAGGGTTGCAGATGAAGGCCCCCATACCAAAGGATTGGGAACCCAGCTGCGCGGCAAGGCGGCGGGAATGGTGCTCAATTTCACCTTTGCCAATTGGAACAATAGCTGCGCGGCATCCGCCGCCCGGTTGGGGTGCATCAGCTCCATCGCCGTGCATGAATTCGGCCACGCTCTGGGTTTTGGCCACGAACAGAACCGTGCCGATGCACAGTGCAGCATCGACAGCCAGGGCGCCGGCGGCACTGTGCTGGTCGGCGCGTGGGACCTCAGCTCCACGATGAACTATTGCAACCCGAACTATAACAATAACGGAACGCTTTCCGCGACCGATATCGAGGGTGTTCGGCAATTCTACGGCACGCCGGCATCGGCTTCAATGGCAGCACCGGGCGGCAGTTACCGCAATAGTTGCGATACCATCAGCGCAGACAACACCGTGCTCTACGCGAATTGCCGGAGCCGCGACGGCAAGATTTTTGTCACCAGCCTTCCCGGCTATCGAAATTGCCGAAGCGATATCATGAACCGCGATGGCAGGCTGGCCTGCCCGTCGAGCATTCCACCGCCGGGCGGCAGCTACCTGCTGAGCTGCAGGGATGTCGCCGTTCAGGGCGACATATTGGCCGCAGCGTGCCGCGACACCGGCGGCACCTACCGCCGCGCCCAGCTTGCCGGGTTTGCCAGCTGCAACAGCCGCAGCATTGCCAATGCAAACGGCGCGCTCACCTGTGTGCGTGGCCAGCTGCCTGCGGGGAGCTGGCGCGCCGCCTGCCGCCTGCCGACGGTTATCGGCAACCAGCTTTTTGCCGAATGCAGGCAGAAAAGCGGCATCTTCGTGCGCGCGTCCATCCGCGAGCTGAACCGGTGCAGCGGCGGCGTTGCGAACAATGATGGTGTGTTGACGTGCAGCAACGGCCTTTCGCCGCCGGCCGGCTCCTATACTGCAAGCTGCCCTGCCCGCTTTGTGGATGCGCCCGATCTTGTGGCCAGTTGCCGCACGCGCAGCGGCAACATGACCGTCAGCCGGCTCCCCAACTATCTGGGCTGCGTAAAACCTGTCGGAAACGACAACGGCAAGCTGGTCTGCTGAGCGGAAACGATGCGCAGGCGGCGCCAGCGGCATCCGGTCCACCGATCGTAGCGCCGCTTTCCCGGCGCGGCATTTGCCACTAGAGGGTGGCCGATGAGCGCGCCCGAGATGAAGCCCTGGATCAACGCCATGCACGCCTATGTGCCGGGCAAGGCGAAGCTTGCCGGGCGCACAGTAGTGGCGCGGCTGGCTTCCAACGAAAACCCTTTCGGGCCCAGCCCGCAGGCGGTGGCCGCAATGCAGGCGGTGCTGGCAGACGGCCACCGCTATCCCGATCCGGCTTCCACCGCGCTGCGGCAGGCGCTGGGGGCAGCGCACGGCATCGATCCGGAGCGCGTGATCGCCGGCACCGGATCGGACGAGCTGCTGCACATGGCGGCCAGCGCCTTTGCCGGGCCGGGGGATGAGATCATCCACGTCCGCCACGGTTTTGCGGTGTATGAGCTGGCGGCGCGGCGCGTGGGGGCAACCCCGGTGGTGGCACCGGACCGGGACTATGTGGCCGATGTGGATGCCATATTGGCCTGCCTCAGCCCGCGCACCAGGCTGGTCTATCTCGCCAACCCCAACAACCCGACCGGCACGCTTATCCCAGCCAGCGAAGTGCGGCGGCTGCATGCCGGCCTGCCAACGCATGTGCTGCTGGTGCTCGACTGCGCCTATGCCGAATTTGTGGACGGTGATTATGAAGACGGTCTGGCGCTGGCGGACCGGCACGGCAACGTGCTCGCCACCCGCACCTTCTCCAAAATCCATGGGCTGGCGGCCCAGCGGATAGGCTGGGGCTACGCGGCAGCGCCGATCATCGATGCCCTGAACCGGGTGCGGGCGCCCTTCAACGTGCCCACCACCGGCCAGGCGGCGGCGGTGGCGGCGGTGGCAGATGCCGCATGGGTGGAGAAGGTGAAGGCGCACACGCTGGTGTGGCGGCGCTGGCTGGCAGAGGAGCTGGAACAGTCCAGCCGCATGCACCTTGGCAATGCCGGGCTGCGGGTCATCCCCTCGGCCGCCAATTTCCTGCTGGTGGAATTTCCCGAATCCGGCCCGGCCACGGCCGAGCGCGCCAATGCGGCGCTGCTGGAGGCGGGCGTGCTGGCGCGCTGGCTGGCGGTGCAGGCCATGCCGCGCTGCATCCGCATCTCGATCGGTACCGAGGAAGAGGTTCGTGCCGCAGCAACTGCTCTGGAAGCCTTTCTGGAAGGCGCCGCCTGATGCTGCCTTTCGCGCGCGTGGCCATCATCGGCATGGGGCTTATCGGATCATCGCTGGCGCGCGCGGTGAAGGCGCGGATGCCGGGCGTGGTGCTGAACGTGCACGACGCAGACGCCGATGTGCGGGCGCGGGTGCGGGCGCTGGGGCTTGCCGATGATGTGACCGACCAGCCCGGCACCGCGGTGATCGATGCCGAGCTGGTGATATTGTGCGTGCCGGTGGGTGCCATGGCGGCAGTGGCCGCCGAGATTGCCGATGATCTGGCGCCTGGTGCGGTGGTGAGCGATGTGGGATCGGTGAAGGAAACCGTGTTGCGGGTGCTTACCGAGGCGCTTCCCGGCCATGTGCATATCGTGCCCGGCCATCCGGTGGCGGGCACCGAGCGTTCCGGGCCGGATGCCGGCTTCGCCACGCTGTTCGAGGGGCGCTGGTGCATTCTCACGCCGGCCGCGAAATCGGCAGCCTCTGCCCAGCTGGCGGCGTTCTGGGAGCGGCTGGGGGCCAAGGTGGAGATGATGGACGCTGCGCACCACGACCGGGTGCTGGCGGTAACCAGCCATCTGCCACACCTTATTGCCTATTCGATCGTCGGCACGGCGTCGGATATGGAGACGGTGACACGCTCCGAGGTCATCAAATATTCAGCCGGGGGTTTTCGCGATTTCACCCGCATTGCGGCGTCCGACCCGGTGATGTGGCGCGATGTGTTCCTGACCAACCGCGAGGCGGTGCTGGAAACACTGGGCCGCTTCACCGAAGATCTGGTGGCGCTGCAACGCGCCATCCGCTGGGGCGACGGCGCGACGCTTGAGGCGCTGTTCACCCGCACCCGTGCCATCCGCCGCGCGGTGATCGAAGAGGGCCAGGACACGGCGGCGGAAGACTTTGGCCGCCCGCACGGCGGCGATGAAGACACGGCTTCCCCCGGAAAGACCGGCTGATGCTGCGGATGCTGGGCTTTTCACTGGTCGGTTTTGCAGCGCCGTTCCTGCTGTTCCTGGCGGTGGCCATGGCCATAAATGTGCCCTGGCAGGTGCTGCTGCTTTCCGGCCTTGCGGTGCTGGGGGCAACCGCGGCGGCGCTCGCCAGCTTCTGGAGCAGCCGCGGCCCGGAGCGGGGACCGCTCAGCCGCCCGCTCAGCCGCGAAGCCGGGGGCAATCAGGCAGCTGGCCGCGACGCGGACGGCGGCTGAAATCGGGCACCGGCTCCAGCCGCAGCGCCACCAGCGGCCCTGAAAACGCCAGCCGCACCGGCACCCGCAGCCGCTTTTCAGGCGATGCCGCCTGGCCGGCAAACGCCGCTGCAACGCTAGCCGGGCAGATGGTGGTCAGGCTGCCGGCCACCTCCAGCGAGGCGCGGCCACGCGGCACCAGCGTGGCGCTGGCCGCAACAACCTCGCCATGCGCATCGGCCAGCGTGAAGCTGCGCAGCTCCAGCGTGCCGGCCCCGGCCCAGCGGTCATAGCCGGCAAGCCGGGAATCGCCGGTCGCGAACAGCTGCGCAGCCATGGTGAGCGCATCGCCGCCGGCCAGCCGCAGCCGCTGCGCCGCCAGCACCAGCTGGCCCCGATCTGCCCCGGTAGGTGCGTTGCTAGCTGCGCCCGGCGCTGGCGGCGGCCCGTCCAGCTCGCGCAGGTGCAGCTC
>JBBQIP010000197.1:0-4408 GCA_038325045.1 Sphingomonadales bacterium
GTTCCAACCGGCCCGAGCCCAGAGCGCCAGCGGTGCTGTCACAGCAAATGCCTGCCGTCGTCAGAGCAAGGACCAGTGGCATCGCTATCCAATTCTGCGCCCGCATGATCGAGGAATATGTCGAGGTGGCAAAATGTCTCACGCTCACGGCCAACATCAACAGCATGACTTGGATGACATTGATGCGGCGTTACCCTCGATCGAGAAAGGCCGCGTCACTTCCTGAACGCACCTGTCCGGATGGCGCGCCGACAGCGACAAGCAACAAAAGCGCTGATCAAAGTCGCAGAATCGGTGGACGTGGCCGGACGACGCTGGCCGACGCTGGGATCAAGCTGCCGTCAGACAGGCCTTAACTGATGACGGCTATTGTCAGTGGCGGACCTACCCGTTCGGACGAGGGACGGCTGCGTAGGCGAAAGACTGGCCGGTTCCGGATGAGCAGGAATTCAATCGAAAAAGGGGGAAATCGGACTTCCCCTATTTACGTTTTAAAAGTCTCAGCCGACAGCCCGTGCTAGGAGTATCTCAACTTCGGCTATGCCAGTAGCCGTGCCGACGATGCGGCCGTCGCGGCCCACCACAACATAGAAGGGATAGGCGCTGTTCACCCAATCCGGGGAAACCCGGCCCGATGGCCCAATCCACAAATGCTCGCCCGGATGCGGTTTGCGCTGCAACCAGCGCTCGACAGTCCCGAGGCTGTCATCGCCGCTGATGGAGACCAGATGCAGCTGCGGATTGGCTGCAGCAAGGGCTTTGAGGCGTGGCAATGCGGCGATGCAGGGCGGACACCAAGTTGCCCAGAAATCGATTACCACGGGTCGACCGCGCCAAAGTGTCTTGTCTGCCTTGCCGCCGTAAACGCGCGCGGCGGTGATTGACGGCAATAGCGCGCCCCTGGCCAAGACTTCTTCCTGAAACAGGATTGCCTTGGCGACATTAGCGAGGCGAGGCGGGTTGCCGGCGCCCATGAGGCTGCTGGGTACCGTGCCGGCGGATTGAGCCAGCGCCCGCAGCACCGCTAGCGCCGGCGCGCGCCGCCCCTCGGCCAGATCGCGGCGGGCGAGCAGCAGCCGCGCTGTCGCCGCTACTTCGGGTGAGCGAGTTTGTGCCGCCAATTGCCTTAGCCGACCCGCCGCATCGGCCAGCGCGCTGCCGTCCCACCAGCCTTCCAGCACCGGGGCCAGGCGCTTGTCGTTGCGGTGCCGCGTCACCAGCCAGGTCCAGGCTGCCTGCGCATCCGCAGCGCTGCCCCATTTCAGCAGCAGCGCCTGCGCGCGCAGACCGGCGGGATCGTCGATGGCGCCGATCCGGCGCAGGGCCGCCAGCGCCGGCGCACGCGCCGCTAGCGGGCGGGCGTCGGCGGTGCTTGCCCAGATCGCCTGCTGCTGCCGGTCGACCTCCGGCATGCGATCGGGCGCGTTGCTCGCTGCCAGCGCCATCAGGATCAGCAGACTCATCTAACGCTCTCCTGCTTCAGCGTGCGGTTCAAAAAGGCGATGGTGGCGGCCCAAGCTGTGCTGCGCGCGGCGGCCAGGCCTGACGCTGTACCGCCGTTGGCAAGCATCGGTGCGATGGGCTCAGTCCCGGGGCCAGCCAGTGCGTGGCCGGCATCGGGCCATGTGAGCAGGGCGGTGGCCCGGCCAGCGGCGGCACGGCGGGCGGCAATCGCACGCGTCATGGCCCCCGATGGCCACACCCGGTCATCATCGCCGCCGATCAGCAGCATTTCACCGGCGAAATCCTCCACGCGGATCGTGGCCTCAGCGACGCGTTCAGGGTATGCGGCGCGCCCCGCCATGTGGGGCCGACGCATTTCCATATGCTCACCGCGTGCCACTCGTGCTAGTTCAAGATCCACGCCCAGATAGGGTACAAACGGCAATGGCTTGCCATCCCAACTGAAGGACGCGGTGGTCGGCCCGGCGCGGCCCCAGCCCTCCCACACCACATCGCTGGGCACCACGCCAACAATCGCCGTGATCCACGGCAGGCGGCTCGCGGCAAGCACGGCAAATTCGCCTCCCTTGGAGATGCCCCATAGGGCGATGCGGCTGCTGTCCAGACCGGATTGCCTGTCGATCCAGGCCTTGACCTGTTTCAATCGATCCGCCGGAATATCGGTAAAGCTTGCTGGCAGGCCGGCCACCTTGTCGGCAGGGTCATAGCCTGGCGAATAATACGGCAGTCCCAGCACGGCAAACCCATGGGCGGCCAGCATCGGGGCATAGGTTTTCGCCGTGAACGCCCCGCCTTCGGCACCGCCGAGGACAATCACCACCGGCAACGGGCCGTCGGCTAATGTCGGCCGTACCAGTATTGCGCCGGGAAAATCGGGCACGGACTGACGCGTGACGCCCGTTGGCAGCGCGGGCACCGAAAGTGCCACCGTCTCACCGCTGGCCGTGGTGGCTACCAAGCGGGCGTTGCCCCCTGCCGCCCCGATCGGAGTTTTGGTCGGCTGCATGCTCCACAACGGCCCACTTGCCGAAACCTCTGCATAGCTTCCCGCGATCGGCGCATCGCGCGCGGTGTCCACAGTACCGTCGCCAGCTGCCCGGAAGTGCGTTTCGCTGCGCAGGGCGCCGCCCGCCCAGCCCCCCTGCTGTTCGGCCACCAGCGTGAGCTCGCTGCCGGGGGAAAGACCGGTGATGCGGATGGGGGCCGGCCTTGCATCGGCAAGGCTGGTTGGGCCGGTGATCGTGGCGGCCTGCAGCGGGGCGGCCAGCAGAATTGATAGCAGGAATGGCAGGCGCATGAAGGCTCCTTGGCACTGGGGAGCCGGTGTCCTGCCCTGCCTTTGCGTGTTGTCCTGAAAAAATGCCATGAAACGACATTTCGGTCGGTAAACCGCAGCCGTCACACTATGAACGTACGCAGCAACTGGGCTCCGGTACGGCTGCTCGTCACCGAATCACCGTTGCGCATGTGCAGGGTCATCCGACCATTGCCAGCCGGTTCGGCACGCAGCAGATGATCAAAATTGACGATGGTGGAGCGATGCACCCGCAAGAAGCGGCCTGGATCAAGTCGCGCCTCGAACTCGCCAAGACTGAGGCGTACAAGATGCCGCCCGGTCATTGTTGCCACCTCGGCATAGTCCTGTGCGCCTTCGATCAGCACGATGTCGCGCACCAGCACCGGCATCATTTCGTCGCCGGCCTTGGTCAGATAGCGCTCAAGCCGGGGCGCCGTGTCATCGACGATCGTCAGGTTGGCGGCGACCCGGCCACCCCTGATCGCGTAGCAGGTGGCAGCCACCGCAGCGTAGATCACCAGCCCTTGAAACACCTGCCAGGTGAAAGCCGGCCCTGAAAAACCGCGGATGACGAACGGACCGCCGCCTAGCCCGCTAAAGAACGCCAGCATGATGACAATACCCGCGTACCAGAACGTCGCGAAGACCAGGGCAAGCACCGCATGCGCTGCCGTCTGGCGTGGCACCGAGAGCTTCATGACCTGATCGCGCAGCAGGCTGTGGGTCATCATTGCCAGCAGCAACAGCGGCAACACATTGGCCAGCGCACTGCGTGCGGCGACAAGGGGTGGCGACGGAGCCGTATTGATGAACACGAAAGTGTAGAGCGCCCACAAAGCGAAGCCCCCACCCAGCCACAAGGTTTGCGCCGTCGGCGGAAGGACTGATTGATCAGTGTCGGGCGAAGCGGCTGTGGTGTTAGGTTCGGGCATTTCGCCTATATGCCACAAGCCATGTAACCTCGGCCATTGCGGCAATTGCTCTTGCGTAAAGCACCCTCGCTTTGGCGCAATCAATACAAGAGTTGGGGGCTATGGCCGCTTTCGAACATTCTGTAATTCATGTGTTGCGTCTGCAATTCAGTGCGAATGTGCTGTCGGCCGATCGGGTGCGGATCGCTATTTTTTGCGGACTTTGCCTGCAACCTGCCAAGGGGCAACGTCCCCCATTCCGACCGTAAACTGACCCATCAGGCTCCACCAATCCGTGTCGTTCATCAAGCGCAATATCGCTTCTTGGTGAGCGACGTGAACGAACGGGGAGTCCCAGCCGCGCCAGTTTTCGGTTCGAACGGCGTCATCCGGGCGCAAAGCGATTGCTGGTGAATATGCCGCCGAAGGTCCAATTTGCTCAACGTCACGCCCAAACGCAGCCTGACTGGACCCCACCAATCAAATCCGCTCAACTGCTGCATCATCTGGGCCTACCGACTGCGGCGGCGGCTGTTGCGGCGTTGCTTGTCATCGCGGCGCTGCTGGAGGAGACGGGGCTTGCTCCGTTCCTGAGGCCCGGGACAGCTCGACCGGTCGGAGGGCACCGGGGCAGCTTAAGGCTTGAGCAGCGCCGCGATCAGCCGGGTAATGCCGCGTCCCTGACCGCTGCGAGCACAATCTGCGTCCATTCCGGGCGGCAGATCAGCAGATCGGG
>JBBQIP010000198.1:0-4407 GCA_038325045.1 Sphingomonadales bacterium
ACAGCACCCCCATCAACCCCGGCGCAGTCAGGCGCGCAAGGGCCGCCGCCACTTCTGCTGCCTGGGCCGGCGGCCGGCCCCGGCTGAGCGTGGCGGCGCGCGCCTCGATTCCCAGCCGCGCCAGAAAGGCCCCCTGCGGCACCGGGCCATGCACCGCCACATCCGCTGCTGCGGTGGCAGCGGCGGCCAGCCGGGCGAAATCGACATGGGCAGACAGATCATGCTCGCCCGGGTGCGCAAACGGACTGACTGTCTGGTGGCGGCGCAGCGCCTGCAGCGAGCGGTGGCCGGGCGCCGGGCCATCATCGCCGTAATCGATGATCAGCGCCGCCCCGCCGGTTGCCGCCAGCCGCCGGGCGATATGGGCGGCAAGCGCTTCGCCGGCCTCCGAGCGTTCTTCTGGCCCTGAAAGGGTGCTGGGCAGGGTGGTTTCCGCAAAGCCGCCATCCTGCCAGCCTATCGCCACTTCACGGCCGCCTCCGAGCAGCTGGCGGACCGGCAGCGCATCGAAAAACTCGTTGGCGAGGAGGATCATCGGCGCATCCTCGGGCACTTCTTCGAGCGCGCCTACCCATTGGCAGCCCCATTGCCCGGCCAGATGCGCCTGCATGCCGATGAGCGTGGGGGAGCGTTCGACAAGGCTGAGCCGGCAGGCGCTGTTCCAGCCGGGCAGCCGGCCCAGCAGCCGCGCCGCATCGGCCATCAGCGTGCCGCGCCCCGGCCCCAGCTCCACCAGCCGCACCGGCGAGGGCGAGCCGGCCCGCTGCCACAGTTCGCCGATCCAGCCGCCGATCAGCTCGCCGAACATCTGGCTTACTTCGGGCGCGGTAACGAAATCGCCGGCGCTGCCAAAAGGGTCGGCGCCGGCATAATAGCGGTCGTTGCAGGCGGCCATCCAGCCATCCAGCCGCATCGGGCCATGGTGCTGGATATGGGCGGCGAGGGTGGCGGTGAAATCGGGCAAGCGCTAGGCGGCGGCAGCGCCGGGGGAATCGGGGCTGTCCGAGCCGGGGCTGCCGGAGCTTATCGCCGGCCGGCGCAGCGCTGCCAGCAGCAGCAGCAGCCCGGCAAGGATGAGCGGCAGGGTGAGCGTCTGGCCCATGGTCAAACCCCAGGAGAGCGTGCCGAGCTGGCGGTCGGGCTCGCGGAAATATTCGACGCTGAACCGGGCGAGACCATAGCCGATGCCGAACACGCCCGAGAGCAGCCCCGGCCGCAGCCGGGCGCCGGTGCGCCAGTGCAGCAGCTGCAGCACCAGCAGCAGCACAACGCCCTCAAGTGCCGCTTCGTACAGCTGCGAGGGATGGCGCGGCAGCGGCCCGGCATCGGGGAAGATGATGCCCCAATCGGTGCCGGTCACCCGTCCCCAAAGCTCGCCATTGGCAAAGTTGGCGAGCCGGCCGCACAGCAGCCCGAGCGGCGTGACCACGGCCACGCTATCGAGGATGCGAAGCCCCGAAACCCCGTTTGCAGCGCCAAAGCCGAAGCAGGCGAGAATTACTCCGGCGCAGCCGCCGTGAAAGCTCATGCCGCCATCCCACAGCCTGAACACCGCCATCGGATCGGCCAGATATTGGGCCGGGTTGTAAAACAGCACATAGCCCAGCCGCCCGCCCAGGATGATACCGAGCGTGACCCAGGTGATGAACCGGTCCAGCTGCTCGTGCGTCATCACGGCTAGCGGCAACCGCATCATCCGGCCCAGCTGCCACCAGCCGAACACTATCGCGGTGATATAGGCCAGGCTGTAAAAGCGCAGCGAAAACGGCCCGATAGCCACGCTGCCCAGCGATGCCGCGGGCAGCGTGAACAGCACCGGGCTTATCGGCAGGGTGCTGAAGTCTATGGCGATCTGCAGGGCCCCCACAGCCGATCTTCTCCTTTGGCAAAGGCCAGGCTGCCCTTGCCGCTCCGCGCGCTGAACAGCATAACGTGCACATTGGCAAATGCCAGCATGGAGCGTTTGAGACATGAGCGATATCGAGACGTTCCGCGCCGAAACCCGGGCCTGGCTGGAGGCAAATTGCCCGGCGCAAATGCGCCAGCCGATGCGCGCCGAGGGCGATGCCTGCTGGGGGGGCCGCAAGTTCCGCTTCCAGAGCGAGGCGCAGCGGCACTGGCTGGAGCGCATGGCGGCCAAGGGCTGGACCGTGCCGGAATGGCCGAAGGCCTATGGCGGCGGCGGGCTGAGCCGCGAGGAAGCCAAGGTGCTGGCGACCGAAATGCGGGCGATAAAGGCGCGGCCACCGCTGATGAGCTTCGGCATCTGGATGCTGGGGCCGGCGCTGCTTAAATATGGCAGCGAAGCCCAAAAGCTTGAGCATCTGCCCCGAATCGCGCGCGGCGAGATTCGCTGGTGCCAGGGCTATTCCGAGCCCGGCGCCGGCTCCGATCTTGCCAGCCTGCGCACATCGGCGCTTCTGGACGGCGATGAGTATGTGGTCAACGGCCAGAAAGTCTGGACCAGCTATGCCGACCAGTGCGACTGGATATTCTGCCTGGTGCGCACCGACCCCAAGGCGGCCAAGCATCTGGGCATCTCGTTCCTGCTGTTCGACATGGAGAGCGAAGGCGTGAGCACCGCGCCCATCCGGCTGATCTCGGGCGCCTCCCCCTTCACCCAAACCTTCTTCGATGATGTGCGGGTGCCGGCCGGAAACCTGATGGGCGAAGCCGGCAAGGGCTGGGACATCGCCAAATATCTGCTCACCCATGAGCGCGAGATGATCGGCGGGATGGACGGGGCAGACAGCCGCGCGCTGGTATCGCAAATTGCCAGAAAGGTGCTGGGCAAGCGCATCGAGCCGCTGCTGCGCGCCCGCATCATCGCGCACGAGATGGACGGGCTGGCCTTTCTCCTCACCATGGAGCGGGTGAAGGACGAGGCGAGGGCGGGACAGGGTGCAGGTGCGCTCTCCTCGATGCTCAAATATTACGGCACCGAGCTGAACAAGCAGCGGATGGAGCTGCTGATGAGCATAAACGGCAGCGAGGGCCTGGGCTTTGGCGATGGCACCCATAGCGAGGCCGATGACGGCGACATGGCACGCGGCTGGCTGCGCAGCCGGGCCAATTCGATCGAGGGCGGCACCAGCGAAGTGCAGCTGAACATCATCGCCAAGCGCGTTCTCCAGCTGCCGGGGGCCTGAGCCGATGGCGCTGGTATTGACCGAGGATCAGGCGATGATCCGCGAGGCGGCGGAAGGCTTTTTCGCCGACAATGCGCCGGTGGCCGAACACCGCCGGCTGCGCGACAGCCGCGATGCCACCGGCTTTTCGCGCGGCCTATGGGCGAAAATGGCGGAGATGGGCTTTGCCGGCGTGCTGGTGCCCGAAGCCCATGGCGGCAGCGGGCTGGGCATGGTGGAGGCCGGGCTGATCATGGAGGCGCTGGGCCGCAACCTTTCGGCCACGCCGATGCTCTCGACAGCGGTTCTGGCAGCATCCGCACTGGTAAAGGGCGGCAGCGCCGAGCAGCAGGCAGCACATCTCCCCCTCATTGCCGCCGGCGAACGGCTGTTCGCGCTGGCTGCGGACGAAGCGGCGCGCCATGCGCCGTATCTGGTGCAAACCACCGCCGCACCTTCCGGCAACGGCTTCCGGCTCGACGGTACCAAGCCGTTCGTGCTCGATGGCCATGTGGCTGACTGGCTGATTGTGGCCGCGCGCACCGGGGGAGAGAAGGCCGAAAAGGCCGGCATCAGCCTGTTTCTGGTGGCTGCGGATGCGCCAGGTTTGAAAGTGGAGCGGCGCACGATGGTGGATGGCCGAAACGCCGCCCGAATGGTGCTGGAGGGCGTGGAAGTAGACGGCGCTGATGTGCTGGGCCGGCTCAACGAAGGCGCCGGCCTTCTTGATGCGGTGCTCGACATGGGCCGCACAGCGCTTTCAGCCGAAATGCTGGGGGTGGGCGGCGAGAGTTTTACCCGCACCCTCGATTATCTGAAGAACCGCGAGCAGTTCGGCCAGAAGATCGGCAGCTTTCAGGCGCTGCAGCACCGCGCCGCGCATCTGTTCTGCGAGCTGGAGCTGGCGCGCTCGGCCACGTTGAAGGCGCTGCAGGCATTGGATGAGGGCGATGGCCGGGGCGCGATGTTCGCCAGCCTTGCCAAGGCCAAGGCCGGGCAGGCGGCGATGCTGGCGGTCAACGAAGCAGTGCAGATGCACGGCGGGATCGGCATGACCGATGATTTCGACATCGGCTTCTTCATGAAGCGCGCCCGCGCCGCGCAGGAGACGTTCGGCGATGATCTGTTCCACGGCGAGCGGCTGGCCGGGCTGTTTGCCGCCTGAGAAGCAATTGTCGAGCAGGCTTGCGTCCGAGCGTCCGGCTTTGCATGAAGGGACACAAGCGGGCATGGCCCATCACGGCCTTATGACCCCAGGGGAGTGCCATGAAATCCGCCC
>JBBQIP010000199.1:0-4393 GCA_038325045.1 Sphingomonadales bacterium
AGCGCTGCCCGAGGCGCTTATCTATGCCGAGCTTTTCGGCCATGAAGCCGGCGCCTTCACCGGCGCCATGCGCGACCGCGCCGGCCGCTTCGAGGATGCCGATGGCGGCACCTTGTTCCTGGATGAGATCGCCACGCTTTCCCCCGCCGCGCAGGAGCGGTTGCTGCGCGTGGTGGAATATGGCGAACTGACACGGCTAGGCGCCTCCAAGCCGGTGCGGGTAGATGTGCGGCTTGTGGGTGCCAACAACGAGGATCTGCCGGCGCTGGTGGCAAAGGGCCGCTTCCGCGCCGATCTGCTCGACAGGCTGAGCTTCGAGGTAGTGACCCTGCCGCCGTTGCGTGAACGCGCCGAGGACATTGCGGTGCTTGCCGATCATTTCGGCCGGCGGATGGCGGCCGAGCTTGGCTGGCACCGTTTCCCCGGCTTCAGCAGCAAAGCCCGGGCCATGATCGAAAGCCATGACTGGCCGGGCAATGTGCGCGAACTCAAGAACACGGTCGAGCGGTCGCTCTACCGCTGGGCCAATGCCGCAGAGCCGGTGGGCGCAATCGTGCTCGATCCGTTCGAAAGCCCGTGGCGCCCGTCCGCCGTTGCCGCTGCCGCCGCGCCCGAGGTGGCCAAAGCCCTGCCCGCCGGGCCAGCCGACGCCGGATTCGATCCCGCCACGGTGGATGATCTGCGCGCCGCGATGCAGGCGCATGAGCGGCTTATCCTCGAATCAGCGCTCGAACGGTGCCGCCACAACCAGCGCCGCACGGCAGATGCGCTGTCGCTCAGCTATGATCAGTTGCGCCACTGCCTCAAGCGGCACAATCTGCTGTCGGTTGAAGCAGGAACACCGCCGTGAAACTCCGCATCCTCCTCGCGCTCGCCGTCGCCGCCGGCTGGCCGGCAGCCGCGCCCGCCCAAACCGCACCGCCAGCCGCCGCGCCGGAAGAACAGCTTGATGCCCGCACCATAATCGCCCGCGCCTTTGCGGCTGCCGGCGGCGAAGCCTGGGCGCGGGCAAAAACCTTGGCCCTGTCCGGCCGCGCGGTGTTTTTCGGCGATGGCCCGGTGCCGCGCGCGGTGGCCGGCAATTACCGCATGTGGCGCGAATTCGAGAACAGCCGTTCCAGCGCGCACGGCGAAGCCGGCAAGGTGCGGATCGAGGCCCGCACCGGCGACCGGCTGATGTTCCTCGTCGGCTCCGATGGCGATCAGAGCTTCAACGAGAAAGGCATCATCCCGAAAGCGGAAGCCGATGCGTTCTGGGCCAATAATTTCGGCTTCGGGGTCATCCGCTCGGCGCTCGGCCCCGGCTTCAAGCTGGAGCGGATGCCCGATGACACTGTGGACGGCTACCCGACCTACACCGTGCGAGTGACCGATCCGGCCGGCACCACCACATTGTTCGGCATTGACAAGGCGCAGCACTTCATCCGGCTCGCCGGCTTTGCCACCCCATCCGGCTGGCATGTGCGCACCTATGATGATTTTGTGCGCGAACCCGGCTGGACCCAGGCCCGCAAGGTCACGCTCTATTACAACGGCGTCATCGCCAATCAGGTGTTCTGGACCGGCTGGCAGGTCAATGATCCGATGGCGGCTTCCCTGTTCCAGTCGCAGCCTCAGCCGGCGGCGTCATCAGCCGGGCCTGGCTGAGCGCAAACAGCACGGTGGCGATCGGCAGGCCCCAGACCTTCAGATTGACCCATTGATCGGTGGTCAGCACCCGGCGGCCAATCTCGTTTGCCACCATCAGCCCGATGAAGAAAAACGCCCAGTTGCGGGTCAGCTGCCGCCACACTGCCTCGCTCAGCCCGGGCAGCGAGCCGCCCAGCACCAGCTGCAAATAGGATCGCCCCCGCGCCATCCCCACCAGCAGCACGGTGGCAAACAGGCCGTAGATGAGCGTGGGCTTCATCTTGATGAAGGTCTCGTCCTTCAGCCACAGCGTCAGCCCGCCGAAAACCAGCACCAGCGCGCCGCTCACCAGCGTCATCACCGGCACCGTGCGGGTTTTTACCCAGGCCACCGCCACCGCCGCCAGCGTCGCCACCATCACCGCCGCAGTCGCCACAAACAGCCCGCCCAGCTTGTTGGCAACGAAGAAGACCAGCAGCGGCCCCAGATCAATGGCCAGCTTGAGCGGCCCGGAAAGCTTGTCCATGGCGCCTCCATATCGGCAAACCACCTCCCGAGGAAGCGCCGGGCGGATGAAGGGCCTCCGGCCCCAGCCGCCGGGGGCAAATAATCTGGGTAGAGCCCTGATCGGCGAAACTGCGGATAAGGGCTTTTGGTAGTGCCCGTCACCGGCTAGCGTCCGCGCCGTGGCAAACACCCTTCATGTCGATAATCTGGCCTGCCAGCGCGGTGACCGGCTGCTGTTCGAGGCGCTGTCGTTCCGGGTAGAGGCAGGCGGTGCGCTGGTGCTGGAAGGCGCCAACGGCACCGGCAAATCGAGCCTGTTGCGGCTGCTCGCCGGCCTGCTGGCGCCGCTCTCCGGCCAGATCGAAGCCCCGCCGCTGGCCTTTATGGGCCATGAAACGGCGTTGAAGCCGCGCGGCCGGCTGCTGGAGGAACTGGCGCACTGGGCGCTGCTCGATGAAGCCCGGGACCGGCTGGCGCCTGCCATGGCGGCAATGAACCTTGAAGCACTGGCCGACGTGCCCTGCCGACACCTGAGCAGCGGCCAGCGCCGCCGCGCCGGCCTGGCCCGCGTTATCGCCAGCGGCCGCGCGCTCTGGCTGCTCGATGAACCGACTGCCGGTCTGGACAGCGCGTCCGTCGGGTTGCTCGCCGCCGCCATGGCCGCCCACCGCGCCAGCGGCGGCCTCATCGTGGCCGCCGTGCACGGCGATATCGGGCTGGATGCGCCGGCCCGGCTGCGGCTCGGCTGATGCTGTTCCAGCTCATCCGCCGCGATCTCGCGCTCATCGCCCGCTCGCCGGCGGTGTGGATGCCGGTGATGTTCTTCGTGCTGGTGGCAGCGTTGTTCCCCTTTGCGGTGGGGCCGGATGCGCGGCTGCTGGCCCGCATTGCGCCGGGCATCCTCTGGGTATCGGCCCTGCTCGCCGCGCTGCTGCCGGTGGAAACCCTGTTTGCCCCCGATCAGGAGGACGGCACGCTCGACCAGCTGGCCAGCCGCGGCATCGCCATGGAGATGGTGGCGCTGGCGCGCATCATCGCCCACTGGCTGGGCTTTGCGCTGCCGCTGCTGGCCGCATTGCCGGTGGCCGGGCTGCTGGTGGGGCTGGAGGCGGCGGCCGGCTGGCGGCTGGCGCTGGCGCTCCTCATCGGCACCCCGGCGCTGGCGGCGCTGGCGGTAGTGGCGGCTGCGCTCACCGCAGGCTTGCGCGGCGGCGGCGCACTGGCCGGGCTCATCGTGCTGCCGCTGGCGCTGCCGGTGCTCATATTCGGCGTGGGGGCAGGGCTGCCGGGCGCGCTGCAGCTGCTCGGTGCTGCCTCGCTGGTTGCAGTGGCGGTGGCACCATTTGCGGCCGGGGCGGCGCTGAAAGGCGATTAAGCCCCCGGCGCTCCCCGGCCACAGCCGGCATCAGAACCGCATGACGGTTTCCACACCGAAGGTGCGGCCACGGCGCAGGGCCGTGAAGAAGGCGCGAGGCGCACCGCTTTCAGCGACTGCGGGCTGACCGTTGAAGGTCAGGCCAGTAGGCAGGTTGCGCCCGGTCGATCCATAGCGGAAATCGAACCACCGCGTGGCCAGCGGTGCAGCGTCCTCGTTGGTAAGGTTGCGGCCGAACAGCGCCACCTGGATACCACGAGTGCGGAAGCCGATACGCGCATTCAGCAGAAACGATGATGGCACGAAAGCGAAGTTATCGACCTGAATGTACTTTTTGTCCTCAAGGCTGAAATTGAGGTTGGTGGTCAGTCGCAAAGTCTCCGAGATCTGCGGCTCCCAGCTTATCGAGCCGTTCACCTGATAGGATGAGCCCAAAGGCAGCCGCTTGCCCTCGATGCTGCAAAGCGGGACAGCTGCAGCAGGCGGGCTGGTGTTGTTGAAGTTTGCCCGCAAGCCGCCTGATAGAAGCTGGAAATAATCGGCATCGCACCCGCTGGAGAACCTGGCGTCGACATAGCTCAGGTTGATGTTGGCATTGATGTCCGGGTGTGGAGCAGCCGCCAGCTCAAGTTCGAAACCCTTGATGGTGGCGTCCCCTGTGTTGACGACGATCGAGTTGACAGCGGTTCCCGACGCAATTGCTTCGGTAAGCTGCACGGAAGAAAGATCATTGTAATAGGCCGAGCCGGTGATGCTGACCTTGCGATCCTTCGAGGCCCATTTGATGCCGACTTCGCCACCCTTGACGATTTCCTCGTCATAGGTCGGGCGGCCGTTAGCCACTCCAACCGTGCCGTTGAAGCCGCCGGGCTTGCGGCCTTG
>JBBQIP010000200.1:0-4366 GCA_038325045.1 Sphingomonadales bacterium
TGAGCGCTGTGCCCAAAATCAGCCTTTCCGGCGTGACCAAGGGCTTTGGAGGCAAGCCGGTGCTTGCGGGCGTGGATCTGGACGTGATGAGCGGCCAGTCGATGGTCATTATCGGCGGCTCCGGCACCGGAAAATCGGTGACCATCAAGTGCATATTGGGGCTGTTGAAGGTGGACGGCGGCAGCATCCGCATCGATGGCCGGGAAGTGAGCGGGCTGAGCGGCCGCGCGCTGGCGGCGCACCAGGCGCGGTTCGGCATGTTGTTTCAGGGCGGCGCGCTGTTCGATTCGTTGAGCGTGTGGAAGAACATAGCCTTTGCGGTGCCGGGGCGGAGCGCGGAGCGACGGGCGCTGGCGCTGGATATGCTGGCGCGGGTGGGGCTGGGGGCGGAAGTGGCCGATCTGCGCCCCAATGAGCTTTCGGGCGGGATGCAGAAGCGGGTGGCGCTGGCGAGGGCCATTGCAGTGAAGCCGGAAATATTGTTCTTTGATGAACCGACCACCGGGCTCGATCCGATCATGGCCGATGTCATCAATGCGCTTATCCGCCAGTTGGTGAGCGATCTGGGGATTACCGCGCTGACCATTACTCATGACATGGCGAGTGTGCGGCGGATAGCGGACCGGGTGGCGATGCTGTACCGGGGCAAGATCATCTGGGAAGGGCCGCGCGCGGCGATTGACGATGAGCCGAACCCCTATGTGGACCAGTTTGTGCACGGCCGCGCCGAAGGCCCGATCACCATGGATGTGAAGCGGCCATGAGCGGGGCTGCCGAGCTTGCCGCGCTGCTGGCAAAGGCGGCGGACGGCGACCGGGTTGCATTTCGTGACTTTTATGATCGCACCTCGGCGAAGCTGTTTGCCGTTGTCCTGCGTATCTTGGGCGAACGAGGCGAGGCCGAGGATGTGGTGCAGGAGGTTTATGTGACGATCTGGCGAAAGGCGGCGGAGTTTGATTCCACCCGCGCCAGCCCGATCACCTGGACAACGACAATCGCCCGCAACCGGGCGATTGACCGGCTGCGCTCGAAAAAGCTGCGCCCGGCAGCGCCGCTGGACGATGCCGGGATGGTGGCCGATAGCGCGCCGCTAGCCGATGCGCTGGTGGATAGCGCGCGCGGCGCTGTTGCCGTGCACCGGGTGCTGGCCGAGCTGGAGCCGAAGCAGGCGGCGGCGATCCGCAGCTGCTACTTCGAGGGGCTTACCTATGAGGAGCTGGCGGCGCGCGACGGCGTGCCGGTGGGCACGCTGAAGAGCTGGGTGCGGCGCGGGATATTGAAGATGCGCGACGCCATGGAACGGGAGGCATGCCGGTGAACACCGGAGCCCCGCAGGGCGAGCCACAAGGCCCGGAAATGACCGGCGACGCGGCACTGGCGATGGAGCTGGCGCTGGGGGTGCTGGCGCGCGAGGAGCGCCGGGCGGCACAGCTGCGGATGGCGCGCGAGCCGGCGTTCAGGGCCGAGGTGGAGCGCTGGCAGGCGCTGCTGGCACCGCTCGATGGCGACACGGCTCCGGTGGCACCGCCGGCGGGGCTATGGGCGGCTATCGAGGCCGAGACTGCGCCGGCGCTGGCTCCGGCTGCCGCTGCCTTGCCGGCAAAGCAATCGATCTGGGAGAGCCTGGCCTTTTGGCGCGGGATGGCGCTGGCCGGGCCGGCGCTGGCGGCAGGCGCGCTGGTGCTGCTGATGCCGGCGCCGGCGCCGCTGGTGGCGCCGCAGGTGGCGGTGGCAGCGCCGCCTTCGCTGCTGGCAGCACGGCTGGCGGCCGAGGATGGCACGCCGCTGCTGGCCGCGACCTATGATCCGCTGCGCGGCACCGTGGTGCTGACCGCTGCCGCCACCCGCGATGATGCTGACCTTGTGCCCCAGCTTTGGGTGATCGAGGGCAGCGAGAAGCCGCGCTCGCTGGGCGTTATCACGCTGGGCCAGCCGGTGGCGCTGGGGGTTTCCGGCGCGCTCGGGGTGCGGCCGGGGGCCATATTGGCGGTTTCGCTGGAGCCACTGGGCGGCAGCCCCACCGGCCAGCCGACCGGGCCGGTGGTGGCCACGGGCGTGCTCTCGCCAGTTTGAAGGCAGCTTTGCGCGGCTGGGGTGCGACCTTTTGGGGCGGCCCAGGGGGTGCGGCAAAACCGCTCTGCGGCGGCTCTGTAAGATCACAGTCAGCTTCAGATGCGTATCTGGTTCCGGTGCCCGATTGGACACACCGGAACAAGATGAAGGAATAACGATGACTTTTTCGAAGAACATGATGCGCGCCGGGATTGCTGCGCTGGCGATCGGTATTGCCATGCCCGCCATGGCGCAGAGCGTGATGGTGGGCGGTGCAGCCATGCTGCCGACCCGCGATATTATCGATAATGCAGTAAACTCCAAGGACCACACCACGCTGGTGGCTGCGGTGAAAGCGGCCGGACTGGTCGATACGTTGAAGAGCGCTGGGCCGTTCACGGTGTTTGCGCCGACCAATGCGGCCTTTGCCAAGCTGCCGGCCGGCACTGTTGAAACCCTGCTGAAGCCCGAGAACAAGGCAACGCTGAGCTCGATCCTCACCTATCATGTGGTGCCGGGCAAGCTGGCGGCCGCTGATGTGCTGGCCGCGATCAAGGCTGGCGGCGGCTCGGCGGTGCTGACCACCGTGCAGGGCGGCAAGCTGACCGGCCGTGTGGTTGGCGGCAAGGTTGTGCTGACCGACACCAAGGGCGGCACCTCGACCGTGACCCAGGCGGATGTGATGCAGTCCAACGGGGTGATCCACGTGGTTGATACGGTTGTGATGCCGTAAGCGAAGCGCGGCGCGCGCGCATGCTGCGCGCCGACTCGCGCAAGCTCGGCCAGCGAGGCGGATAGCCTCGCTGGCCGAACTCGTCTGACGTCAACCGCGGCTTTGCCGCGGTGCTTTACTTCTAACTCGAAAACCGCTCCCGCAGCGCCACCATCGCCAGCGCGGCCTTGGCTGCTTCGCCGCCCTTGTCCTTCTCGCTCGCCCGGGCGCGGGCCCAGGCCTGGGCTTCATTCTCCACCGTCAGGATGCCGTTGCCGATGGCCATTCCATCGAGGGTGAGCGCCATGATCCCGCGCGCGCTTTCGCTGGCCACCACTTCGAAATGATAGGTTTCACCGCGAATGACGCAGCCCAGCGCCACATAGCCATCGAACCGGCCCGAGCCGTCTGCCAGCGCGATGGCGGCAGGGATCTCCAGCGCGCCGGGCACGGTGATGCGTTCATGGGTGGCGCCGGCTGCTTCAAGCGCGGCGATTGCGCCGGCGAGTGTTGCATCGGCGATGGCATCGTAGAAGCGGGCTTCGACAAGGAGGATATGCGGCATTTTCAGGCTCCCGGATGGGGGGGGATGGCGACTTCGCCGACGACATTCAGGCCGTAGCCGTTCAACCCGACGATGTTGCGGTGCTTGTTGGTGAGGAGCACCATGTCGGTGATCCCGAGATCGACGAGGATCTGGGCGCCGATTCCATAGTCCCGCAGGTTGACCGGCTCGCCTTCGCCGCGCGCGCGCATCTGGCTGGAGATGGCGGTGGGGCTGGGGTCGCGGATGACCACGATGACCCCGCTTCCGGCCTCCGCCACGGCCCGCATCGCGCGTTCAAGTTGGCCGGCGCGGTCGTTCGCTTCGAAAAACAGGTCGGAGAACATCGACATGGTGTGGACGCGGACGAGCGTGGGCTTGCCGGGTTCGATATGGCCCTTTTGCAGCACCATATGCTCCCCGTATTCGGCGGTGTTGGCATAGGTGCTGAGCTTCCAGCGGCCGCCGATATGGCTGTCCAGCTCGGTTTCCGCCACCCGGCGGACCAGCCGGTCGTGGCGGTGCCGATAGGCGATGAGATCCTGGATGGTGCCGATCTTGAGGTTGTGGCGCCGCGCGAAGGGAATGAGATCAGGGAGCCGCGCCATGCTGCCATCATCGTTCATGATCTCGCAGATGACGCCTGACGGGCTGAGGCCGGCGAGCCGCGCCACATCCACCGCCGCCTCGGTATGGCCGGCGCGCACCAGCACCCCGCCATCGCGCGCCACCAGCGGGAAGACATGGCCGGGGGATACGATATGCTCCGGCCCCTTGCCGGCATCGATGGCGACCGCGATGGTGCGGGCACGATCGGCGGCCGAAATGCCGGTGGTGACCCCCTCCTTCGCCTCGATGGAGACGGTGAAGGCGGTGGAGTGGCGGGTGCCGTTGTGGCGCGCCATGAGCGGCAGGCCGAGCGCCTGCACGCGCGCCGATGCCATTGCGAGGCAGATGAGGCCACGGCCGTGGCGGGCCATGAAGTAGATGGCATCGGGCGTGGCCATCTGGCCGGGGATGATGAGATCGCCTTCGTTCTCGCGGTCTTCATCATCGAC
>JBBQIP010000201.1:0-4362 GCA_038325045.1 Sphingomonadales bacterium
GGGGGGGGGGGGGCCCCCCCCCCCGTGGGGGGGGGCCGGGCCCCCCGCGCGCGGGGGGTCCCCGGGGGGGGGGCGGGGCCCCCCCGGCGGGCGCCGGTTTGGCCCCCCCGCGCCTCGGCCAGCTCGAAGGCCAGCGCGAGGCCGCCCCGGTTCACCAGCTCATTGGCGAGCTTGGTGGCGAGCAGCTCGCGCCGCAGCCGGTGGTGGGCGATGGCATCTCCGTAAAGTTCCGGCATCGGCGCTGGAAACGCCGCTGCAAGATCACGGGCAAGGGCGGGGTCTGCCAGCAGGGCGGCGGCCTCCTCGCCGTTCAGCACCGCGGTCAGCGCGATCTTGGAATAGGCCATCACGATTGCCAGCTCCGGGCGGCTGAGGCCCTGGCCCTGGCCGGCGCGCCGCGCAAGAACCTCGTCTGCCGGCAGGCCTTCCACCTTGCGGTCCAGCCCGGCGGTGGCTTCCAGCGTCTGGATCAGCCGTTGCAGCCGGGCGGTGGCAGCCGCGCCGCCGCGCTCGGCAAGGCTTATCGCCTGTGCCTGCAAGCAGTTGTCGGCGAGCACCAGCGCTGCCACCCCGTCGGTCATCCGGGCCAGCAGGGCATCGCGGTCGGGCAGTGTGAGCCGGCCGGCGGCAACTTCGGCGCCCAGCGCGATCTTGATGTTCACCTCATGGTCCGAACAATCGACCCCGGCGCTGTTATCGATGAAATCGGTATTCAGCCGGCCGCCGGCGAGCGCGAATTCGATCCGGCCGGCCTGGGTGATGCCCAGATTGGCCCCTTCCCCGATCACTTTTGCGCCCAGCGCGGAGGCATCCACACGCACTGCATCGTTGGCGCGGTCCCCGGCATCGGCCTGGCTCTCGGTGCTGGCCGTGGCATAGGTGCCGATGCCGCCGAACCACAGCAGATCGACGGGGGCGCGCAGCAGCGCCTGAATAAGCTCGGGCGGCGACAGATGGGCGGCGTCAATGCCCAGCATGGCGCGCACTTCAGCGGAAAGCGGGATGGACTTCTGGCTGCGCGCAAACACGCCGCCGCCAGCACTTATCAGGCTGCGGTCATACTCGTCCCAGCTCGATCTCGGCAGCCTGAACAGCCGCTGGCGCTCATTGAAACCGGCTTCTGCATCGGGCGCGGGGTCGAGGAAGATATGGCGGTGATCAAAGGCCGCGACCAGATGAACGGCGCGGCTCAGCAGCATCCCGTTGCCGAACACATCGCCCGACATGTCGCCCACGCCCAGCGTGCGGATGGGGTCGGTCGCCGCATCGATGCCAAGCTCGCGGAAATGCCGCTCCACCGATATCCAGGCGCCGCGCGCGGTGATGCCCATCGCCTTATGGTCATAGCCCTTGCCGCCGCCGCTGGCGAAGGCATCGCCCAGCCAGAAGCCGCGCTCCTGCGCAATGGCATTGGCGGTGTCGGAGAAGCTGGCGGTGCCCTTGTCCGCCGCCACCACCAGATAGGGGTCGGGCGGGTCGTGGCACACGATATCGGCGGGCGGGATGGGGGTGCCGTCCACATCCAGATTATCGGTGAGCGAGAGCAGCGAGCGGATGAAGATGCGGTAGGCCTCGGTGCCTTCCGCCAGCCACGCCTCGCGGTCCGCCATGGGGGGCAGCTGCTTGGGGTAGAAGCCGCCCTTGGCGCCGGTGGGCACGATGACCGCGTTCTTTACGATCTGCGCCTTCACCAGCCCCAGCACTTCGGTGCGGAAATCATCGCGCCGGTCGGACCAGCGCAGGCCGCCGCGCGCAATCGGGCCGCCGCGCAGGTGAATGCCCTCCAGCCGCGCGCTGTATACCCAGATTTCGCGGTAGGGCACCGGCGGCGGCAAGCCCGGCACCTTGGCTGATTCAAGCTTCATGGCCAGCGCCTCCGGCCCGCCCGGCACAAAGGCGTTGGTGCGCAGGCAGGCTTCCACCAGCGCCCGCATCAGCCGCAAAATCCGGTCATCGTCCAGCGAGGCGACATCGGTGAGCGCGGTTTCGATCCGCCCGGTGATGCTGGCCACCGCCTCGTCGCGGTCATGCACGCTCGCGCTGAAACGGGCGCGGAACAGGGCGACGAGATCGGCCGTGATGGCGGGCGCGCGGCGCAGCGCCTCCACTACCGTCGCAATCCCGTAGGTAACGCCGGCCTGCCGCAGATAGCGGAACCAGGCCCGCAGCCAGCCGGCCTCCTCCAGCGCCAGCCCGCAGCTGAGCACCGGGATATTGAACAGATCGGATTCAGCCCCGCCCGCCAGCACGGCGGCGAGCGCCGGCTCCAGCCGTGCCACCAGCGCCGGCCAATCAGCCAGCAGCGCCGGATCGGCCACCTCGGCCAGAAAATCATGCACCCAGCCGGGGCGCGCGCCGGCCAGCTCGAAGGGATATTCCTCGATCACCCGCAGCCCGAAATTTTCGAGCACCGGCACCGCTTCGGAAAGCGGGATGATCCGCCCGGGCCGATAGACCTTCAGCCGCAGCAGGCCCGGCGCGTCTCCCGGCCGGCGGAGCAGACGCACCGCGCGCTCGCTCTCCCCGCCCAGCGCCGCCAGCGCCACGATGTCGGCCGCCGCCTCCTCAGGCGCATGCTGGTCGCGGTAGCTGGGGGAGAAAGCATCGGCATAGGAAAGCCGCAGCCGCGCGGCCCGCGCCGGCCCGGCCATGGCCAGCAGCGCCGCCTCCAGCCCTTCGTCCCAGCCGCGCACCAGCAGGCGCAGCGCCTCGCTCAGCCGCGCCTCGGCCGCTGCATCAAAAGCGGCGGCGCTGCCCTCGGGGAGCAGCAGCACATTATGGATGCGCGCCAGCCCTTCCGATCGCAGCTCCACCTCGAAGCGGCTCATGCGGCCGCCGGTCTCCGCCTCCAGCATGGTGCCGATGCGGGTGCGCAGGCCGGCGGTATAGGCCTCGCGCGGCACATAGACGAGCACCGAGAGCCGGCGGCCAAAGGCATCGGCGCGGGCAAACAGCCGTGGGCGCGGCCGGTCGGTGAGCGAGAGCAGTCCTTCCGCCATCGCCTCAAGCTGGTCGGCCGTCGCCTCGAACAGCTCCTCGCGCGGAAAGGTTTCCAGCAGGTGGAGCAGCGCCTTGAAGTTATGGCCTCCGGGCGCAAAGCCCATGCGCTCCACAATTTCCCCCACCTTGCGGCGGAGCAGCGGCACCTGGCGCGGCGAGGCGGCAAGCGCTGCCGAGGTGAACAGCCCGAGGAAGCGGGTTTCGGAACTGACCCGGCCCTCGCGGTCATAGCCCTTTACCGAAACCAGATCGGCCTGCACGCGGCGGTGCACCCGGCTGATGGCGCCGGCCTTGCTGATGATCACCGGCTCCGGGCTGGCAACGAGTGCAGACCAGCTGGGCGAAGGTTCATCGCCCCAAAGCGGAAAATCAGGGTCCTGCAACAGCCCCAAACCGGCCTCGGGGGCTGAAACAGGGGCAGGAGCATCGCCATCGAAAGTCCAGCGCCGCACGCCGAGCAGGGTGAAATTATCGGCCGCCATCCATTCCAGAAAGGCTTGCGCTTCGGCCACCCGGTGCGGGGCCACCGGCGGCGGATTTTCGGCCATGGCGCGGCCAGCGGCACGGAGCTGGCCAAGCATCGGCTGCCAGTCATCCACCGCGGCCTGCACATCGGCGAGCATGGCCTCGATCGATTGCACCAGTGCCGAGCGGGTTCGCGCATTGGCGCGTGCCAGCTCCATGACCGTAATCGATTCGCGGGTAAGCCCCGGCGCCAGCGGCCCTGCGGCAAGGCCTGCCAGCCGCTGCAACCGGCCCTTGCTGTCGCGCTCCACATCGATGATCGGGTGCAGAAGCCGGCGGCTCTCCAGCCCGGCGGCGGCCACTTCGGCCGAGGCGGAATCGACCAGAAACGGCTTGTCATCGGTCACGATGACCAGCGCCAGTGAGCGGGCGCCGGCGCTATCGGCAGTCCTGTCGGCAGAAAGCGGTTCCAGATGCACGATGGATTGGCGCGGCGCCCGCACCGCCAGCACCCGCGCCACAATCGCTGCCAGCTCTGCCCGCCGGGCTTCGGCAAGGCCATCAAGCTCACCGGGGAGCGCATTGTCGAACAGCAGCGGCGCTATTTCGGATGGGTTGACCGCAGGGGGAACGTCCCCGGGCCAGCTGATCTCGGACACAGTCTCAATCCTTCGAGAGGCGTGGTCCCGACTATGCCGACTGGCTGGCGGGGGGGCAACCCGCGCGCGCCGGGGAATGGCCTCTTCCAGCACCGCCATGCTCAGAACAGCGGGCGGGAGATATAGTCGCTGCGGTCCGTGCGGCGGGCTGGAAAGGGATCGGGCGCAAAGGGATCAGGACGGGGCGTGTCGTTACTCCGCAGTGCGGCAAGGGCGGCGCCCAGCTCGTCGCGCAGCT
>JBBQIP010000202.1:0-4314 GCA_038325045.1 Sphingomonadales bacterium
ATGCGAGAAAGCGCGGCATCCCGCTGGAAAGCCTGCCACGCATTTCCGGCTGGGGGCACCGCTCGGCCGGCATAAGCCAGGCTGGCAAGCTGCGCGCCAGTGCTGGCGCGGATTATGTTTTCCCGCAGGTGCGACAGGCGATCCTCGATGCAAGGGCACGCGCGGGCGTGGAACTCGACGATATTCACGCGGTCGAGACGCATGATTGCTTCACCGTCACCGAATATATGGCGATCGAGCATCTGGGCCTCACCGCCCCGGGCGAAGCCTGGAAGGCAATTGAAAATGACGATATCGCCATGGGCGGCCGGCTGCCGATAAACCCCTCGGGCGGGCTGATCGGCCTAGGCCATCCAGTGGGCGCCACCGGCGTGCGGATGCTGCTCGATGCGGCCAAGCAGGTTACCGGCCAGGCGGGGGATTATCAGGTGGAAGGCGCGCGCCGGGTGCAGACACTCAACATCGGCGGCTCCACCACCACCACCTGCAGCTTCATCGTGGAGCGGGCCGGCTAAGGCCGCTCAAGACGATGGCAGCCCTCAGCCGCGCCAATGGCCCGGCCGGCCGGGTGGCATCATAGCTCAGGTCATGCTGGCTGCGCAGCACATCGGGCACCTCGGGCATATCGGCAAAAGCGGTTTCCAGCGCTGCACCCAGCGCCGGCTTGCCCAGCGCGACCGCCATTGCGATAAAGGATTTCGCTTCCTCTGATCCGGCCACAACAGGGGGCTTCTGCGCAAAGGCCATGGCGCCGTCCAGATGGTCCTCAAGCTCATTGGCCAATCGGAGCAGCAGCACAACAGGGGGTGCTTCCTCCAGCCTCGCCGGCCAGGGCAACCGGGTATACGCGTCCACCAGCGCTTCCACCGCCGGCCCCGCGGCTGCAATCACGGCGGCGCGACGGTCCTCGCCCCGGGGCCAGCGGCCCTGCTGGTATGCCGCATGCAGCAGCGCCGCCAACACGGCATCGGGCGCCATTTCAAAGGTGGCAGCGATACTGGCGGTGCCTGCCAGATGGCAGATAAACGGCTTGCCGTTGCCCCGGTGCCGGCCTGCGAACAACCGCAATGCCAGGGCATGGCTGCGGCCCAGCCGGGCAATATCGGCGCTGCTCCAGCCGGCAGCGATCAACTGCCGGAACAAGGCAATGTTGGTCTGGGCGAAGGCGATGGCGCGGTCCTTTTCTCAAAGCCGGCAAAGCGTTTGCCACAACCGCCGCCAACGTCGCATCATGCTCAAGGACCAGCCGTTCTGCAATGGCGCCGACAAGCTCGGAGCCGGTCGCCCGTTGGATGGCCCTGATCATCGGCTGCCGAAGCACCGCATGATGCCCGCCCTGCATTTTCTGGCGTAGTGAGTGGAATTATGAAAGCGCGAGGGGGCGCCGATGTTTCTGACACCTGCCGAACGCACCCGCGACCATGAGGCGCGTGGCTGGTGGCAGGGCCGCTCGGTCGATGCGCTGTTTCAGGAAAGCGCTGCCGCAGGCGGAGATGCACTGGCACTGGTCGAGCGCGTGGCCGTGGCCGTGGCGCCCGGCCCCGGCGAAACGCCCGATCTTTCCGCTATAGCCGACTGGCTGGCCGCCAAGGGCTGCGCCATTTTCAAACGCCCGGAACATCTGGTCGCGCTCGAAAGACTGCCCCGAAACGCGATGAACAAGGTGCCCCGAAACCAATTGCGAGCCGAAGTATTGGAAAGGCCGGGTTAAAGCCTCAGCCGGCAAGGTCGGCCCGCGCCACCCAATGGGCATGGGTGCCGCTTGAAATCTTGTGCGGCAGCTGCAGCCGGCATACCGGCCCGGCCGCAAAATCAAGACAGTCGATGAGAATGCATTCGGATGTGCCGCTATTTTCATCGGTGATGAAGCTCACCAGATAGCCATCGTCTTCGCTCGTGGGGTTCAGGCGCGGCGCGAAGGGGGCTTCGCTGGCGTAGCGGCCATCGGCCAGCTTCACCTGCCAGCTATCGCCGGTGTGCAGGTCGTGCTTCACAAAACTGTTGAACAAGAACCAGCCGGGCTTGGTGCTGGTGCTATAGGCATAGCGGTAGGGCTTGCCAGCATAGGCCTGGTTGAAGCTGCCGAATTCGAGAATGCGCTCATCGAGGCATTGCTCGGTGGTAGTCCCGGTCTTCAGGTTGAACCGCCAGCGGTGCAGCCGGGGGCGGAAACTCGCCTCATCGACATAGGCCATAAGCTGGCCATAGCCATCAGCGTTCTCGATCGCGGCGGGTGTCGGGTTCTCCTGAAAATAGCCGTCGAGAATCACCTCATCGCCTTCCTCCCAGGCATTGAGGAAGTGGAGCACATAGGTGGGCGCGGCCTCGAACCAGCGGATCTGGTCGGGCGTGCCGTGGCGCGGGATGAGCGCAAACCGGCTCGGCAAATCGTGGCGGCGCACCACATGCAGGTCGCGCTCCAGCAGCTTTTCATCCCAGAAAATCGGGAAATCGTTGAGGATCGACCAGTTTTTCGAAAACGCCATGTCATGTGGCAGGCGCGGCCCCGGCAGCGGCACCGGCACATAATGCACCAGCTTGCCGGCCTTATCGACCACGCCGTAGTGCATGAAGGGCGCGTGCTTCGAATAGTTGAAGAACAATAGTTCCCCGGTTTCCAGATCCACCTTGGGGTGGGCGGAGATTCCGTCCAGCGGCACCCAGGGCGCAAGCCCCTTCTGGTCAAGCGATTCCGCATCGAGCGCATAGGCTTCGCCGCACTGGTAGAAAGTGGTGAGCGCCTGCGCGCGGTGCACAACCACATCGGTGCTGCTCGCGTCCTTCAGCCGCCCATGGGCACCAAAGCCGGGCCGGCGCGATACGTCCGGACCGTCCATAAGCCCGCCCCACAGGCTCTGCCCGGCCTCCTGCTCGGCCTCGAAGCCGCGCGTGCGGATAAAGCGGTTCCGGTAGCTTGCCCGGCCACCCGAAAAGCTCACCTGGTGCAGCATGCCGTCGCCATCGAACGGGTGGTATCGGCCCAGCGGGGCATGCACCGGGTTTTCGGTATTGCGGATATATATCCCGTCCAGATCGTCCGGCACCCGGCCTTCGATGACGACCAGCGCCGCCACGTTCACCTCCTCGAACAACGGTGTCCAGGCGCCGTTGAGATAAGGGTGGTTGGAGGGCGCGAGAGTGACTTTGACCGGCGACAACCGCTCGATTGCAGCGGGATAGGCAGCGGATGCAGGCATCAACAAGGCACCTTTCGCGCACAAGACTAGGGACGATGGTTCGGTTGTTCAAGCCAGCAGAGCGGCCATGTGAAGGTCTGGCGCGAATAGTACGACCGCAGTCAACTGGTGAGCGCCATGGGCTGGGCGAGGGTTTGCATAAATAACCGCGCTCTCGACGGGGGGCCGGCTCTGGCGCTAAAGAAAACCCCGATAAGGGCTGGGCGACGATGAAAGAAGAAAACCTCATCCGCACCTGCTCCATTTGGCGGGCGCTTGAAGTGGTCGGCGATACGCCAACGCTTCTGATCCTCGAGGCAGCCTGGCTGGGCGCTCGACGGTTCGATGAGTTCTGGCGCGAAACCCGGCTTTTGAAGGCCCTGCTGTCGGACCGGCTGAAGCGACTTGTCGAAGCCGGGGTGCTGCAGAAAGAACTCTATTGCGAGCGGCCCCGGCGCTTTCTCTATCGCCAGACCGCCAAGGGGCGCGATCTTTATCCGGTCGCGCTGGCGATGCTGCAATGGGAGAAAGAGTGGGGGCAGGGCGCGCTGCACACCACTGAACTCACCCATCTGTCGTGCGGCCAGCCATTTGTGCCCCGGCTCGGCTGCGGCAGCTGCTGCGAGGATGCCAACGCCACCGATATTGATTTGGCGGAAGGCCCCGGCATGGGCTGGACGGCGCCGCTTTACAGCCGGCGCCGCCAGCTGCGGACGAGCATCGGCACCGGCAGCCAGCTGTTCGGCCAAGCGGCCCAGTTGATGGGGGACCGCTGGGCCGTGCTGATCCTGCGCTCGATATTCACCGGCATCCGCAGTTTCGATGGCATTCGGGCCGATACCGCCGCGGCCACCAACATTTTGTCCGAACGGCTGCACTGGCTGGCGGAGCTCGGTGTCATTCGCCAGGCTGCGACCGCCGACCAGCCGGGCCGCCGCAAATATCGGCTTACGCGCAAGGGCGTGCACTATTACCCCGCGCTGTTGATGCTGATGGTGTGGGGCGACCGATATTACACCGCCCCCGAAGGCGCCCCCTTGCTCCTCACCCACAAGCAATGTGGCCAGCCACTCATGCCTCGGATGGTCTGTTCGGCCTGCCGGGCGCCGCTTGATGCTGGCGACGTGCGCTTCACCCT
>JBBQIP010000203.1:0-4268 GCA_038325045.1 Sphingomonadales bacterium
TATCGGTGGAGCCGCACCTGCTGGCATCGGACCCGCGTGCGCTGGCGCGTCGCCTCGCCGCCGTGCTCACCGACCGGAGCGAGGCGAGCATCTATGACGATCTGACCCATGAGGGAAAATTCCGCTACATCGCCCGCCGCGTTCTGCCGAGCGAAGCGCAGACGATCAACGACATGGGCGAGCCGGCAATCCACCTGAACCGCGAGGCCGAGCGGCTCTACCCCAATTACAACCTCGCCGCCCATGTGATCGGCTACCCGGATGCCGAAGGCCACGGCAAGACCGGCCTTGAGCGGGCGCTCGACGAGCGGCTTTCGGCGCCAGCCAGCCGTGGCCAGCCGGTGAAGCTTTCCATCGATGTGCGCGTGCAGCAGGCGCTCGAGCATGAGCTGCGCAGCCTGTATCTCGACCAGAAGGCGCAAGGCGCGGTCGGGATCGTGATGGACGTGCGCACCGCCGAAGTGGTGGCGCTCACCTCGCTGCCGGACTTCAACCTGAACGCGCCCGGCCTCGCCACGCCGGATGCGCTTTATAACAAGGCCAGCTATGCCACCTATGAGCTGGGCAGCACCTTCAAGGCATTGACCATTGCCAGCGGGCTTGAGGCCGGCACCATCTCCTCGCTCGACAAGACCTATGATGCCACCCGGCCGCTGCAGGTCGGGCGGTTCCGCATCCACGATGATCATGCCAAGAACCGCTGGCTGAGCGTGCCCGAAATCTTCATCCACAGCTCGAACATCGGAACTGCGCGGATTGCCATCGAGGCCGGCCGCGAGCGCCAGCAGGCGATGCTCGAAGCACTGGGCTTCTTCAGCCGCGCAGAGATCGAGCTTCCCGAGCGCGCGCGCCCGCTGTTTCCGACCAAGGCCAGCTGGGGCGAACTTTCCACCATGACCATTTCCTATGGCCATGGCATCGCGGTAAGCCCGCTCCACCTCGCTTCAGCCTATGCGACGCTGGTGAACGGCGGCGTGTACCGCACGCCCACCCTGTTGAAGCGCGATACCATCCCCGCCGGGCGCCGGGTGTGGAGCGAGCAGACCTCCGCACAGATGCGCCAGCTGCTGCGCCTGACCGTGACCGCCGGCACCGGGCGGCGCGCCGATGCGCCGGGCTACCGGGTGGGCGGCAAAACCGGCACCGCTGAAAAGCCCAGCGATGGCCGCTATGCGCACGGCATCAATGTGAGCACCTTTGCCGCCGCCTTCCCCATGGACGCGCCGCGCTATGTGGTGATCGCGATGGTCGATGATCCGCGCGGCAGCGTGGCCAGCTCCGGTTTCCGCACGGCCGGCATGGCGGTTGCGCCGTCGGTAAAGCGTATCGTGGAGCGCATTGGCCCGCTGCTGGGAATCCAGCCTGACCGAAACCGCGATCTCGACACTTCAAACCTGCTGCCGGGTTCCGACCCGGTGAAGGAATAAGGGGTGCGACTGGGGGCTCTGGTGGCCGGTGCCGGCGAAACCGCCGTGACCGGCTTTGCCATCGATCATCGCAAGCTGGCACAGGGCAATATCTTCGGCGCCTTCCCGGGCGCGCGGGTGAACGGCGAGGGCTTTATAGAGGCTGCGGTCGCTGCGGGAGCGGTAGCAATCGTGGCCCGGCCCGAAGCGGTGGTCAAAGGTGCGCTCCACATAGCCGATCCAGAGCCGCGCGGGCGCTTTGCAGCGCTGGCCGGGCAATTCCATGCGCCCTATCCCGAAACCATCGTTGCGGTCACCGGCACCAACGGCAAAACCTCCACAGTGGAGCTTGCCCGCCAGCTCTGGCGCATGGCCGGTCACCGCGCCGCCAGCATCGGCACGCTGGGCGTGACCACTGGCGATGAGCGACAATCGGCCGGCACTGCAACTACCGGGCTCACCAGCCCCGATATCGTCACCTTCCTCACCACCATGGCCGGGCTGGCGCGCGAGGGCATCGGCCACGTGGCATTCGAAGCCTCCAGCCATGGCCTTGACCAGCACCGCACCGAAGGCGTGCCGCTGGCTGCTGCCGCCTTCACCAACCTCAGCCGCGACCATCTTGATTACCATGGCACGATGGAGGCCTATTTCGCCGCCAAGCTGGCGCTGTTCGATGGCCGGGCAGCAACCGCAGTGGTGTGGGCCGATGATGCGCCATGGTCCGAAAAGGTAGCGGCGGCGGCCACCGCCCACGGCAGCCGAGTAATGACTGTTGGAACCGGAGCCTGCGATCTGCGGCTGGTGTCGCGCGTGGCCGATGCATTGGGCCAGAAGCTGGTAATCGAAACCGGCGGCCTGCGTTACGAAACAAGGCTGCCGCTGATCGGCGCCTATCAGGCCGCCAATGCCCTGCTCGCAGCCGGGCTGGTGATCGCGACCGGCGGCGATACCGCCGCTACATTGGCCGGGCTTGCCCGGCTGCAGCCGGTGAGCGGCCGCCTTGAGCGTGCCTGCATCTCCCGCACCGGGGCGGCTGTCTATATCGATTATGCCCATACCCCCGATGCCCTGGCCGCAGCGCTCGATGCGCTGCGCCCGCACACCCGGGGTCGGTTGATCCTCGTGTTCGGTGCCGGCGGAGACCGCGACCGGGGCAAAAGACCCTTGATGGGGGCAGTGGCGGCAGCAAAGGCCGACCGCCTGATCGTGACCGACGATAATCCCCGTTCCGAAGATCCCGAAGCCATCCGCCACGCCATCCTCGCCGCCGCTCCGGGCGCTCAGGAAATTGCGGATCGCCGGGCTGCCATCGCCGCCGGCATAGCCGATGCCGGCGGCGATGATGTAGTGCTCATCGCCGGCAAGGGCCATGAACAGGGCCAGACCATCGGCGCGCAGGTGCTTCCGTTCGACGATGTATCCGTCGCCCGCGAGATGGCCGCATGAGCGACGGTTCACCCCCGCTATGGACCGGCGCCGCCATCGCTGCCGCCACCGGCGGCACGCTGGTCGGGGATTTCGATGCAACCGGCATCGAGATCGACAGCCGTGAAGTGGGCGAGGGTGATCTGTTCGTGGCGCTTGCGGGCGCCGAAACCGATGGCCACCGCTTCGCTGCCCAGGCCCGCGCCCAGGGCGCCAGCGGCGTGCTGGCAAGCCAGGCTGTGGACGGCCCGCATGTGCGGGTTGCAGATACACTTCTGGCGCTGGAGGCACTGGGCCGCGCGGCGTGCGCGCGTTCAGCCGCAGTGCGCATCGGCGTCACCGGCTCGGTGGGCAAGACCGGCACCAAGGAGGCGCTGAAGGCAGCGCTTGGCCGCTTTGTGCCGGGTCAGGTGCATGCATCGGTGAAAAGTTACAACAACCACAGCGGCGTGCCGTTGAGCCTCGCCCGGATGCCGACAGACAGTCGGTTCGGGGTATTCGAGATGGGCATGAACCACGCCGGCGAGCTCACTGCCCTGGCAGCCCTTGTGCGCCCGCAGATTGCGCTCATCACCTGGGTCGCCTCCGCGCACCGAGAATTCTTCGATAGCGAAGCCGCGATTGCCGATGCCAAGGCGGAGATATTCAGCGGCCTGCTGCCCGGCGGCACCGCGATCATCCCGCATGACAATGTGCATGTGGCCCGGCTGCGCGCCGGCGCGGGGGATGCGCGCATCATCAGTTTCGGCATGCAGCCCGGCGCCGATGTGTTTGCCGAGCGGGTGGTGCTGCACCCCGATTGCTCCTGCGTGACCGCACGGGTGGGCGAGGAGCGGTTGACCTTCAAGATAGGCATGGCCGGCCGGCATTGGGCGAACAATGCGCTGGCCGTGCTCGCTGCGGTGCAGGCTGCAGGTGCCGATCTGGCGCTGGCCGGGCTGGCACTGGCCGAGCTTGCCGACCTGCCGGGGCGCGGCGCCCGGCTGCGGGTTGCGGCCGCGGACGGCCAGGCGGTGGTGATTGATGAAAGCTACAACGCCAATCCGGCCTCCATGGCGGCAGCGCTGGCCGTGCTGGGCGAAGTGGCGCCGCGCGGCGGGGGCCGGCGCCTCGCCGTGCTGGGCGAGATGCGCGAACTGGGCGATCTGTCGGACCAGTTTCATGCCGAAATCGCACAACATGTTGTGTCCGCCGGCGTGGAAGGCATAATTGTTGTGGGTAACGCTGCAAAAGCGCTGGCCCGCAGCTTGCCGCGCACGCTATTCGTATCCCATGTCGCCAACGCCCAAGATGCCCTGCGCGAAGTGGACGCGCTGCTCCGCGCCGATGATGTGCTGCTGGTCAAAGGCTCCAACGGGGTCGGGCTGTCCGCAGTGGTAGCCTCGCTCGCCGAGCGCATCCCCGATCCTGTGGCCCGGGGGGAACAGCGATGAT
>JBBQIP010000204.1:0-4213 GCA_038325045.1 Sphingomonadales bacterium
AAGGCTCCGGGTTGTGGACGCCCGCTCGCTGCCCTGCCTTCGCATGATGCGTCCTGCCTTGCTGGCAACGGCGCTTGTGGCACTTCCAGCCGAGCTGCTGGCCGGCCAGGTCGTGCCCGAGGCGCAAGCACCGGCCCTGCCGCGCGACACCCTACCGCGAGACGGCGGCGATGTGATCGAGGCCGGCGACATCATCGAATTCGGCGCCGACCAGATGGAGGTGGACGAATCCGGCAATGTCGTGCGCGCCGAGGGCGGTGTGGAGCTGCGCCGCGACGCCTGGCGGTTGAGTGCCGACAAAATCGAATATGACCGGTCCACCGGGCAGGTGCGTGCGCGCGGCAATGTGGTGAGCATCGACCCGCAGGGAAACCAGATGTTCGCCGACACGCTGGACCTGACCGAATCGCTGCGCGACGGGGCGATAGAGAATTTGCTGCTGGTGCTGAACGACGGCGGCCGGCTCGCAGCCCAGGGCGGTGATCGCACCGGCCGGCTGATTACGCTCAGGCGCGCGGTGTACAGCCCATGTGCAGTGGTGGGGCCGGATGGCTGCGCCAAAGACCCGGTGTGGCGGCTGCGCGCTGCCCGGATACGCTATGACCCCGACCGCCACCGGATAAGCTACCGCGATGCGCGGATCGAGATATTCGGTGTGCCGATTGTCTATCTGCCGCAATTCTCGCACCCGGATGGCCAGGCGGAACGTGTATCGGGGCTGCTGGTGCCGGCGATCAAGATCCAGCGCCAGCTGGGGCTGGGGCTTGGCCTGCCGGTGCATCTGGCGCTGGCGCCGGACCGGGATATCACGCTTACGCCGTGGCTTTATACAAACGCTTCGCCGGCGCTGCAGCTGCAGGCGCGCCGGCTGTTCAAGGGCGGTCCGGTGCAAGTGGACGGCTTCTTCACCTATGCCGCGCTGACCGAATTTGCCCCCGACAATGTAACCGAGATCGACCGCGGCCAGCGCTTCCGGGGCTATCTGGGTGTGAAGGGCCGTTTCCAGCATTCCAGCCTGTGGCGTTCCACCTTTTCGGTGCGGCTTACCACCGATGATACCTTCAACCGCCGCTATGATCTTGATTTCGATGATACGTTGCGCTCCACCTATGCGCTGGAGCGGATCGGCTCGGAGAGCTATTTCTCGGTACAGGCGCTCGCCTTTCAGGGCCTGCGCACCATCGATACGCCGGGCGAAAGCCCCTATGTGCTGCCGCTCGTCGATTACAGCTATCGTCCAGCTGAGGAAGTGCTTGGCGGCCGGGTGCAGCTTGGCGCCAATACCATGTCGCTCTACCGCACCGGTGGCCAGGTGGTGCAACGCGGGCTGGGCTTTGGCCGGTGGGACCGCAGCTTCTTCACCCCCTTTGGCCAGCGGCTTACCGCAACCACGCTGGTGCGCGCCGATATCTACAATACCGGCCGGCCAGAGGCTGCAACGCTGCCGGAATATGCCGGCACAAGGGGGGTGCAGGCCCGGGCCATTGCGGCTGGCGCTCTCGATATGGAGTGGCCGTTTGTCGGCAATTTCGCCGGCGGCACCCAGACCATAACGCCGCGTGTGCAGCTGGTGGTGAAACCCGATATCCGCAACGATGGCTTTCCCAATGAAGACAGCCGGGCGATCGAACTCGAGGATATCAGCCTGTTCGACATCAACCGCTTTCCCGGGCGTGACCGGTTCGCGAGCGGCTCGCGCATCACCTATGGGATGGCCTATACGCTCGATCGGCCCGGCATCGCGCTGCGGTCGGAAATCGGCCAGTCCTGGAGCTTCGGGGCCAGTTCTGACAGGCTGGGCAACGAATTTCCGCCGGGCACCGGGCTGGACCAGCAACTTTCCGATTTCGTGGGTCGCACCAACCTGAAGGTCGGCCGACTGTTCGAGATAACCCACCGTTTCCGCGTGGACCGGAACAGCTTTGCAGTACGCAGGAACGAGATCGACCTCGCGGTCGGAAACCGGCGCAGCTATGCGACCATCAGCTATCTGCGGCTCAACCGCGGCGCCGCGCTGGAAGACCTTGAAGACCGGTCGGAACTTCGCGCCGGTGGCCGGGTCGGCTTTGCCCGCTTCTGGTCGGTCTTCGGCTCGGCAATCGTCGATCTCACTACAAAGGCAGATAATCCTGCCGCCACCGGCAACGGCTTTGCGTTCATCCGCCACCGTGTTGGCGCGGAATATGAAGATGAGTGCTTTCGCTTTGGTGTGTCGTGGCGGCGCGACCTAATTTCGGACCGGGATTTCCGCGCCGGCAACACCTTCCAGATCTCGATTTCGTTCAAGACGCTCGGACGCTAGGAAACAGGCCGCAAGGCGCGCGGACGCAGGCAGGGCGCGCTTTCAGCAACTGTTAACAAGAGGACCGCTAGCGCAGTTTGGATTTCGCGCGCCGGCTGCGCTATGAAGCGAAGGAGCGCACATGACAGGATTGTTGCCCAGAATGACCAAGCCCCGTTTTGCCCTGGCTTCGCTTCTCATGGCTGGCGCCTTCTGGTCGCCGGTCGCGGTGCCTGCCGTCGCCCAGACGCCGCCAGCAATCAGCGGCATCAATTTCGATGACATGCCCGAGCTGCAGATCCTGGCGGAAACCGACCCGATGCTGCGCAAGGCACAGGCGATCGTGAACGGCGACGTGATCACCGACACCGACATCGACCAGCGGCTGGCGCTGGTTGTCGCCGCCAACGGCGGCAAGGTGGCTGATGAGGAAAAGCAACGGCTGCGGTTGCAGGTGCTGCGTAACCTGATTGATGAAAAGCTTCAGGTTCAGGAATCAGAAGCCAATGATATCAACATTGCCGAGGCTGAAGTTCAAAGAGCGTATGAGCGCGTGGCCGCCAATTTCAAGCGTACGCCGGCGCAATTCGAAGCCTATCTGCGCGAAAACGGTTCGGCACCAACCTCGCTCATGGCCCAGATCCGGGGCGAACTGGCCTGGTCGCGGGTGCTTCGCCGCAAGGTGGAGCCGCTGGTCAATGTGGGCGATGACGAGGTGCAGCTGCTCATCGACAAGCTCAATGCCGCCAAGGGCAAGGATGAATATCATGTCGGCGAGATATTCCTGTCGGCAACGCCCGAAACCGAGTTTCAGGTGCGCGCCGATGCGGAGCGCATTGTCGAACAGATCCGCGCTGGCGCGTCCTTTGTCGCCTATGCCCGGCAGTTTTCGGAAGCCTCCACCGCTGGCGTGGGCGGCGATCTGGGCTGGGTGCGCGCCGAGCAGCTGAAGGATTCGGTTGCCGCCGTGGTCACCACCTTGAAGACCGGAAGCCCCGCCACTGCGATTTCCGATCCGGTGCGGGTGCCGGGTGGCATTGCCGTCATGACGCTCATCGACCAGCGCCAGGTGCTGTCGGCGGACCCGAAGGAAGCAGTGCTGAGCCTCAAGCAGATTTCGATGGCCCTGCCTCCCGCCACCACCGAGCCGCAGGCCCGCGCTATCGTGACCCAGATGCAGACCGCCACCCAATCGATGGGCGGTTGCGGCCGAGCCGATGAAGTGGCGCGCACCATGGGCGCCGAAGTTGCTACCAACGATGCCATAAGGTTGAAAGACTTGCCTGAGGCACTGCAGGAGCTGATGGGCAATCTGAACGTGGGCCAGGCAACACCGCCATTCGGCAATCTTGCCGAAGGCCTTCGGGTGCTGGTGCTGTGCGGGCGCGATGATAGCCAGGCACAGGCAAAGGCCCCCAATTTTGATGAAATCTACGCCCAGCTCAACGAAGAGCGGGTGAACATGCGCGCCCGGCGCTACCTGCGCGATCTGCGCCGGGATGCCATCGTCGATTACCGCTGATGCAGGGCGGGCCGCCTCGGCCGGTGCCGCTCGCCGTGCCGATGGGAGACCCGGCCGGTATCGGGCCGGAAATGCTCGCCCGCGCCTGGGCCGCGCGCACAGCCGAGGGGCTGCCGCCGTTTTTCGCCATTGGAGACCGGCGGGCACTGGCGATGGTCTCCAATGTGCCAGTGGTCACGCTTGAGGACCCGACCGGCGCTGCGGCAGTGTTCGATACAGCCCTGCCGCTGGTGCAGGTGGATGACCCCGGCGACATCATTCCCGGCCAGCCCAACCTTGCGGGCGCCCGCTGCGCGCTGGACAGTCTGGAGCTTGGTGTCGGCCTTGCCCGCTCGGGCATTGCCGGCGGCGTGGTCACCGGCCCGGTCAGCAAGGCGCAGCTCTATCAGATAGGCTTCAGCTATCCCGGC
>JBBQIP010000205.1:0-4194 GCA_038325045.1 Sphingomonadales bacterium
CGGCAGCAGCCGCACATCGCGCGGGTGGCGGCCGCGCGGGGCGGGCGGGTGGGCGAGATCTTCGTCCGCCCGGGCGGTTGCGGGCGCCACCGGCCCGGTGTCGGTAAGCCGGTCGAGCAGGGCGGACCAGTCGTGCACGCGGGCGGCCATCAGGTGCACCACGCCTTCGGGGGATCGCTGCACTTCGCCTTCCACGCACATCAGCCGGGCGCTCATTACGACGCGCCGGCTGGTTTCGAACAGGCGCTCCCACATCACCACATTCACCACGCCGGCCTCATCTTCCAGCGTGATGAAGATGGCCTTGCCGTTGCCCGGCCGCTGCCGCACCAGCACCAGCCCTGCCATCGCCACCTGCGCGCCGGCACGCGCGCCAGCTACGCCGGTGGCATCCAGAACCTTGCCCGGCAGGTTGCGGCGCAGAAGCGCCATGGGGTGGGCGCGGAGCGAGAGCCGCAGCAGCTGGTAATCCGCCGCCACGGTCTCGCCGATGCTCATCTCCGGCAGCACGGATTCCGGCTCGGCCGCCAGCTCGGCAGCATCCGCCGCGGCGAACAGCGGCAGCGCGCCGGCGTGCGTTCGCAGCGCCTCCCAGCCTGCCGCGCGGCGCTCCAGCCCCAGCCCCGCCAGCGCATCGGCATCGGCCAGCAGCTTTACCGCGCGTTTGGGCAGTGCTGCGCGCCGCGCCATATCCTCAAGGCTGGCAAAGGGCCGCGCCGCTACTATCGCATCTGCCCAAAGCTGCCTGAATCCAGTTACTTGCCGCAGCCCCAGCCGCAGCGCGCCCGCCTCCAGCGTACAGTCCCATTCGCTCGCCGCTGCATCTACCGGCAGCACCATAACCCCATGTTCGCGCGCATCGCGCACGATCTGGGCGGGGGCATAAAAGCCCATCGGCTGCGAATTGAGGAGGGCGGCTGCAAACACCGCCGGGTAGCGGCATTTGAGCCAGGCGGAAATCCACACCAGCCGGGCAAAGGCCAGCGCATGGCTTTCAGGAAAGCCATAGCTGCCAAAGCCTTCGATCTGCTTGAAGCAGCGTTCGGCAAACTCGCGCTCATAGCCGCGCGCCACCATCCCCTCCACCATCTTGGCGGCAAAACCGCCGAGCGTGCCGAGGTTCCGAAAGGTTGCCATGGCGCGGCGCAGTTGGTTCGATTCAGATGGCGTAAAGCCCGCTGCCACGATCGCCAGCCGCATCGCTTGCTCCTGAAACAGCGGCACTCCAAGCGTGCGGCCGAGCACGCCCTTCAGCTCGTCCGGGTCGTGCGGCGGGGCGGGGGAAGGAAAGCGCACCGCCTCGCGCCCCTGCCGGCGGCGCAGATAGGGGTGCACCATATCGCCCTGGATAGGCCCCGGCCGCACGATCGCCACCTGGATGACGAGATCGTAGAATTCACGCGGCCGCAGCCTTGGCAGCATGTTCATCTGCGCCCGGCTCTCTACCTGGAACACTCCCACCGAATCGCCCTGGCACAGCATGTCGAACACCGCCTCATCCTCATCGGGCACGCTATCGAGGGTGAAGCTCTCGCCGTGATGCTGCGCCACCAGCGCAAAGCCGCGGCGGATGCAGCTGAGCATCCCCAGCGCCAGCACATCCACCTTCATCAGCCCCAGCGCATCGATATCGTCCTTGTCCCATTCGATGAAGGTGCGGTCCGCCATGGCGCCGTTGTGAATGGGCACGGTCTCGTCCAGCCGATCACGCGTGAGCACAAAGCCCCCCACATGCTGCGAAAGATGGCGCGGTAGCCCCATGATTTCGCTGGTAATCCATCCCAGCCGGCGGATATCGGCAGCGCCGGTGTCCAGCCCGCTTTCGGCGAGCCTTTCCGGCTCCATGCTGCTGGCGAAGCTGCCCCACACGGTGGAGGAAAGCCGGGTGGTGAGATCGGCTGAAAGGCCCAGCGCCTTGCCCACTTCGCGCACCGCACTTCGCGGCCGGTAATGGATAACGGTGGCGCAGATGCCGGCCCGTTCGCGGCCATAGCGCTGGTAAATATACTGCATCACCTCCTCGCGCCGCTCATGCTCGAAATCCACATCAATATCGGGTGGCTCGCGGCGCTCTTCGGAGATGAACCGCGAGAACAGGAGGTTGTGCCGGGAGGGATCGACCGCGGTGATGCCGAGCACGAAGCAGACCGCCGAATTGGCCGCCGACCCCCGCCCCTGGCAGAGGATGCCGCGCGTCTGCGCAAATTGCACCACATCGTGCACGGTGAGGAAATAGGGCGCATAGCCGGCCTTGCCGATCACCCGGAACTCCTCTGCCAACTGCGCCGCCACCTTGGCCGGCACGCCTTCAGGCCAGCGGGCGCGGGCGCGGTCCATGGTCAGCGTCTCCAGCCAGCCTTGCGGGCTGAAGCCGGCAGGCACCGGCTCGTGCGGATATTCATAGCGCAGCTGGTCGAGCCTGAAATCGACGCGCCGCACCAGCTGCATCGGCGCTGCCAGTGCTTCGGGCGCATCAGCGAACAGCCGGGCCATCTCGGCCGCCGCCTTCAGGTGCCGCTCGGCATTGGCCTCCAGCCGGGTGCCGGCCGCCGCAAGCGGCACGCCCTCCCTTATGGCGGTCAGCACATCGTGCAGCGGGCGCTCCTCGGGCGCTGCATAGAGCACATCGTTGCACGCGAGCAGCGGCAGCCCCAGCAAAGCGCCTTCCTCCGCGCGGGCCGCCAGCTGGCGTCGGTCGGCGCCGCTTCGGGTCATGGTCGCGGCCAGCCACAGCCGGCCGCGCGCTTCCTCCACCAGCGGCGGCGGCGGCGGCTCGCCCGGCATCGCCACCAGCAGCAGGCCATCGGCATGGTCCAGCAGATCGGCCAGGTGCAGCTCGCAGCCGCCCTTGGCCACCCGGCGGTTGCCCAGCGTGAGCAGCCGGGTGAGCCGGCCCCAGGCGGCGCGGTCGGCGGGATAGGCCAGAAGATCCGGCGTGCCATCGGCAAACACCAGCCGGCTGCCGACCACCAGCCGGAACGGCGGCAGCGAGGCTTCTTCGGCAGCGGTTTGCAGCGCCACATGGGCGCGCACCACGCCGGCCACGCTGTTGCGATCGGCAATTCCCATGCCGGCATGGCCCAGCGCCAGCGCGCGCGCCACCAGCGCCGCCGGCTGACTGGCGCCGCGCAAAAAGCTGAAGCAGCTGGCCGTCGCCAGCTCCGCATAGTCAGGCAAAGCGGCCATGCAGATACCAGTCCGGCGTCGCCGCCTGTTCATAGAGCCCGTGGCGGAACAACCAGAAGCGCTGGCCGCTGCTCGCTTCCACGCGGTAATAATCGCGGGTCAGCCCGTCGTTTGCGGCGCGGCGCCACCATTCGCTGGCAATCCGCTCCGGCCCTTCATGGCGCACCACATCATAGAGCTGCCGCTGCCAGCGGAACCGGCGCGGCGGGCCATCGGGCACTTCGGCTATCACCTCCACCCGCTGCGGCGGGTCGAAAAGCTCCACCGGCCGGCCGGCAAAGGCTGCGGCAAGCGGCAGGCTTTCCTGCACCATGGCGGGCGCCCAGGCGCGGTCGAACCCGGCGGCTTCGGGCACATGGCTATCCGCCCAGGCCAGCTGCCGCACCCGTGCCGCCCCCAGCCGGGCGCGCAGCCGGTCAACCAGCGCCAGCACCTCGCCTTCCGCCAGTTCGCCGCCATCCAGCGCCAGCTGCGCTTCGCCCAGCGGCTCCGCCACCGACACGCCCAGCCGCACCATGTCATAGCCAAAGCCGGGGTCGAGCGGATCGGACAGCGCCGCCATCCGCTCGGCAAACAGCCGCAGGATGGCGGCCGGGTCCCGCTGCGGGCGGCCGCTCTCCACCGCCACCCGCGCCACCGCCCCATCGGCGCGGAACAGCTCGACGGTGAAGCTGCGGCCGCCCAGCCCGGCTTCGGCCAGCTGCCGGCAGGCCTGCAGCGCCAGCCGCTCCACCATTTTCATCGCCGCCGGCACGGTGAGCAGCGGCTGGGCAAAGCGGGCATCTGCCACCACGAGCGGTGCCGGCCAGCGCGGCACCAGCGGGAACGCCTCCACGCCCATCAGCACATCCAGCCGCCGCACCAGCGCCGCCCCCAGCCGGGCGGCCAGTGCGGCGCGCGGCTGCGCCGCCACCGCCCCTATGGTGCGCAACCCCGCCCGGCGCAGCGCCAGCGCCAGTGCCTCCGGCGCCTCCAGCGCCAGCCCCGGCAGCGCCACCAGCGGCGCGG
>JBBQIP010000206.1:0-4177 GCA_038325045.1 Sphingomonadales bacterium
AGCGCCACATCGACGATCATATCCTCTTGACCGCCGACCATGCCGCGCCTGCCAAGTTCTACCAGTATTGTGCGCGTGTCGACCCCATATTCAAGGCTGGCCCGTTCCGCGTGCCGCAAAAACGAGGAATATACCCCTGCATAGCCGAGACTGAGTGTCTCGCGGTCGACCCGCACCGGCCGGTCCTGCAGCGGGCGCACAAGATCCTCGGCGGCATCCATCAGCTTGTACAGGTCGCAGCCATGCTGCCACCCCTTGCGTTCGGCAGCGGCGATGAACACCTCCAGCGGCGCATTGCCGGCGCCGGCACCCATGCCGGCGAGCGAGGCATCGATCCTGACCGCACCGCACTGCGCACCGACAATGGAATTGGCCACGCCGAGCGACAGGTTGTGATGGGCGTGGATGCCGCGCTGCGTTTCGGGGCGCAACACGGCGTCATAAGCCGCCAGCCGCTCGCGGTATCCGTCCATATCGAGCGCGCCGCCGCTGTCGGTCACATAAACGCAGTCGGCTCCATAATCTTCCATCAGCTTGGCGTTTGCGGCGAGCACCTCGGGCCGGGCCATGTGGCTCATCATCAGAAAACCCGAGACGTCCATGCCGATCTTCTTGGCAAAGCCGATATGCTGGCGCGCGATATCCGCTTCGGTGCAGTGGGTGGCGACCCGAACCGACACAACGCCGAGATCATGCGCACGGTGCAGATCCTCGATCGTGCCGATTCCGGGCAGCAGCAGCGTGGTCAGCTTTGCACGGCTGATCGTCTTGCCTGCCGCTTCAATCCAGTCCCAATCGGTATGGGCACCAAAGCCATAGTTGAACGACGAACCTTGCAATCCATCGCCGTGCGCAACCTCGATCGCATCGACACCGGCTTCGTCGAGCGCGCGGGCGATGGCGATGACCTGGTCGATAGTGTAGCGATGCCTGATGGCGTGCATGCCATCGCGCAGCGTGACATCCTGAATATAGAGAGGTTGGGTTACCGGGTCGAACATGGGTCAGGCCGCATTTCGCAGGAGTTTGTGGCGGACCATCCGCTCGGCTGTGGCGAGCGCTGCCGAGGTCATGATGTCCAGGTTGCCGGCATAGGCTGGAAGATAGTGAGCCGCGCCCTCGACTTCGAGGAATGCACTGGTTTTCACCCCCTCGAAGCTGCCAAGGCCGGGAATGACGACCGGATTGTTGGCACCAAAACGCTCGAACTGCACCGCCTGCTTCAGCCTGTAGCCGGGCACATAGGCCCGGACCTGCTCGACCATCGCAAGGATCGACGCCTCGATCTCCGCCTCGGTGGCTCCAGACGACAAGGTGAACACCGTGTCGCGCATGATCATGGGCGGCTCGGCCGGGTTGAGGATGATTATCGCCTTGCCCTTTGTGGCGCCGCCCACGCCTTCGATCCCGCGCGACGTGGTTTCGGTGAATTCATCGATATTGGCCCGTGTGCCGGGGCCGGCCGAGGCGGACGCAATCGACGCGACGATCTCGGCATAATGGACCTTGGCGACTCGGCTGACCGCGGCGACGATCGGGATGGTTGCCTGGCCGCCGCAGGTGACCATGTTCACGTTGGGAGCATCCAGATGTGCATCGCCATTGACGACGGGAACCACATAGGGGCCGATTGCCGCGGGCGTGAGATCGATGATCGTCTTGCCCGCCGCGCGGCAGACTTCGCTGTTGCGGGCGTGGGCGCCGGCACTGGTCGCGTCGAACACGACCTCGATCTCGGGCCAGACCGGCATCTTCATCAGCCCGTCGACCCCCTCGTGGGTGACCGCGACACCCAAGCGCGCGGCGCGAAGAAGGCCGTCACTCGCCGGATCGATGCCGACGAAGGCCGCCATTTCAAGCACGTCCGACATCCGCATGATCTTAATCATCAGATCGGTGCCGATATTGCCCGACCCGATAATCGCCACTTTGGCCTTCGGCGGCATCCGATCCCCCATTTTCAAAACTCCACACATCAACCCTCATGATGCCTAATGGACCGGGGAAACTCAAAAATCGCCCGACTGCATCGTCTCAACTGATGAGAGGCAGGCGGGGCAATGTTACAGCACGGGTTTGAAGCGGCCGGCTTTTGTATCATAAAGTCGTATCAACGAGCTAAAGCGGGTGAGCCCGATGGGAGGACAACATGCGGCAGAAAATGATCCTGGCAAAACTGGCGTTGGCGGGAACGGCGCTGGTCAGCTTTGCAGCGCTTGCGCAACCGGCGAGAACGGAATCCCCGGTGCCGCTCTCCGGGCCGGCGACCAATGCGCCTAATGCACCTTCACCTACAAACACCGCCCAGGGGCCCGCGCCGGGCGATCCCTATGGCGCCTTCTTCCCCAGCCCCAAGAACACGCCGTTTTTCCGCCCTGATCAGATTCCGTGGAAAACCAATGGTGAGGGGCTGCTGGAGTATAACCTGTTCGGCAATCCACGAGAGCCTGGCCCTTATGCGGTTCTGCTCCAGTGGTTGCCGGGCCATTATTCGACCCCGCACTATCATCCCAATGCGCGCTATGCAGTGGTGATCTCGGGCACATGGTGGACAAGCACCAGCAACGTGATGGACACCAAAAAGACCTATCCGCTCGGCCCCGGCACCGTCGTCACCGATGTGATCGGCACTGTGCACTGGGACGGCGCGAGGGACGAACCGGTGGTGCTGATGCTGATGGGCGATGGCCCTTCGCCCAATGTGAAGGTTGATGAAAACGGCAAGCCGCTCGGCTCGGTCGAATTCTGATGCTGCTGGCGCGCGGTGGCCTGGCCCACCGCGCGCCCGCCACCCTGCGCCGCCGCGCGCCCGCAATTATTAAGGACCGTCGATGCGAAATGCCCCCTTCATGCTGCTGGCGTCACTAGCCGGACTTGCCATTGCTTCGGCAGCCTCCGGCCAGTCGGTTAATCCATCGATGTCGCAGCCCGCGATCCGTCAGGGCAATTACAATATTTCGGCGCGAACGGCGGCGGACATTGCGCTGCCAAACCCCTATTTGCTCGACGAGACATTCTTCAAATGGCCCAAAGGGCGCCCGATCGGCTCGATCAGCGCAATCGACATGGACCGCGACGGCAAGTCGATCTGGGTATTCGAGCGCTGCGGCACAATGAACAGCTGCATCGGCTCGACCGTCAACCCGATCATGAAATTCGACGACAAGGGCAATCTGGTCAAGGAATTTGGCGCCGGGCTGTTCGTCTATCCGCACGGCATATTCGTCGATTACGAGAACAACATCTGGGTTACCGACCTGCAGTCGAACATCGATCGCGCGGCCGGGCTGACCGGCGAAAAGGCGCCTGCGGCGCCGCCGGGGACGCCGCCTAACGGCGCTACGGTGCGCAAGTTCAGCCCCGACGGCAAGTTGCTCCTGACGCTCGGCACGCCCGGCGTGATGGGCAGCGACAAGGCCCATTTTAGCCAGCCTTCAGACGTGGCCGTAACGCGCAACGGTGATATCTTTGTGGCCGACGGCCATGACACGCAGCCATCGAACCATCGCATCATCAAGTTCGATCGCGAAGGGCGCTATCTGAAGGAATGGTTTGCCTGCGGCACCAACCCGCAGGATACGCTCGACTGTCAGCACGCGCTGGCCTTCGACAGCCAGGGCCGGCTGTTCTCGGCAAACCGCGGCAACAACCGGATCGAGATCTTCGACCAGGAAGGCAAGCTGCTCGACGAGCTCTACACATTCGGGCGGGCAAGCGGACTGTTCATCGACGACAACGACATCCTTTATTCGGCAGATTCGGAAAGCGACGTGATGCAGCACAATGCCTATGTGCGCGGCATTCACATCGGCAACGCCCGCACTGGCGCGGTCACTGCCTTCCTGCCCGATCCGCAGGGCAACCCTTCACCGTGGATGCCTGCTGGCGCGACCAACGGCGCCGAAGGTGTGGCGGTGGCGCGGGACGGGACGATCTATGTCTCCAAGGTCGTTCCGGCGCAGCTGGTGCGCTATGTGCCCAAGGATTCCCTGCCGCCAAAATAAGTCCGGCAGCGCAGGGCATCTCTCATCAGGTGAAGGCTTAATTCGCCACGGAAGGCGCTGATGCTTGTTGCGCGGGCTGCGGCTCCATAGTCTGGTCCGCAGCCGCCGCTGAATGAGCGGCGCGGGGATGATGGCATGGCAGATGGCAGGACAGAAGCGGTAGAGGCAAAGGG
>JBBQIP010000207.1:0-4109 GCA_038325045.1 Sphingomonadales bacterium
TGCGCGAGAAGTCGGCCACCCACGTCCGGCAGGCCGCGGAATAGCCGAATAATCAGGTATTTGCTGGCTTTGCGGGCAGGGGCCCGCCGCGCTGGATATTCCGGCGCTCTCTCGCTATAAGTCCCCGTTCCGACACGGGAAATTCAAATAACGGAGTATTGCGTCGTGGCCGAGCGTTGGACGCGGGAAAGCTGGCGAGGCAAGCCGATTGTCCAGGTGCCTGAGTATCCGGACAAGGCGGCGCTGCAAGCCGTCGAGAAACAGCTCGCAAGCTATCCGCCGCTGGTGTTTGCCGGCGAGGCGCGCGACCTCATCACCCGGCTGGCGAGCGTGGAGGCCGGAGACGCATTTCTGCTGCAAGGCGGAGACTGTGCGGAAAGCTTTGCCGAGTTTCACCCCAACAATATCCGCGACACCTTCCGGGTGCTGCTGCAGATGGCGGTGGTGCTGACGTTCGCCTCCAAGATGCCGGTGGTGAAGATCGGGCGGATGGCGGGCCAGTTCGCCAAGCCGCGCTCGGGCGATACCGAGGAGCAGGACGGCGTGTCGCTGCCCAGCTACCGCGGCGACAATGTGAACGATATCTCCTTCACGGCGGAGGGGCGGACACCTGATCCGGCCCGCATGCTGCGCGGCTATCTGCAATCGGCCGCCACGCTCAACCTGCTCCGCGCCTTTGCCAGCGGCGGCTATGCGAACCTGCACCAGGTGCACAAGTGGAACCTCGATTTTACCGGCCGCTCGCTCTGGTCCGACCAGTATCGTGCATTGGCGGACCGGATTGGCGAGGCGCTGGATTTCATGGCGGCCTGCGGGCTTTCCCCTGAAACCGTGCCGCAGCTGAAGGGCACCAGTTTCTTCACCAGCCATGAGGCGCTGCTTCTGGGCTATGAGCAGGCCATGACCCGGCAGGACAGCCTGACCGGGGATTGGTACGACACGTCGGCGCATATGCTCTGGATTGGCGACCGCACGCGCTTCGAGGGCTCGGCGCATGTCGAGTTCCTGCGCGGGGTGGGCAACCCGCTGGGGCTGAAGTGCGGACCCAGCCTTGAGGCTGATGACCTGCTGCGGCTTATCGATACGCTGAACCCCGGCAATGTGCCGGGCCGGCTGACGCTTATAACCCGCTTCGGCCATGACAAGGTGGAGGCCCATCTGCCGGGTCTGATCCGTGCGGTCGAGCGGGAGGGGCGGCGGGTGATCTGGTCGTGCGACCCGATGCACGGCAACACGGTGAAGGCGGCTGGCGGGCTGAAAACCCGGCCGTTCGACCGGATATTGGCCGAAGTGCGGGGCTTCTTTGCCGTGCACCGCGCCGAGGGCACCCATGCCGGCGGCATCCATGTGGAGATGACCGGGCAGGACGTGACCGAGTGCACCGGCGGCGCCATCGCCATCACCGACGAAGGCCTTGCCGACCGTTACCAGACCCAGTGCGACCCGAGGCTCAACGCCAGCCAGTCGATCGAGCTGGCATTTTTGCTGGCCGAGGCGATAAAGGCCGAGGCAGAGGCACGTACGCCAAAGGACCTGCCCGACCCTCATCTCACGCGCGCGGCTTGACATAAGGGGCGGCAGGCGCAATCAGCCGCCTCCGCACTTTCGCGCACGGTCCCTTCGTCTAGCGGTCCAGGACGTCGCCCTCTCACGGCGAAAACACGGGTTCGATTCCCGTAGGGATCACCAGCACGCGGTGGCTTGCAGCAGGCTGATCGAGTGTCCGCCGTCCAGCACCAGCCGGCAGGAAATCCGCGACCGGCCGAGCAGCCCCGAATCCACATCATCGCCCGAACTGCGGGGGTCGAAAAAAGCTCGTGCTGCCCAGCGTCTGATCGGAAGGCACCCGCAGCCGTAGAGCATTTAATGCGCAGCCATCGGCACCCGGCCCGGCAGCGGCCTGCCGTTCAGGCGGCGCGAATATCCTCGCGGCCGGCTGCTATCGCTTCATAGAGCGCAAACAGCTCGATGAAATGATCGTCCATCGGCCGCACCCGGGTCGCCGCATCGAGCGCCTGTTTGCGGAGCGCCGGAAGCTGGTCGATAGCTGCTACCAGCGCGTCTGCCAGGCTCGCGGCATCACCGGCCGCATAGGCCAGCCCGGCACCATCGATCAGATGATCGACAGCGGCACCATCGTTTGGCACCACGATCGGCAAGCCGGAGGCGCGGGCTTCAGCCGGTGCCATGCCATAGGTTTCCGCAGACGACCCGTGCAGCAGCAGATCGGAACTCGCGAGCAGGGCCGCAACCTCCTTGCGGCCGTCAAGCGGTTCCAGCAGTTTGACATGGGGGTTGCTGCCAGCGGCGCGGATCACCGTGCTGCGGCCATGGCCGTCGCCCAATACCAGCAGGCCGAGCGGGCGCCGGTAGCCGGCGGCGGTTGCGCCCTCGATTACCATCGGCCAGCGCTTTTCGGGCGAGAAGCGGCCCATGCCAACGACCAGGGTTGCCGTCTCCGGAAGGTCGCAGAGCGCGAGCATCCGCGCCCGCAGCGTCGGGTCGCGCAGCGAGGGGGAGAAATAGCCGGGCTCCACCCCCATCGGAATCGTGTGGACTCTGGCCAGCCCACCGGCGATCAGGCGTTCGGACAAGTTGGTCGAGGCCGAAACAATGGCATCATAGCGGTCATCCATCCGCCGCAGGTGCCGCCAGAACCAGTCGAACCCGCGGTCGATACTTTGCCGGCTGAACCAGTTTTCGAACCAGCGATAGGCCCAGGCGGTGAGTGGATCGGCGTGCATGATGAGGGCGCGCGGCGCCTTGCCCGGCCAGTCCGCGACCGCGCTGGCGCTGCCCCAGGGAGACGAAGCCTCGATGAAATCGGGCGACAGCGTATCGAGCAGACCCTGAATCTGCTTGTCGCTTTCGAAGAAGAAATAGCTGCGGTCGAGGGGAAAGCGCGGGCACTTCACGCTCATCAGCCGGGCGCCGGGGCCGAATTCGATGGTGTTGTCAGCCTCCCCCGGGACCACGACGGTCATGCTGTGGCCGAGCGATTCAACTGTCTCCAGCTTGCGCCTTGTATAGGTGCGTATGCCCCCGCCGGTTGGCGAATAGAGCGCCGAGATATCGACGATATGCATCGGTTGCCGGACTATACGTTCAGCGCGCGGTCTTCAATGGTCCGAAGCCGAACAAGCCCTTTCGGTAGTTCATCCGGATCGAGAGCCTGGTAATGCCATTGCCAGCCTCGATCCGGGTGTCTGCGGCCCCCGGCCTTTTCAAAATGCCAATCGAGGGATTGTTGGGAAAACCCACGCCGTCGCTGGAGAGGCCGAATTTGCGGTTTGCGTCACGGTCGTGCAGCAGAATCAGCGACCAGGGGCCGGGGCCGGGAATTCGCATGCACATTTGAACCGGCCCGGCCCCAGTGACCGGTGTTTCGATGCGCCGGAAGCCTTTTCTGGCCATGATCAGCAAATTGTCGTCGGCCAGAAAATCGTCATCGTTGGAGGGGTAGAGTTCGGCCTTGAGATTGCCGGCACGGTCCTTCAGCCCATCCACAGTGATGATCAGCGCCGGGCCGGCTTCGTTAGGGCTGCACTGTGCCTCCGCCTTGCCGAGATCGGGCGAGGAGGGGAGATAGCCCGGCTCCCCTTCCTTCGGCAGCGGAGCGGCCGCTAGCAGAAGCAGGGCAGACAGGCTCGAAAGCGCGATTCTCAACGCTTCAGGCCCAGGGTTTCAACTGCGGAAAGGATCAAGCCGAGCCCGATATGGGCGGCCAGCGTGACTGTGGCCATCATCGTCATCAGCGCGCCGATCTCGGCATCATGGCCGATCATGAATACCGCGACGCCTGCGAAAACAATGTCCTTGTTGGGCATGAGCGGAAGCCGCGACAGCAGCAGCCGGCAGGCTGCGAGCATCAGCCACCATTGCAGCGCCACCGCTGGCAGCACGAGGTGCCAGCACACGGCAATCAGCCCGGTGTAGGCAGTAATGCGGACCAGATGCAGCAATGCTGCAAAGCGAAGCTCATCGGCCGGCAGGCTGAACAGCTTTTTGCGGAAGAACAGCAGCAGGGTTGAACTGACCAGCACCACCGCAATGGACCCCACCAGAGTGTCACCATCGATGCCGAAGCGCAGGGAGGAGAGAAGCGGTGC
>JBBQIP010000208.1:0-4099 GCA_038325045.1 Sphingomonadales bacterium
AGATAGCGGGTGATATAGGCCGCCGACCGGTCCACCTTGGTGGGGTCCTTGCCGCTGAACGCCCCGCCGCCGTGCGGTGCCGCCCCGCCATAGGTGTCCACGATGATCTTGCGGCCGGTCACGCCCGCATCCCCGTCCGGCCCGCCGATCTCGAACTTGCCGGTGGGGTTGATGTGAAACTGCGTATCGGCGGTCACAAAGCCTTGCGGCAGCACCTGCTTCACCACGTCGGTCACATAGTCTTCCAGCGCCTGCGCCTTGGCGCTGTCCCCGCCGCGCTCGCCATCCTTCTCCCACGGCTTGCAATAATCCACCGCATGCTGGGTGGAAACCACCACCGCCAGCGCCCGCACCGGCACCTCGTTTTCATATTCGAGCGTCACCTGGCTCTTGGCATCCGGCTCCAGAAACGGTGCGGCGCCCGAATGCCGGTCATCGGCCATGCGCTTCAATATCCGGTGGGAATAAAAGAGCGTCGCCGGCATTAGCTCGGGCGTCTCGTCGGTGGCATAGCCGAACATGATGCCCTGGTCGCCGGCACCCTCATCCTTGTTGCCGCTGCTGTCCACGCCCTGCGCAATATCGGCGGATTGCGGGTGCAGGTAATTTTCAAACGTCAGGTTCTGCCAATGAAACCCGTCCTGCTCGTAGCCGATCCGCCGAACCGTGGCGCGCACCGCCTTCTGGATTTCCTCCTGCGCGCCAGGCTCCCAGTTGCCGTGGCTGTCGATCATCCCGCGGCCGCGCACCTCGCCCGCCAGCACCACCCGCTGCGTGGTGGTCAACGTTTCGCACGCCACCCGCGCCTGCGGGTCCTTGCTCAGGAACAGATCGACCACCGCATCCGAAATCTGGTCGGCCACCTTGTCGGGGTGCCCTTCGGACACCGATTCGCTGGTGAAGATGTAGGAGGAACGCGCCATGGCCCAAAATCCCGTACTGGCAGAAGAATGCCGCCTGCTAGCCCCCGCGTCCGCGCCGTGCAAGCCTCATCGCGCAAGCCTCATAAAGCTTTCTTTATATGAAAGCGGTCAGATCATGGCGCCGGCCGCTCGGCGCTGCCGCCCGCCTGCCATCCACAGCCCGGCCAGCGCCAGCACCGCCGCAAAGCCCAGCGGCATCAGATCGCCAAAGCGCGCATAGAGCGTGGCCGGCAGCGGCGGCGGCAGCGTCGCGCGGATAAAGCCGCTGCTCCCCAGCGGCTGGCTGGCCAGCACCCGCCCGCGCGGGCCGATGAGCGCACTCACGCCGGTGGGCGTCGCCCGCGCGATCGGCAGCCCTTCCTCGATCGCCCGCAGCCGCGCCTGCGCCAGATGCTGCGGCGGCCCGGTGGGGCCAAACCAGGCATCGTTCGATATGTTCACGATCCACGCCGGCCGTTTGCCCGGCTCCACCACCCGGCCGCCGAAGATGATCTCGTAGCAGATCATCGCGCCCACCGGCGGCATGCCGGGCACAATCAGCGTGCGCGGCCCCGGCCCGGGCACAAAATCAATATCGCCGGGCGCCAGCCGCGCCAGCCCCAGCCGCTCCATCAGCTCGCGCGCCGGCACATATTCGCCCAAAGGCGTCAGGTGGCTCTTGTCATAACGCGCCAGCAGCGCACCCTTGGCATCGAGCACAAACAGGCTGTTATACAGGAGCGCAATCGATCCATCGGCCGCCCGCTTCACCGCCAGCCCGCCAAAAATCAGCAGGTCCTGCGGCCGCAGCACGCTCGCCAGCCGCGCCCGCAGCGCCGGGTCCTCCTCCGGCAGCCCGAAAACGGCGGATTCAGACCAGATCACCAGATTGCGGCGCGCACGGGTATCGGCGCGGCCAAACCGGTCCTCCGTTGCCGCGGCCGCACTGTCGCCAGCCGCGGCATCCGCGGCAAAGCTGGTGGCCGGGGCGGCAGCGCCCGATATCGGCGCCATCCCGGCCAGCTGGGCGCCCTCGGTCACACTGGCAATCGCCTGCGCGGTCAACGCCAGATAGGTCTCGACATGGCGCCGGTTGCCACCATCATCATATTTCTCGCCCTGGCCGATGTTGGGCTGCACGATGATAAGCTCGGGGTTATCGGGAAAATACACATCCTGAATGCGCGAATTGCCCACCGCGCCGCCCACCAGCATCGCCAGCACCATCACCAGCCCCACCAGCCGCCCGGCGAGCACCGAACCGGGGCGCACCACCATCCACAGCCCGCCGCCAGCCAGCATCATCAGCCCCGATGTGCCGGTCGCACCAATAAACTCCGCCAGCTGCCCCACCCCGGTCGCCCCCAGCCACGCCGCCCCAAGCGGGTTCCAGGCAAAGCCGCTCAGCAGGGTGCCGCGCACCAGCTCGGTCACCATGAAGGCCGCACTCAGCATCAGCAGCCGCGCCATGCCGGGCCGGCGCAGCATCCGCGCGGTCAGCGCCGCCAGCATGGGGTAAAGCGCCAGAAACGCCGATAGCGCCAGCACCGTCACCCAGCCCATCCACGCCGGCATCGCCGCCTGATAGGTAAAGGCCGTCGCAATCCATGTCAGCGAGGCTGCGAACATCGCAAAGCCCCAAAGCCAGCCCATCCCGGCTGCCGAGCGGCGGTTCGGCGCGCTGTCCACCAGCCCCACCAGCCCCGCGCAGCCGGCCAGCGCCAGCCACCACAGGTCATAGGGTGCAAAGCCCAGCGCCACCGCCAGCCCCGCCAACAGTGCCAGCAGCACCCTACCCAATGGCCTCATGGTCGCACGCTCTCCAAGCCCGGGCACCTCCTACCGCGCAGGCCCCCGCATGGCCAGCCGCTGCTTGCGCCCCGGCGCCGCTGCAGGCACCAAGAGCCATGGCAGCCGCACTCGAATATCAGCAGGTCTCGGTCGTGCGCGGCGGCCGCCCCATCATCGACAGCGTGTCCCTCAAGGTCGCCGCCGGCAGCTTTCTCGCCATGGCGGGCGCTTCGGGCGCGGGCAAAACCACGCTTCTGCGCCTTGCCAACCGCCTCATCACCCCCAGCAGCGGCCGCCTGCTCATCGATGGGGAAGATGCCGCCGCCGAGCCCGAGGCCCTGCTTCGCCGCCGCATCGGCTATGCAGCACAGGGCGTCGGCCTGTTCCCGCACTGGACGGTGGCCGACAATATCGCCGCCGTCCCCTGGCTGCAGGGCTGGAGCCGCGCCGACCGTGCGGCCCGGGTGGCCGAGATGCTCGACATGGTAGAGCTCCCCCGCAGCTTCGCCGCCCGCATGCCGGCCGAGCTTTCGGGCGGCCAGGCCAGCCGCGTCGGCCTCGCCCGCGCGCTCGCTGCCCGCCCCGGGCTGCTGCTGCTCGATGAACCGTTCGCAGCGCTCGATCCCGAAACCCGCACCGCACTGGCTGACCGTATCGAGGCCCTCCACCACAGCCAGGGCCTGACCACCCTCATCGTCACCCACGATCTCGCCGATGCGCTCACCCGCGCCAGCCGCATCCTGGTCATCGATGCCGGCCGCATCGTGGCCGATGCCCCGCCCGCCGGCCTTGTCGCCCACCCCCACCCGGCGGTGCAGGCGCTGGTCGCCGCCCCGCTCGATCAGGCCCGCAAACTCGCTGCCCTCGCTGCGCCAGCCGCATGATCACCAGCAGCGCCTGGGCCTCCGCGATGGCCATGCTGCCAGACCGGATGGCAGCGCATCTGGGCGTCAGCGCCGCAGCGCTGGGCCTTGCGCTGCTCATCGCCGCACCGCTGGTGCTGGCCATGGCCAGCCGGCCCCGGCTGCGCGCCGCCGTTCTCGCCTTCGCCGCTGTCATCCAGACCGTGCCGGCGCTGGCGCTGCTCGCGCTGTTCTACCCGCTGCTGCTGGCGCTCTCCTCGCTCACCGAGCGGCTGGCCGGCTTCGGCGTGCCCGCACTCGGCTTCCTGCCCTCGCTCCTCGCCCTCACCCTGTATGCGCTGCTGCCGCTGCTCCGCGGCGGTGCCGATGGCCTGGCCAGCGTACCCCCCGCCACGCTCGATGCCGCCGATGGTCTGGGGATGACCCGCTCGCAGCGCCTGCTCCATGTGGAGCTCCCCATGGCCGCCCCCATCGTCATGGGCGGGCTGCGCGTGGCCGCTGTCTGGACCATCGGCGCCGCCACCCTTGCCACCACCATCGGCC
>JBBQIP010000209.1:0-4079 GCA_038325045.1 Sphingomonadales bacterium
ATGTGTCGACCTGCTGCGCACCATGTTCAACAAGGCCGAGCAATGGGGCTATCGCATCGAGAATACCAATCCCTGCACTGGCCAGCGCAAAAACCGGGCACGCCGGTTCGAGCGGTTTTTGACACCGGCGCAAATGGCAGATGTTGGTGCGATGCTCATAGCGGACCGCGACGGGCCCCAACGCTTGCAGGCCAGCTACGCGAACGCGATACTGTTGCTCATGCTGACAGGTTGCCGGCACAGCGAAATCCTCAATCTCAAATGGACCGACATTAGCGGCCAGCGCATCAAGCTCAGTGATGCCAAGAAGGGCAGGCGCACGGTCTGGCTTGGCAGTGAGGCACGCGCCATCATCGACGCGATCCCGCGCAACAACAAAATCGAGTGGCTGTTCTGGAACTTCCGGTACGGGTCGCAGATAAAATGCGTTGATGCTTATTGGAAAGCCGTCCAGCAAAAGGCTGGCTTATCGGGACTTCGCGTTCATGATCTGCGCCACACCTTTGCCAGTCATGCCGTCCAGCGCGCTGAGACGATTCCGATGGTCGGGCGGCTTCTCGGCCACGCCAAGATATCGTCGACGTTGCGTTACGCGCATCTCGACGATGCCCATGCGCTTGCCGCGTCTCAGCAGATCGCCGACGCGATCGAGAAGATGATGGACTCAGGGGAAGCGCCCGATTACCCTACTGCTAAGTATGATACTTTGGGTTGGAGTCACGGGCAGCCAGCGGAATGACGCGCATTCTTATGAACCGCTGGTTTCAGCCGTTTGCGGCGAAGGAGCGTATTGGCCAGCGCTACGATAATCGAGGCGACAGAGCAGGCCGACAGATCGAGGTATTGAGAAATGGCGACTGAAAAACCAGCATATCGAAGCGAAATTGCCGGCGCCGTCCATGAGATGGTGTCCGGGTTCGCAAGTGTAGGCGTGGTATCAAAGACGACGCTGCGCCAGTTTGACGAGGCTTGCCTGATCCAGGCTGACCCGCTGGCGCCCGAGGAAATCCGCGAGCTTCGCGAGCGCGAGGCCGTTTCTCAGCCGGTTTTCGCCGCCTACCTCAACGTGTCGCGCAATCTCGTATCGGACTGGGAACGTGGAAAGAAGCGGCCGGGTGGACCGGCACTCCGGCTGTTGTCGATTGTTCGCCGTCGTGGGCTGGCGGGAATCGCGTGATCGTCGGGCGGTTCCCTAGTGGTGAAAACCTCATATTTGGCGCCCCTCCGCTATTCGTCCGATGTCAGACAAAAGAGCGGCCCGGCGGGAGTCGCCCAGCTGCGGTCATAGTGGGTTGGGCTGGAGAATGTCGGCTTCGCGCCCCCATATCGGCCATTCAGTGCCCGATCCGGCAATCGTGAAAGCAGACTTGTTCCGGGTGCTCTCTAAGGATTGGCGTGCGCCCATCACCTGCGGAACGTTGCTATCCGGCGCCGTCGGTCATGGCCGGATCGAACTTCGGCACGGCTTCGAGATCGGCGGCTGCGAACGGTTTTTCATTGAAAATATAGTCGAAGTAAAAATCGGATAGACGTCGATGGTAGCTGCGGATGCGCTGCTGATAGACCAGTTGAGCCGTCACGTCGGTGCCGGCCAGATCACTCATGGCCTGAGCGATACCGGCAGGCGGCATGGCCCAGCCGGCGGTTCTGGCAATCGATGCTCGTTGGGCGATGCCGTCGCGGTAAGCCTGTGACTGTGCTGCCACATGCAGATCGCCAAGCTCCTGAAAGGCGTGATACCATTTGTAGCTGAAGGTTTCCGGCACTGCCGCCTGATCCGCATAGCGCGGGTAGGCGGCCACAAAACGCGCCATTGTATCGGCCTTGGGCCGGTCCCAGCCAGCGTGCACCTCTTCGCGGTTTTCGCGCGCCATCTCGGCCCCGTCAGGGATCGGAACGGCGGCATTTATGGCCAGCCCTGCTGCGGCTGGCGCCACCAGCGTGAGCGCAAACCAAAGTGCCGCCAGCGATGCAGCGTTCACCGCCGATGAGCCATTTTGCCAGCGCGCAACCAACAGCGCCGCAAGCGTCCAGAATGCGCAAATCGAAAAAAGCAGCCCAGCGAATGCGAAGCCACGGCTGGGCGCGGTGCCCGATATCATCGCACCAACCACAAAGGGCAAAAGCAGCGCCAGCCAAACCCCCGCCACGCGCACAATGATACGTGGCGCCCATAGCCACCATCGGGCACCTGGTGTTGCTTGCAAGGCAAACAATCGCCCGGCTTCGCGCTCAGCCGACCAAAGATCATGGAGCAGCGCAATAAGGATCAGCGGCGCCAGATAGACTGCAACAAAAGCCAGGTCGAAGCGGCCCGGAAGTGCCAGTTCGGGATTGGCCGTCTCGTTCTCATAAATCTGCGCTTCAAGCGCCAGTGCCCGCACGCGCAGCATGATGGGCGCTATGTCCCGGCTGCCGAGCGCTGCAAAGGCCAGATCGGACGGCGGATCCCATGTCGGTTGAAAGCCATAATAGGCCCCCTCCCCAGCGCTTTTCACAAACGCCGCAACCGCCGCCGCTTCAACGCGCTGGCCTGCCAGCATCCGGTCAATCGCAGCACGGTCCCGCGCCACGCTGGCCAGGCCCAGCGCCACGGCAGCGCTGGCACACAGCGCGAGCAGCAGCAGCGCCGCCAGCGCCGCCCGGTTGCGGCCAAGCAGCCACGCCTCGCGGAGCAGCGCGTTCATGCCCGCCGCCCATCCAGCCCGCGGACCGCCAGCCCGAACAAAGCCGCGCTGCCCGCCAACCACAGCGCCAGCAGCCCAAACGATGGCAGCATGGCCTGCGCGCGCAATGCCGCCGACCGGGTTGAAAATTTAAATTCGGGCATTGATCGCCAGAAATCAGCCGAGATGCGCGTACGCCGGTCGGCGACAGGGTCGTTACTCCTTGCGCCATCATCGGCGCTGGCCACGGCGGTCGCCTGAAGGCTGTTGAGCCGCTGCACCAGATCGAACCGATAGGCTTCGGCCCGGTTCAGAAAATCGAGGTGCGTCGCCAGATCAGTTGCCGCCCCAACCATCGAAACGCGCCTGACGCTGAGCGCTGGGCTGAACAAGGCGATGGCACCCAGCCGCTCAGACTGCGCAAGCTGGATCGCATCACCACGCGCGGCATAGTCAGCAAACAGCCCGGCACTCAGCTTCTCACCCTCGACAGCCTGAAGGCCGCGATAATTGACTGGCAGATCCTCCACCCGGCTGACCCCATATTGCGCCAGCACCCGCGCTTTGAACGCTGCAAAATGCGGGTCATCGGGGTTATGGCTATCCCCCAGCCGCCGCAGATCGGCGGCAATTGCAAACTCGGTTTCAATCCGGCTTGGCAAGGGTTCCGCCACACCGGACCATGCAGCAGCAACGCGCGGCACCAGCACCACAGTCACCGTCCACAAAGCGATGAGCGCCAGCAGCGCACTCTGCGATGATTTTGCAAGCGATGAAACGGCAGTGATGCCCAACACCCAGATCAACAGATAGCCGCCATAGGCCAGTAACGTCAGGCCAGCGATGCCAGCCTCGCCAGGCAATCGCGCCGCTGCCCAGCCGAGCGCTGCCGCGGCCGGGACCAACGCAACAGCCGCGACGGTTGCCAATGCCAACGCTTTGCCGCCCAATATCGCTGCCGCCGACGCGCCGTGCGTGCGCAAGGCCTGCAAGCTGCCGCTCTCCCGCTCCCGGGCGACGTTGGCAAAGCCGAGGAAGACCAGCAGCAGCGGTGCCTGCGTTTGCAACACAAAGGCCGGGGTCAATTGGCCAAAGCGCACCAGATCGGACGATTCGCGCGCCGCACCAAAGGTGGCACTATTCTGCCGATGCCCTTCAAGGAACAAGATGGTGCCGGTGAACGCATCAACGCCGGGGTCGAACGCTGCGAGAGGGCCGACAGGGCGCAGCGCATAGGTGCCATAATGCACCATGCGGTGCGGATGCCGGTCGGGCTGAGCCTTGAACTGCGCATCGGTTTCCACCTGCGCCCGGCTGCGCGCAGCACTCTCAGCTGTCATCTGGCTCGCAGATGTGATGGCCGCAATGGCCGACAGCAGCAGCAGCGGTGCCTGCGTTTGCAACACAAAGGCC
>JBBQIP010000210.1:0-4076 GCA_038325045.1 Sphingomonadales bacterium
GGTTGCCGGCGGCGCCGGCGTTTGCGGAAAGCCTTGCCATTGCGCGCGATCTGCGGCTGGCGGCGGCCACGGGCGCCCGGCTGCACTTCCGCCAGGTCACCACGGCCGAAGGGCTGGCGCTGGTGCGCGCGGCCCAAGCCGCCGGCCAGCCGGTCACCGCCGGGATCACGCCCGCCCACTGGATGTTGAGCGAAACGGCACTCAGCGGTTTTCGCAGCTTTGCCCATCTATCGCCCCCGCTCCGAACCGAGGCGGACCGGCTGGCGGTGATAAAGGCGATCGGCGACGGCACCATCAGCCTGATCGGCTCCGCACACGACCCGCAGAGCCAGGAGGCCAAGCGCCAGCCCTTTGCCGATGCAGCGCCGGGCATGGCAGGCGCTGAAACCCTGCTCGCGCTGGCACTGTCGCTGGTGCGCGACGAGACGCTGGGGCTTGCGGCCCTTCTGGCGGCGCTTTCCACCTCGCCGGCGCGGCGGTTCGGCCTGCCCGGCGGCAGCCTTGCCCCCGGCCAGCCGGCCGATGTGATGATTTTCGACGAGGGAGCGCCGTGGCGGATCACCGAGGCGAGCTTTGCCGGCCATTCCAACACGCCGTTCGATGGCCTGCCGGTGGCCGGCGTGGTGCGCCGCACCGTGAAGGGGGGCGAGCTGGTATGGCAGGGATGATGCGCCGTTTCGCAGGCGGGCTGCTGCTGTGCCTGTGCGCTGCGCCAGCCGCCGCCCAGCAGAGCGCTCCCGCGCCTGTTATCGCCCCCCCGGTGGTGGCAGCCGTGCCGCCAAGCGTGCGCGGCGGCGCCGAGCTGTGGCGGCGCGGAGACTGGGCGGGTGCTGTCACCATGTGGCAGCCGCTGGCGGCCGCAGGAAACCCCGATGCGATGTTCAACATGGGCCAGGCCAACAAGCTGGGGCGGGGCCTGCCCAGGGATGACCGCAAGGCGCGGGACTGGTATCGGCGCGCTGCCGAACGCGGCCATCGTCCGGCGCAGGCCAATCTCGGCATCCTGCTGTTTCAGGACGGGGAAAAAGCCGAAGCGCTTAAATGGTTGAAGACTGCAGCCGATGCCGGCGAGCCGCGCGCCCAATATGTCTACGGCGTGGCGCACTGGAACGGCGACGGGCTGAAAAAAAGCCTGGTCATGGCCTATGCCTATCTGGCGCGCGGTGCCGACCAGGGGCTGGATGAAGCCCGCAGCGCACTTGGCCGGCTGGTGCCGATGATGAGCGTGGCCGATCGCACCAGCGGCTGGCGGCTGGCATCCTCCATGGCCCGGTCGGACGGCAGCGTGGCGCCTCTGGCCAGCATCCCCGATCCTGCGCCCAGGCCCGCCGCTCTCGCATCTGCGTCTGGCCCCGCGCCGGTGCCGCAGACACCTTCCAGCAACCCGGCCGCCGTTATCAGCGCCACTGCGCCGCGCAGCACGGCAGCGGTTGAGCAGCCTTCCGCCGCCCCAACAGCGGCGGCACCTGCGGCCGCCTCGCCGTTCCGCATCCAGCTGGGCGCCTTCAGCCGGCGCGATCTGGCCGAAGCCGAACTGGCGGCGCTCAAAGCCCGCGCACCTGCGCTTATCGAAGGGCTGGAGCCGGTCTATCAGTTCGCCAACACGCTGGTGCGGCTGCAAATGGCGGGCTTCGAAAGCCGGTCGGACGCCGCTGCCGCATGCAACCGCTTTGCCAGTGCCGGCCGCAGCTGCATCGTGGCCGAGGCCCGCTAAGCGGCGCTTTCCGGCTCGGTTGGAAGGCCCTAACTGGCCTTGTCGCTTCTCAAGCAGCGGCCTGCAACGGCTCCGCATCCCACTCAGCCCATAGCTTCGCGCGTTCGGCGGCAACCGCCTCGCGGGCGGCGGCTTTTACCGGGCCGAAGCCGCGAACGCCCATGGGAAGCCCGGCGATGCAGGTAGCGAGGCCGGCTTTTTCCGGTTTCCATTCGCCGAGAAGCCGCTCGATTTCGGCCTCATAGGCGGTGATGTCGGCGCGTTCGTGGCGCCGTTCCTCGCTCAGGCCGAACGGATCGAACGCGGTGCCGCGCAGGCCTTTCAGCTTCGCCAGCAGCTTGAAGGCGGTGAATATCCAGGGGCCGAAGCGGCGTTTTGCCGGGCGCCCGGTGGCGGGGTCGGTGCGTGCGAGCAGCGGCGGCGCCAGCCATACATAAGGTGTGCCGCCGGCGAACTGGGCCTTCATCGCGGCGGCAAAGCGCCCATCGGAATAAAGCCGGCCGATTTCATATTCATCCTTATAGGCCAGCAGCTTGTAATGGCTGTTCGCCACAATGGTTGCAAAGGCTTCACCGCCCGTAGAGCGTGCGCGCGCGGCAAGGCTCGCAAAGCGCGCCGCCAGTTTGCTGTCCTGATAGGCGGTCAGGTCCGCAGACCGGCGGCGGAGCAGTTCGTCCAGGCTGGCCGGTGGCAGGGCAGGGGCGGGGCCGGAGGCTGCTTCCACGCGCGCGGCCACGGTGCCGGGCGCATGGGCCAGCTCGCGGCCCAGTGCAAAGGCATCCAGGTTGAAGTCCACCGCCACGCCGTTCAGCCGGATGGCTGCCTCGATACTGGCGCGGGCGAGTGGGACCAGCCCCTTTTGCCAGGCAGCGCCGAGCAGCAGCAGGTTGGCGCCGATGGCATCGCCCAGCAGCGCCACCGCCACTCGCTCGGCGGCCAGAAAATGCTGCGCGTCGGGGCGCGCGGCGCCGCTCAGGGTGCGGATGACCTCCGCACCCTGAAAATCGAAATCCCGGTTGCGGACGAAATCCGCAGTCGGCGCGATATCGGCATTGGCCATCAGGGCGGTGCGCTCGGCGGTCATCATCGCCTGCACCGGCTTGTCGGCGGCCACCACCGTATCGCAGGCCAGCACCAGGTCTGCACAGCCGGCCATGATCCGGGGGGAAAGCAGATCTTCATCCCGCTCGCCGATGCGGACATGGGCGTACACTGCGCCGCCCTTCTGGGCGAGGCCGGCCATATCGGCGGTTGTGGCAGCCAGCCCTTCGATATGCGCGGCCGTGCCGAGCAGCGCCGATACGGTGAGCACGCCGGTGCCGCCGATGCCGGTCACCATGATGTTATAGCCGTGGCCGGCCTTGGGCAGTGCCGGCTCCGGGGCTGCTTCGCGGTTGATGGCGGGGTGGTTGCTGCCGGCCAGAACCGCGCCGTCGATGGTCACGAAGCTGGGGCAGAAGCCGGCCACGCAGCTATAATCCTTGTTGCAGCTTGATTGGTTGATCCGCCGCTTGCGGCCCAGCTCGGTTTCCAGCGGTTCCACCGACACGCAGTTGGATTGCACCGAACAGTCGCCGCAGCCCTCGCAGGCGGCGGCATTGATGAACACGCGGGTGCCGGGGTCCACCATCTGGCCACGTTTGCGGCGGCGGCGCTTTTCGGCCGCACAGGTCTGGTCGAAGATGATGACCGTGCAACCGGGCGTGGCGGCGAATTCCGTTTCCACCGTCCGCAGTTCGCCCCGGTCCAGCAGCCGCACGCTGGCCGGCAGCACCACGCCTTCATAGCGGGCCAGATCCTCGGTCACCACCACCACGGCCTTGGCGCGCTCGGCCAGCATCTGCTCGGCAACCTGTGGCACGCTGACTTCGCCATCGGGCGTCTGCCCTCCGGTCATGGCGACAGCATCATTGTAGAGGATCTTGTAGGTGATGTTCACCTTGGCCGCGATCGCCTGCCGGATGGCGAGCATGCCGGAATGGAAATAGGTGCCGTCGCCGATGTTGGCGAACACATGGGTATCCTTGCTGAACGGCGCCTCGCCCACCCAGGTCACCCCTTCGCCGCCCATCTGGGTGTAGGTCTCTGCCCGGTCCATCCACATCGCCATGATATGGCAGCCGATGCCGGCGAGCGCGCGGCTGCCTTCGGGCACTTTGGTGGAGCTGTTGTGCGGGCAGCCCGAGCAGAAGTAGGGCGTGCGCTTGATCGGCGGCTGGTGCGCATCCGCCCGCTTCTTCTGCTCGGCAAAGAAGCCCAGCGCACGGCGCAACCGCTCGCTGTCGTGGAAGCGCTGCAGCCGGCCGGCGATCACCTCGGCAATGATGCCGGGGGTCAGCTCATTGTCGGGGCTCAGCAGCCA
>JBBQIP010000211.1:0-4057 GCA_038325045.1 Sphingomonadales bacterium
GATGACAAGTGGTTCCTGCCCGGCGTCATCGGCACCGCGATGCTCTACACCGTCGGCATCACGCTCATGCGCCGCATCATCGATATCAAGGTCTAGGTCATGGGCGGCTCCGATACCCTGGTAAACGGCCTGGTGCTGGTGCTGGTCTTCGCAGCCGTGGCACTGGCGGTGGCGGCGATCGCGCCCATGCTGCAGCGCCGGGTCAACATCACCGAGCGGCTGGCCGGCAAGATGCCGACAGCCCCGCGCAAGTCGCAGCCCGCGCAGGACGCCGTAAGCCTCAGGACCGACCAGACCGGCTCGGTCTGGGCGAAGATCGTCGCGGAGGTTGAACGGCGCGGCCTGTCGCTGGCTGATTCCAAAGCGGAATCGCTCGCTGAAAAGCTGATGCTGGCCGGCTATGAACAGCCGTTTGCGCCGCGCGTGTTCGTGCTTACCCGCACCGTTCTCACGCTGGCGGTTCCGCTGTTCGCCCTGCTCATCATGTCGCTCGCCAACGAATGGCCAAGCCCCGCCAACCTGTATCTCATCGTGGTCGGCCTCGCCGCCGTCGGGCTGTACCTGCCCAATTTCATAGTCAATTCAAAAACCTCGGAGCGCCAGAAGGAAGTCCTGAACGGCTTTCCTGATACGCTCGATCTCATGCTGGTGTGCGTGGAAGCCGGGCTCGGGCTGGACGCAGCGTTCAGCCGGGTGGGCACCGAAATCAGCCGCTCGCACCCCTTGATCGCAAACCTCTTCGCCGTGGTGTCGCTGGAGCTTCGCGCCGGCCGCTCGCGGGAGGAGGCGCTGCGCAGCCTCGCCCGGCGCACGGCGGTTCCGGAGATCGGCGCCTTCGTCACCCTCATCATCCAGTCGGACCGGCTGGGCGCCTCCATCGCCCAGGCGCTGAAAATCTACGCAACCGAAATGCGCGAAGCGCGGCGGATGCGCGCCGAGGAAAAGGCGATGCGTATTCCGGTGCTGCTGGCGGTGCCGCTGGTCACCTGCCTGCTGCCCACCATGGTTTCGGTGCTCATGCTGCCGGCCGCGATCTCGATCCGTGTGAGTATGGAGAAGGTGGATGATGGCAGTGTCGAAGAAGGTGAGTAATCTCCCCACACCGAACAGCCCCGGCGCCCGCATCGCCGGCTTCACCGGCCTTGCCGGCGTGCTGGCCGCCAGCGCCGCCGGCCAGGCACAGGCCCGCACCTCCGATGGGCTGAAGGCCCAGGCAGAGGCGCTGAAGGCCGCCATGGCCGCCCGCGCCGAAGCCACCCGCGCGCAGGCGCCCACGCTTTCCGATAATTACGAACGCGCCAAGCTGCAGCTGGCCAGCGGCGATGTAACCGGCGCCATGGCATCCTTCCGCCGCGCGCTGGCGGAGGCACCGGATTCGGTCGATGCGATGAACGGCCTCGCCGTATCCTATGACCGGATGGGCCGCCACGATGTGGCGCGCGGCTGGTATGAGGCGGCACTGGCCATTGCGCCCGAAAATGCGCCGCTGCTCTCCAACCTCGGCTATTCGCTGGTGCTGCAAGGCAAGGACCGGGAGGCGATTCCCTTCCTCCAGGCCGCCACCAGAACCGGCGATGCCACCGCCACCGCCACGGCACAACGCCTGCTCAGCCGCATTTCGGCGCGGCTCACAGCCGCCACGGCAACGGCGGCCATGCAGGCCGTGCCAGCCGAAATCGCGCTTTCGAGCCTTCCCGCCAACGCCGAGCTCGCGCTGGCCGATCTGCCCCGCGCCAGCGCGGCACCCGCCCCGCTGCAAACCGCCCAGCTGGCGCTGCGTCCCCGCCTTCCCGCCGCCACCAACGCCCGGGTAGAGACCGCATCCGACGGCGAGGCGATGCTGGTGGTCGGCGGCGCTGTACCCCTGCCGGCTGTGGTGGCCACGCTGGGGGATATGGCCGCCCTCACCATGGTCCCCCGCCGCTGGACCGAGGCCGATGATGCCCGGGTCTCCCAGCAGCTTGCCGAAGCGGAGAGTGCCCGCGCGCAAGCTGTTTCCGCGCCCGTGCACATCGAAGCGCCCCGCGCCTATCTCGCTTTCGTAAAAATGCCGCCGCGCGCCACCGGCCCGGTGTCGGTAGCCGCCGAGCCCCTTGTGGCCAGCATCGAAACCGCCACGCTCATAAAGGCCGCATTGCCCCGCCGCGCGGTGGCGCTTCTGCGGCGCGCGGCCGCTCCGGCCCCGGCCCCCCGCCTGGTTGCCGCCGCCTCCATGCTGGTCATGCTCCCGGCGCCGCCGCTCGCCGCGGCTGGCCTCGGGGATGCCGTGGTGCTGCCGGCGCAGCATCTGGTGGCCATGCCGGCCGTCGCCGCCAGCCAGAGCTGGGCGCGCGGCGAAGACCCGAACATGGTGCCGGCATGGCTGTTCAGCCAGCGCCGGGTCGGGGATGGCCGCCAGCAGCAGGATACGCCCGGCCCCATGGTTGCGGCCAACGATTCAGTCCGCCTGTTCGAGTGCGATGATAGCGAGCTGAACAGCTTCGCCGCGCGCTTCAGCGGCCACGCCACAGATGAGATCGCGGCTGCAAAACAGGCCGCAGTCGCCCGGCTGGAAGCTCTGGTCGCAAGACTGCACCGCGCATGACCGGCAGGGCGCTGCGCCCGGTGGTTACCCTGCTGCTGCCACTCATTCTGGCGCTGCTCCCCGCCGCCGCCTCCGCCCAGCCGCTTCCCCCCGCCGAACTTCCCCCCGCCGAAGTTGAAAGCCCCGTCGATGCACTCGCCTTGGTCGATGCCGCCATTGCCGACCGCCGGCTCGCCGATGCCGATGCCATCCTCCGCCGGATAAAGCTGGATCCGCGCTCGCCAGACCTGCGGCTGCGGCAGGCCGAACTCGCCATGGCCGCCGGCCGCCGTGCCGAGGCGCTGACCGGCTTTGGCCTGCTGCTCGATGAATTGGAGGTGGGCGCGCGCGCCTGGCAGGGCCTCGGCCTCGCAAGACTGAACGAGAAAGACATCCCCGGCGCGGCCGAAGCGCTCGATACCGCCATCAGGCAAGACCCCGGCCTCTACCGCGCCCAGCTCGCGCGCGGCGTGGTGGCAGACCGGCAACGGGACTGGAAGCGCGCCGAAACCGCTTATGCCGCCGCCCTGCAGATCAAGCCCGCCGATGCCGCGGCGCTCTCCAACCGGGGCTGGTCGCGGCTGCTGCGCGGCAACGCGGCGCAGGCCGAAACCGATCTTGCCGCCGCCGTCGCCGCCGATCCGGGCCTCGCCACTGCCGCCAACAACCTCCGCATGGCCCGCGCCATGCAGGGCCGCTATGAGGAGGCGTTTCTCGGCTCCACCCCCGAAACCCTGGCGGCAGACCTTGATATGGTGGGCTTTGCAGCGCTCGCACGCGGCGATTACGATGTTGCCGAAGCCTATTTCCGCCGCGCCCTGGCGCTCAGCCCGCAACACGACAAAATGGCCGCCACCAATCTGGAATGGCTGGAAGCGGCCCGCGCCCGCCCGCCCGCAAAGGGCAAGGCCCCGGCGCCAGGCCCTTGAATCCGATCCTCGATCCCATCCTCGATCTTGGCCCGCTGGCACCGCCGGTGCTGGCGGCAGCAGCGCTCGGCTGCGTGGTGGCGGCGGCGATTTCCGATCTGCGCCGCTTCCTCATTCCCGATGAGCTTTCGATAGCGCTTCTGGTGCTGGCGCTGGCCTATGGGCTGGTCACGCCGGGGTTCGATTGGGTTTCGCATATCGTGGCCCCGCTCGGCTTTTTCGCCATCGGGCTGGTAGTGTTCGCCCGCGGCTGGATGGGCGGCGGCGATATCAAGCTGTTAACGGCACTCGCCGCCTGGAGCGGGCTGCACGGCCTGCTGCCGCTTCTCGTCGGCGTGGCGCTGGCGGGCGGGGTGGTGGCGCTGTTCCTCCTCATCGCGCGCCGCGTCCGCGCCGGCAAACCCGGCCCCCGGCTGTTCGAAAGAGGTGCGCCCTTGCCCTATGCAGTCGCCATTCTGGGCGGCGTGCTCTGGTGGGCCACCATCGCCTGGCCCATCCGCTAGCGGGTTGTCGCAGCCCCCGGCACCGGCCCGCGCCCCCGCCCGGCCACCCAGGTAATTGTACG
>JBBQIP010000212.1:0-4024 GCA_038325045.1 Sphingomonadales bacterium
ACCCCGACTGAAGACCTATCCGAAGCAATTCGGGTAGGTCTTTTTTGTCGCCGTGGTGTCCATCGACAGGCTCTGACAGGGTTTGGACGCTGGCTTATCTATTGTCGGACAGGCTGTGGTGCGGGTCGACCAGCAGCCAGATCAGGCCGCCAATAAAGGCTACCGCGCTGGCGGCGAGGAACGAGGCGGTCCATCCGAAGGATTGCGCGATCAGCGCGGTCGACGATGCCGTGATAACGCCTCCGATCTGCGCGCCCATGTTCATGACGCCTGAAACGATGCCGGATGACTTTCCCCCGATATTGGCTGTCAAAGTCCAATAAGCGCTTTGTGCAACATAGAGCGAGCCAGCCCCGCCGGCGAGGATCAGGCTGGCAAAGCGTGCGTCTTCAACCTGTGTCGCGGCGGCGACGAAGACACTGGCGAGGACCATTGCCGCGGCGGCGAGAAAGCACCGCCCCACACGTTCACCACGCGCCCGGGCCAGCCGGTCCGACAGCATTCCGCCAAGCGTGGAGAACACGGTCATCGCCAAAAACGGAAGTGTCGAATAGATCGCACTCGATTTCAGATCGAGCCCGCGAACCGTGGAAAGGTAAACGAAGAACCAGGAGAAGAAAATATAGGCAACATAGCCAAAGCAGAAATAGCTGAGCGTCAGCGTCATCACTTGCCGATCGCGTATCACTCGCCTCCATGGGATCGGCGGTGCCCCGCCCTGGCTTGAGGATGGCATCCCTGCCTCGATATAGGCCAGTTCACTTTGGCTGACAGCCTTGTGATCACGCGGATTGTCTCGCACGAACAGCAACCAGATCGCGCCAGCAACCAGCCCGAGCAGGGCGCTGACATAAAATGCCCATTCCCAGCCGTAGCTGATCATGATCCAGGTGACGAGCGGCGGGGCGATCCCGCCGCCGATGCCGACGCCGGCAAACACCAGGCCATTCGCAAGTCCGCGCTCCGACGATGGAATCCAGCTTGATATCAGACGATTGCTGGCCGGAAAGATCGCAGCTTCACCCACCCCGAGCGCCAACCGGACAACGATCAGCAGCGGCAAGGCATAGGCGATCCCCTGGGGAACCAGCGGCGTCATCGCGGTAAAAATACCCCACCAGACGATTGCCACGGAGATCGTAAGATACGGACCGAAACGATCGGCAACCCAGCCCGCAAAAGGCTGGCTCAACCCATAGCCAAGCGCGAATGCACTGAAAACCATCCCGAGCTGTACATCCGAGAGGGCATAAGCCTTCTTGATCGCACTGGCAGCGATCGAAAGATTATTCCTGTCCAGATAGGAAACCGCGCTGACAACAAACATCAGCCCGACGATTTTCCAGCGCACTAAACCGCCAGCTCCAGTGCCAGCTGCCGTCTGGTTCAACAACATCGCTCGTTACCCCGGTCCTTGGCGGTCGGTGGTGTATATTCACCCGCCGCGATGGACGCTGCCTGCCGCCAGAAATCGGCAGACCGCACCGTGAAACTGCAAGAGAGTTCGAGTCTCAGCGACGATCTGCGCCAGTCAACCCTCTGCAATTCAAGCAAAGATGCTCAAGGCTTTGGTGCCGGTCCCGCTTTGGGCAACGCCTGAAATTTCAACGCCAGATATGTGACCGAACCCCCATCGATCATGAACATCTGATGCGGGACGCCCGCCGGGATCCAGACCATATCTCCGGGACCCATCGTGATGCGCCGGCCGCCTTCAATACGACCGGATCGACGCTCGCCGGGCGTCGCCTCCCGGCCATCGACATGCCGGCCGCCGACCAAAAGCATGGCCGAACCCTCACGGCCAACCAGAAGATCGTTCAGCACGTCGTGCACCTCGACCCCACCATCTTTCTCGCGGTGCGCGAGAATCGCTATCGCACTCTTGTCTGTTGGCGCCGGATAGGTGGCGATACCGTTGGTTACATTGGCAAGCGCTGCAGCGATATCCGCCTGTGTTGAAAGGACAACGCCGTCACTCGCTGTTTGCGCGGCGGCCACGCTGCCCATGAATCCGGCAATCGAAAATGCCGATGCAGCAACCCGGAAAAGTCGTAGGCCCATCAATATCCTCCCATTTTCCCCTCTTCAGAGCCGGCTGCGCCAGTTCCCCTGACACTTGACCGGCCCCGAATTTTTCAGGCCTTATCGTCGATAATAATCGCTCTTTTGCGAGTCGTGTGAGACACGGAGTTTGTCCAGATATTGAACGGCTGGCCCCTAAAGGCAGATATAAAGAAGAATTAGATTAATTAATCACATTGTGATACGGAGTTTTAATTGGTGAGACAATCAAAGTCAATCGGTATCGAGAGCTCCGAGCCGCCGCGCAAAGGTGGCGATACCGCCGAGTCCAAGCCGCTAGCCGGTGCCCAGACACTGCTGCGGGGGTTGGGCATCGTCGAAATGGTGGCGAACGGCACCGGCAGTCTTAACGACATATCGGCCGCGCTTGGGCTTTCCCGCAGCACGGCGCACAGGCTGGCGGCCACACTTGTCGAGCAGCGATATCTGACATTTGCTCGCCGGATGGGCTACGCGCTAGGCCCCAAGCTCCTGGAGCTGGGATTCCTGGCCAGGCGGCATCTCAGCCTGCCACGCATCGCCCGTGAGCATCTTGAAGATCTTGCCTCCAATTCGGGCGACACCGTGCATCTGGCAATTCGCGATGGCCACCGCGCACTGTATCTCGATAAAATTCCGGGCGGACGGCGCGTCGAGATCAGTTCGCGCGTGGGCGAGCTTCAACCGCTGCGCTCTACCGGCATCGGCAAGGCATTGATCCTTGAGGAAAACGAAACAGCGTGGCGGGAACTTTACGACATCGAAGATCGGGCCGGGTTTCGCTACAACGTGGAATTCGGTGTCTGGGTGCAACGGATGCGCGGCTATGCGGCCAGGGGCTGTGCCTTCGATCTCGAGGAAAACGAAGACCGGATCCGGTGCGTTGCAGCGCCGGTGCGCGATGCCAGCGGCGCAATCTCCGGAGCGATCAGCGTATCGAGCGCCGCGCAATATATGGATGATGCCCGCATGGAACGCATGACCGAGGAAGTGAAACGCACCGCCGATGCGATCAGCCGCGATCTGGGATGGAATCAGGACAATCCCACGACCTGATCCGGTTCGATGTAAGATAACCGGTCAAAGCAATAAAGGTCATGACCCCGAAAGAGACCGCGAAACAAGCTCGCGCTGGGCAGCGTTGCGGGGCTGCCATTGGTAGGCCTGAACCGCATTGCCGGCATAGAAAGCCGCCTGTTCCGCCCGGCTTCGTTTTGAGAAATAGCCTTGAATAAGGGCAAATTCTTCCAGAACGGGTGTCGTTCTTTCCACGTTCGGCCAGTCGCTTCCAAATAACAGGCGATCACTGCCCCAGGATTTCAAAATCTCGTCGAGCCGCTGTGCAAAAGACGGAACATGGGGTCCGGCGTTTGCGGGGAACGGATCCGGACCGCCCGAAATCTTGATATAGACACGCGGCCGAGCAGCCAATGCGCTCACAACATTATCATAGCGCTGCCGCTCTGCCGCAGAGGGATAGAAGCGAGGAAAATGATCGATGATGATCGTCAAAGACGGTATCGCATCCCCGATCCGCACAACCGCCTCCAGCAAATCGATGCGTGGATTGCCCGTCTCGAATACCAGCCCGGCTTGGGCAACTTGCTTGAGGCCATCGAGCACCGCCGGGTTTGACAGGCTCATCGCCAGATCCCGGCCCCACAGATTGCCGGACCTGATACCGCGAAACAGCGAATTGCGCGCAAACCGCGTCAGCAGCACACCAAAGTCTGGCGCCAGAAGATCGATATTGCCGATCACGGCGACCATGATCTCATGCCGCGCCGCTGTTTCCAGCAGCCACAGATTATCCTCTATCCAGGGGCTCGCCTCCACGGCAATGGCGCCTGCTACATGGTTCGGTTCAACGATCCGCGCATAGCCATCGGGGAACGCGCCTTTTCCATATGTCACCGCATTTTCCGGCCCGCGATAGGGCACGCCCTGCGGCCGCGTGGGG
>JBBQIP010000213.1:0-4003 GCA_038325045.1 Sphingomonadales bacterium
AGATCCTTGAACCGCTTGAAGGCATCGGCAAATTCATTGTCCGACAGCGCATAGCCCATCTCGCCCAGCTTCTGGCGGAAGGCGGCGCGGCCGGAATGTTTGCCCAGCACCAGGTTGGTCGCCCCCTGCCCCACGCTTTCCGGCGTCATGATCTCATAGGTCGAGCTGTCCTTCAGCATCCCGTCCTGGTGGATGCCGCTTTCGTGCGCAAAGGCATTGGCCCCCACGATCGCCTTGTTGGCCTGCACCGCCATGCCGGTAATGCCGCTCACCAGCCGCGAAGCCCGCGTGATCTCGGTCGAAACAATCCCCGTCCGCACCGGCAGCACATCGTGGCGCACCCGGATGGCCATGGCGATTTCCTCCACCGCCGCATTGCCGGCGCGCTCGCCGATACCGTTCACCGTCGCTTCCACCTGCCGGGCGCCCGCCATCACAGCCGCCAGCGTGTTGGCCACCGCCAGCCCCAGATCATTGTGGCAATGGGTGGAGAAGATCGCCTTGTCGGCATTGGGCACCCGGTTCAGCACATCGCGGAACATCGCCCCATAGGTTTCCGGCGTCGCATAGCCCACCGTATCGGGCAGGTTGATGGTGGTGGCACCCGCCGCAATCGCCGCCTCCACCGCCCGGCACAGATAATCCGGGTCCGTGCGAGTGGCATCCTCGGCGGACCATTCCACATCCTCACACAATGATCGCGCATGGCCCACCGAGGCGGCAATGGCATCGAGCACCTGTTCGGGCGTCTTGTTCAGCTTCACCCGCATGTGCAGCGGCGATGTGGCGATGAAGGTGTGGATGCGGGGGAAGCGCGCCGGCTTCACCGCCGCCCAGGCCCGCTCGATGTCGGGCGCCGCCGCGCGCGCCAGGCTGGCCACGATCGCGCGCTCGGACTGGCGGGCCACTGCCTGCACCGCCTCGAAATCGCCCTCGCTGGCAATCGCGAAACCCGCCTCGATGATGTCCACCCCCAGCGCTTCCAGCTGGGCGGCAACCTTCAGCTTCTCCTCCAGGTTCATCGAGCAGCCGGGAGACTGCTCGCCGTCGCGCAAGGTGGTGTCGAAAATCCTGATCATGTCGGTCATGGGAAAACCCCGTCAATTCCTGATGCTGAGATATCGGCTCGAAACATCCTCCGGGCGCGGCTAGCTGCCGCCCGCCCGGGCCACAGCGCCTTCAGCGCGCCCGGAGGCGCGTAAGTCGCAGGGGAAGACCATGACCGATCATGCCCCGCACATAAGCCACGCTGCCCCAAAAGAAAAGACCCTGCCCCAAAGGCCGCTCCGGCTTCCCTCTCCCGGTTGCGCTTCCCCGCCGCAGCCGCCAATCTGCCCCCAATCTCCACCCGTCCCCCCGCCCGAAGGAACACCCAATGCCCCTGCGTACCCGTCTCCTCACCCCCGCCCTTCTCGCCCTCGCACTTATCGCCACCCCGCTCGCCGCCCAGCAGCCGCAAACCCCCGGCCAGCCGAACCCCGCCGCCGTCACCGGCGGCAGCTACAAGGCCGATCCCAATCACACCCTCGTCCGCTGGGAGGTCGATCACCTCGGCATCACCCCCTACACCGGCCTGTTCGGCAGCATCACCGGCACCCTGATGCTCGACCCCGCCAACCCCGCCGCCACAAAGGTCGATATCACCATCCCCGTCGCCCAGGTCACCACCGCCAGCCCCGGCCTCACCGAACACCTGCTCCGCGCCGCCACCGGCGCCGCCAAGCCCGATTTCTTCGGCGCCAACCCCGCCCCCGCCCGCTTCGTCTCCACCAGCGTCCGCATCGAAGGCCAGATGGCCAGCATCACCGGCAACTTCACCTTCAACAACATCACCCGCCCCCTCACCCTAGAAACCCGCTTCTACGGCGCCGGCAAGATGCCCGCCCAAATGGGCGGCAAGGAAAATATCGGCTTCCAGGCCCGGACCATTCTGCGCCGCAGCGAGTTCGGCATCACCACCGCCATCCCGATGATCTCCGACGAAGTCCGCCTCGAAATCGCCGCCGCGTTTGTGAAGGAGTGAGCGACTCCGAAGCACCCCGCCACACGCCCAGCTCCCCCCACCCTTGAATCCGCCCCCCTTCATCCCGACACAGTAGAGTGGGCCCTATCGAGGTGATACAAGGCCCTGTCGCATCAGCAGGAGCCCGCAATGGCCGACGAAGCCCCCATCACGCTCGAAGCACCAGCGCCGGTCTCCGTTGTCGCGCCGGCCAGGGCGGCGGGGCTGGTGCCCTTGAAGCCGGAACAGACCGCCGAGCTGGACAAGCGCGTCGATGCCTATGTCGATGCGCTGCTCGCCGAAGATGCCGCCAGCCCGGAATTCGGCAAGAAGGTCGATGCGCTCACCAGCCTCGGCGCGCGCGAAATTGCGGAGGCCGCCGGGCAATCGAACCGCTTCCTCGACCGGCCCACCCGCGCCATCGACAAGGAAAACGGCATCGGCACCGATCTCACAGCACTTCGCCGCACGATCGAAGACCTCGACCCCTCGGGCAAGGGCGACCTAACCACGCGCAAGAAGCTGTTCGGCCTTATCCCCTTTGGCGGCAACCGGCTGCGCGGCTATTTCGATGGCTACAAGTCCGCCCAGACCAACATCCAGGCCATTCTGGTGCGGCTGAAGGACGGCAAGGACGAGCTGTTGATGGACAATGCCGCCATCGATCAGGAGCGCACCAAGCTTTGGGAGGCGATGGGCAAGCTCGAACAGATGGTCCATGTCTCCAAAACCCTCGACAGCCGGCTTGAGGACAAGGCGAACGAGCTGGACTATGCCGACCCCGCCAAAGCCAAGGCGCTGCGCGAATCCGCCCTGTTCCAGACCCGCCAGCGCACCCAGGATCTGCTCACCCAGCTGGCGGTGAGCGTGCAAGGCTATCTGGCGCTCGATCTGGTGAAGAAAAACAACGTCGAGCTGATGAAGGGCGTGGACCGCGCCGGCACCACCACCGTTGCAGCACTCCGCACCGCCGTCACCGTGGCCGAAGCGATGAGCAACCAGAAGCTGGTGCTGGAGCAGGTGACCGCCCTCAACACCACCACGGCGGGCATCATCGACAAGACCGGCGAGCTGCTGAAATCCAACACCGCGCGCATCCATGAGCAGGCGGCCTCCTCCACCATCCCTCTGGAAACGCTGCAACGCGCCTTCCAGAACATCTATGAGACGATGGACGCCATCGACACCTTCAAGCTGAAGGCGCTCGATTCGATGAAGACCACCGTCACCAGCCTGTCCGGCGAAATCGACAAGAGCCGCGCCTATATCGCCCGCGCCGAAGGGGCCGCCCAGGCCAGGCTGGCCACCCCCGCCGCCAGCCCGTTCGAGGCGCTGCCCTGATGGCAGACCCCGATGTGATCCTCGCCCGCAACACCGAGCGGCTGGAGCGTATCTCGCGCGGCGAAGCCGCCAGCCGCACCCGCGCCCGCAACCGGGAACGGCGCGCCGCCAGCGCCGCCCGCCGCATGCGCCGCGCCCTCATCGTGCTTGCTGCCTTCGTGCTCGGGCCGCTCGTCTGGGGGCTTGTGGTAGGCCCCATCGGCACCACCGCACTGGTGCTGCTGGTGCTATTGGGCGCCATCGGCATCGGCCTGTCGCTGGTGTGGGATGGGGATGCCCCCGGCGCCCAGACCATCGATGCCGCCCCGCTCGCCGCCCTCCCCGCGGTCACCGAAGCCTGGCTCGAACGCAAACGCCGCGACCTGCCGCTCGCCGCCGGCCCGCGCCTCGATGCGCTGGGCGCACAACTGGCCACGCTCGATGAACAGCTGAAAAACGTCGCCGAACCCAATGAAGTGACCACCGACATCGACCGGCTGCTCAAAAAACACCTGCCCGAACTGGTGGACCGCTACACCCGCGTGCCCGAAAGCCAGCGCCGCGCCGACCCCAGCCTCGAAGCCGCCCTCGTCTCCGGACTGGCACTGGCGGAACGCGAACTCGCCCGCGCCTCCCTCAAACTCGCCGAAGCCGACCGCGACGCGGTCATGATCCAGGGCC
>JBBQIP010000214.1:0-3984 GCA_038325045.1 Sphingomonadales bacterium
AGGCGCTCGACCGGCGGATCGTGCAGCTGAAGATCGAGGAGGCGGCGCTGGCGCGCGAAAGCGATGCGGCATCGAAGGAGCGGCTGGCGGCGCTGCGCGCGGAGCTGGCCGGGCTTGAGGAGGAATCGACCGCGCTCACCGCCCGCTGGCAGGCCGAAAAGGACAAGCTGGCTGGCGCTACAAGGATAAAGGAAGCGCTGGACGGCGCCCGGCTGGAGGTGGAGCAGGCGCAGCGCGGCGGCGATTATGCGCGCGCCGGCGAGCTGACCTATGGCCGCATTCCCGAGCTGGAGCGCCAGCTGGCCGAAGCCGAGGGCGCCACGGCGGATGCCATGGTGCGCGAGGAGGTGACCGCCGACGATATTGCCGCCGTGGTAAGCCGCTGGACCGGCATTCCGGTAGACCGGATGCTGGAGGGCGAGCGCGAGAAGCTGCTGAAGATGGAAGAAATCCTGTCTGCTCAGGTGATCGGGCAGGGGGCTGCGGTGAAGGCGGTTTCGGCCGCCGTGCGCCGGGCGCGGGCGGGCCTGCAGGACCCGAACCGGCCGCTGGGCAGCTTCCTGTTTCTGGGGCCGACGGGCGTTGGCAAGACCGAGCTTACCAAGGCGCTCGCGCAGTTCCTGTTCGATGATCCGCGCGCGATGGTGCGGCTCGACATGAGCGAGTTCATGGAAAAGCATTCGGTGGCGCGGCTGATCGGCGCCCCTCCGGGCTATGTGGGCTATGAGGAAGGCGGCGTGCTGACCGAAGCGGTGCGGCGGCGGCCCTATCAGGTGGTGCTGTTCGACGAGGTGGAGAAGGCGCACGGCGATGTGTTCAACGTGCTGCTGCAGGTGCTTGATGATGGCCGGCTGACCGATGGCCAGGGCCGGACGGTAGATTTCACCAACACGCTCATCATCCTCACCTCCAACCTCGGCTCGCAGTTTATTGCGGGGCTTCCCGACGGGGCGCCGGTGAGCGAGGCGGAGCGGCAGGTGATGGAAGTGGTGCGCGGCCATTTCCGCCCCGAGTTCCTGAACCGGCTGGACGAGATCGTGCTGTTCCAGCGGCTGGGCATGGATGCCATGGCGCCGATTGTGGATTTGCAGGTGGCCCGCGTGCAGGCGCTGCTGAAGGACCGCAAGATCGCGCTGGAACTGACCGACAGCGCGCGGCGCTGGCTGGCGCGGGTGGGCTATGACCCGGTTTATGGCGCCCGGCCCTTGAAGCGCGCCGTGCAGCGCCACCTGCAGGACCCGCTGGCGCAGCTTATCCTCGAAGGCCTGGTGGCGGATGGCGGCACCGTGCGGGTGGATGAAGGCGACGGCCAGCTGGCGCTGGTCAGCAGTTGAGGCAGCAGCCTCTCGGCCTTGACCCGGTCCGGCCCCTGTCCGACACATGGCTTACGGTGTGATTTGCGGAGCAGTGATACCAGTGACGACACAAAGCGCTGCCTCTCAAGTGGAGTTTTTGCTCAACCCGGCCCTTGATCATCAGGCAATTGCCGCCGGGCTGGCGCGCGACGGTTTTGTGCAGATCGAGGGGGCGCTGGTTCCCGAAGCGGCGGAAATCTTGTGGTCGGCGCTGCGCCACCAGACGCCCTGGGGGCTGGCCTGGGCCGGGGACGGCCAACCCCATGGCCGCTATGAGCGGGCCGATCAATTGCAGGCGCTGCCGCCCGCCAGCAAGGCTGCCATAGGCAATGCTGCCGCATCCGCCGCCAGCCAGGGCCGTTTCGCTTTCTTGTATGGCCGATACCCGGTTGTGGAGGCGTATCGGGAGCAATGGCATCCCGGCCATCCGCTTTATGGGCTGTTGGAGGCGCTAAACGCGCCCGAATGGCTGGATTTCGCGCGTACTGTTTCCGGGCGGAAAGATATCTTGCGGGCCGATGCCCAGGCGACGCTTTACGCCGGCGGCCATTTTCTTACCGAGCATGATGATCTGGTGGAAAGCGAAGGCCGGCAGCTGGCCTATGTGTTGCACATGGCGCGGGACTGGAAGCCGGACTGGGGCGGCTATCTGAACATCCTCGATGCTGAGGGTGATATCCGGCACGGCTGCATGCCGCGTTTCAATAGCCTGACGCTTTTTACCGTGCCGCTTCGCCACCATGTCAGTGTGGTCGCGGCCTTTGCGCCGCTTGGTCGCTTTGCGGTTACCGGCTGGTTTCGCAACCGCTGAGCGCGAGCAAGAACGCGCTCAAACGGCCACAAGGCCGGTGATCGGCCGCAGTTTCGGCTCGCTGAAAACCTGACTTGCGACGCGCTGCGCATCCAGGCTGAAGTGCTCGGCGACCAGCCCGGCCAACAGCGCGCGCAGGTCGGTGGTGGGGCGCAGGTCCCGGCTTTCGTAAAGCTGCGACGGCGCCAGCCCCGGCCAATCTGCCACCACCCGGCCGCCCGCCAATGCGCCACCGGCAAGGATGGCCGCTCCGCCGGTGCCATGATCGGTGCCGCCGGTGCCGTTGGGCGCTGCGGTGCGGCCAAACTCGGTGGCGGCGATGACCAGGGTCTGCTGCCAGGCCGGGCCGAGCCCGGTAGCCAGGGCGGCGATGGCTGAATCGAGCTGGCGGAGCTGGTTGTTGAGGCGGCCAGCCTGCGCCGAATGCGTGTCCCAGCCGCCGGTATCGATAACCGCGACCCGTGCGCCGCCCGGCTTGGCGAGAAAGGTGGCGGCCAGCCGGCCCAGTGCCGCCGGGTTGGACTGGCCCTTGCCGTCAGTGCCGGCCATTTCGCGCGCCTGGGTCGCCTCGCCCCAGAGCCGGTGGAGCAGCGGGTCGGCCTCGTAAAGCGCAGCAACGCGCTCCATCAGATCCGCGTCTGCACCCGGAAGCTGCGAGGGTGCGAACGACGTGGCAGGGGCGGACCCTCGCAGCAACATCGGTACGGTCGGGTTGAGGGCCACCGCCGGTTCGGCGCTGGGCAGCAGCGGCAGCAGCCGGTTGAGCCAGCCGTCCTTCAGCGCATAGGCAGATGTGCCGCCGGTTTCGAGCACGTTCTGCGCCTCGAAATGCGAGCGTTCGCGGTAGGGGGAGGCAACTGCGTGCACAAAGGCAGCTTCGCCCTTTGCATAGAGCGCCGCCGTTTCCTTCAACGCCGGGTGCAGGCTGAACAGCGGATCGAGCCGCACCGGCGCGCCCGCATTTGCCGGCGGGCCAAAACGGCCGCGCAGCGCTGCATAGGCAGGGTCGCCCAGCGGCATCACCGTTGCCAGCCCGTCCATGGCGCCGCGGATGAGGATGACGACCAGCCGGCGCTCGGTTGGCGGCGCCGCGAGCGCGAGGCCGGGCACGGCAAGGGCGCCGCCGAGGCCGGCAAGGATATGGCGGCGGTTGAGCATCAGGCCCTCCACAGGAATCCGGGCGCAACCAGCATCAAGGCCAGCGCCTGCGAGGGGCTTTCGGCGCGCGCCAGCGCGGCGCTGGTGGCGGGGGTGAGTTGGCCTGGCAGCATCCGGGGGGCAAGGCTGCGGGCGTCGATCCGGTCGCCGCTCAGCCGGGCGATCTGGCCGGCCACTTCCACCCGCCGCAGCAGCGCATCGGGTGCTGCCCAATGGGCTGCCACATCGTCCCAGCCGGCCGGCGATCCGGGGCGCCATGCCGGCTGGCCGAGCAGGTTGAGGGTGAGCGCGGCGCGCATGTCAGCATTGATGGCGCCGATGCCGCGCACCGAGGATACCAGCCAGTCCCAGGGGGTTTTGAACTTGCGCGCATCGGCCGCCCAGGCTTCGGGTGCAGTGACCAGCGCCTTGTAAACAGCGGTGAGCTGGCCGTCGCTCGCCTGCCAGGCCGCCACCAGCCGGTCCACCAATGCCGCTGGCGGCTGGTCGGAAACGAAGTGGCGGGCAAGCTTGCCGCATATATGGCGCGCAGTGGCGGGGTGGCGGGCGAGCATGGTGAGCATGGCCCGGCCCTGCGCCTCGCCGCCGGCGGCAAAGCGCTGGCCCAACAAGGTGCGATCACCGGGCTGGTGCCAGCTCGGCTGGAAAACAAAGGCGCCG
>JBBQIP010000215.1:0-3842 GCA_038325045.1 Sphingomonadales bacterium
ATACAGGCTGTTGAAAACAATGCCGGTGCTGGCATGAAAGCGCCGGTGCAGCTCGCGGCTGATGATCATGTTGCACAGCTTCGAATCCTTGTAGGCCTTTCCGGCCTTGAAAGGCTTGCCATCGATCATCGCGATCGGTGCCTGAAAGCCCGCTTCCAGCCCCTCGAGTGCGCCAAGATTCGCCGGCGCCGGAATCGGCACCTTGCCGCCGAATTCCGCCGAGTTTGCCGTCACCGTGCCCAGCGTGATCAGCCTGGGTGCCAGCGATGCCTGCAGATCCGGCAGCAGCAGATTGGCCAGCAGAAAATGCCCGAAATGGTTGGTGGCGACACTGATTTCATAGCCCTCGGGCGAGCGCATCGGTGCCTTCAGCAGGGGCAGATAAACGGCGGCATTGCACACCAGCGCATCAAGCGGCAATCCGGTTGCGCGGAAGGCCTCCACAAAGGCGCGGACGCTGGCCTGAGCGCCCAGATCGATTAACAACAGCGTCACAGCCGACGGATCGATCCCGATTTCGCGCGCAGCGGCTTGCGCCTTGGGGAGATCGCGGCACGCCATCACGACATGCCAGCCGCGCGCCACAAGCGCCTTTGTGGCCCACAGCCCAACCCCGGATGATGCACCGGTTACGATCGCTGTCGATGCTGTGGTCAAACACTTTGCCTTTCACACGCATTCCGATTGGGCACCTCTAGAGGATTGCGCTGCATTCCCATATACCCGAGCCTTGTTATGCCGATTGCCCAGCCAGCAACAGACGTCACCTCTGCAATCAGGGTGGCGAGCGGATTGCGTCCGTCAGCGCTGCCCTGCCGCGGCGACATCTGACACCTCTGCTTCGGCCAGTTGCGGCGCATAAACATTGGCGGCCCGCATCGCCGCCGCACAATCTTGCTGCCGCGCCGTGAAGGCGGGCCTGGCAAACTTGTCGGGCCAGCCCAGCTGATCCCAACAGGTGACGGCATAGCCGAGCGCGATCACATCCGGCCGATCGGCAATGGCATTCAACGCCGCATTGGCTGGCGGACACGATGAGCAGCCCTGGCTCTGCAAAAGCTCCACCAACTTGCGCGCCGCAGCAGCAGCCGGAACGGCCAACAGGAGATTGGCGAACGAAAGCAGGCGAAAGCGCACGAATTCTCCTGATGGCCATCAGCCATTGCGGTTCGCTGGCCAGGATTGTTACGCCGACACTCCGCAAGAACTTTATCAATTCTCGTTAACCATTTTCCTGCCCGGTTAATGCCAATTCATTCTGGCAGTTGGCATGGCGCGCGTGTAGAAACGCCAAATCGGTTGTGGAGGGCACAGCCGCTTAATCGGGGTTTGATCCATGAAACTGTTCACTGCCTTTGCAGCCCTTGCCGGCTGCGCCATCCTTGCCACAGCGCCTGCGTCTGCTGCGGTCGTCGATTTCACCGACATCAAAGCCACCTGGTTCGACGTCGTGTCGCTCGGCGGCCCGGCTCCGAGCTTCACCGGAAACGGCACCGCGAACGCCAGCGCGCGCTGGGGAACTGGCACCGGCTTCGGCCAGTCAGGCTATGATTTTGACACTATCGCAATCCCGCAACTGACGGTGAACCCGCCGGGCGGCAGCGCCACCACCAACATCGGGGTGTTCCGCCATGTCAACCAGCCGATCAGCGGCGGCACTTCGATCAGCAGCGCCAAGCTGCGGCTGACGACGAACATATTTGTCGACGGCAACTATCTCGACACCGTGGATTTCGTCTATTTCTTCGATCACGATGAAACGCCCAACGGCGCAGACCCTTGTGCCTATGGCGGCGCCAACGGCCAGGGTGTGAACATCAACGGCTGCGCAGATCGCGTGCTCAGCAACTTCAACGGCCAGTCGGAATTCTTCACCATCGATGGCTACAACTATGCCCTCGATGTCGTCGGCTTCCTGGTCGATGGCAACCCGGTTACCAACTTCCTGACCCAGGAGCGGGCGGTCAACGAAGCATTCCTGCGCGGTCGCCTCGTGCTGTACAGCCAGGCGATCCCCGAGCCGGCCACCTGGGCGATGATGATCTCGGGCTTCGGTCTGGTCGGCTTTGCCGCCCGCCGCCGCCGCGCGATCGAAACTGTCAACGCATGATCGTTTCGGGGAGCGGGGCGGCTGCCTCGCTCCCCTGAAACGCACGCGCTTCCCCGGCCAGCAAAGTCGGAAACCTTTCCGCCGCCACACCCGCTTCCCTGAGCGCCACTGCAAGCTCTGCCCGCGGCGTGTCCCAGCCTTCATCGGTGAGCTGGAATGTCCCCCAGTGCAGCCCGATGGCGTCAGCCGCCCCCAGGTCCCGCATTGCCTTCACCGCCTCGGCCGGGTTCAAGTGCTGCGTCTCCATGAACCAGCGCGGCTCGTAAGCCCCCACCGGCAACAGCGCCAGCCGCACCGGCCCGTGCCGCCGCACTTCGCGGAAGAAATCGCCCGAGCCATAGCCGGTGTCACCCGCAAAGTAGATCGTGCCGCCAGGCAGCAGCAGCGAATAGCCCGCCCAAAGCGCACGATTGCGATCGATGCCCCAACGCGACGTCCAGTGCTGCACCCGCTCTGGCACCACGCTCGCGGTCGGCGAAAGCACAAGTGATTGCCCCCAATCGGCCTCGACCGCCGCGATGCCATGGCGCCGCAGCAGCGCGCCATGCCCCAGCGGCACGATGATCTTCGGCCGGTCTCTGCCCCACAGCCGCTTCAGCGTGGGCACATCCAGATGATCCCAATGCCCATGGCTCACCAGCACGACATCCACCTTCGGCAAATCGTCGAAGGCAATCCCCGGCGCCGTCACCCGCTGCGGTCCGGCAAACGCTACCGGGCTTGCCCGCTCGCTCCAGATCGGATCGGTCAGTATGTTCAGGCCCTCGGTCTGCAGCAGCATGGTCGCATGCCCCACCATCGTGGCGACAATCCGTTCGCCATCCACGCGCCCCGCCGGCTTCGCAGGTACGATCGCCACCTTCGCCGGCCAGGCCGCCGGCTCACGGCTCGTCTGCCATCGCAGCAGATCGAGAAACCCCTTGTCCCCCACCGTCACCCCGCCCGGCATCTGGAAGCGCTCGCCGTCGAAGTTGTTTGTGACCGGACCGTCCCAGCCCCGAGCGCCCAAAGTCAGCGAAGCCAGAAGCCACCCGCCAAGCAGCATAGCCAGCAAACCCAGCACAAAGCGCATCATCCATCCAACCCCGTTGCCATCATGACCACCAGCTTGAAGATGCTGACCCATGGTGACAGTCAGTTAACCGTTCCTATCAGCAGACATGTCATATGCTATTCAAATGGCTGGGAAGGGGAGTGCAAGCGTCGATGGCAGCTTCGCGATTTCGTGCGAGCCTGCCCCCGGCAGTTTCGTGCCCTGCGGTCAATCTGCCTAGCCGCGCAGCCGCAAGCGCTCCTCTCGCGCCGGTCGATAGGCCGAACTCGATGAGTCTTCCTCATCGAGCGTTGGTAGAACTGTCCAAAGTGGTGAGGCCACCTCAGTGAACGGTTCGAACCAGTGCCTCGCGCGGCCAGCACCGGCCCCTGGATGCAGCTTCGAGATACGTGGCAACCGCATCCGCCGAGGCAAGAGCAACGGTTGCATCGTCCTCCACGACACCTGCAGCTGCCAGCAGAGGCCCGGCTTCCGAGGTATGGCCGATCGCTTTCAGATGCTGATACGCATCGTTCACCCATGCCACGGCAGCAGCTTCTTCGCTGAGCAGGGCAGCGCCCGCGTCGGACAGCACCAGTGCCACCGCATCGAACAGCACGGAGGGTCCACCAGCCAGTTGATGGTGGGCGGCAAGCTTGCTGCCATCGTCCAGTGTGACGCCGCCAATCTTCGGGGCAA
>JBBQIP010000216.1:0-3832 GCA_038325045.1 Sphingomonadales bacterium
AGTGTATCTGCCCCGATGGCCAGCGCCGAGCCCGCCAGCGCCGCCCTGGCAGACTGGACCACCACCGAAAGCCGCTGCAGCCGCGCCTCCGCCCAATTGACACTGGCTATCGCCGAGCGGCCCCCGATACTGGTGCCAAGCGCCGGGCCGACAAGCGCGGAAAAACGCGGCTCCTCCATCTGTATAACGGTGAGCGCCGGCTGCCAGGGGCCGCGGTTGACCTGTGCCGAGGCTGCCTCCGCTGCCAGCTTCACGGTGTCGCCGCCGCTCAGCCTTGCCTGCGGCAGGTTCGCTTCCAACCGGTAGGGAAAGCCGATGATGGTGAGCGGCGTGCCCGGCACCCAGCGGGCAACCTCGGCCTCGAAATCGGCCGCCCAGCCGCGCCACAACAGATAATAGATGGCAGCGCCGGCAAGCAGCGGCACCAGCGAGAGCCAGAGCGGCAGCTTGCGCTTCATGAAAGCGGCTCCAGCGCGTTGATCGCGGCATGGACCCGTGCCTCGATCTCGGGGCGCGGCAGCCCCGGCGCAATCGGCTCCCCAATGCGGAACAGGATCGTGCCGGGGTGGCGGACAAAGGCCTTGGGCCAGAGCCGGCCGGAATCGAGCGCCACCGGCACCACCGGCAGCCGCGCCACCTTGTACAGGCCCGCGAACCCGGAGGCGAGCGGCGGCGCCTCCCCCGGCGAAACCCGCGTGCCTTCGGGAAAGATCACGATCGGCCGTCCGCTCGCAACAGCGGCGGCAGCGGCCTTCATCATGGCCCGCAGCATGGCCGATGAGCCCTGCCGGTCCACGAAGATGGCGCCGTGCCGTGCGGCTGCCCAGCCCCAGAGCGGGATGGACCTGAGCTCTGCCTTCATCACCGTCGCCGGCCGGTCGAACAGTGCCAATATCGCCATGGTCTCGAACGCGCTCTGGTGCTTCAGCGCGATCAGCGCCGGCTCGGTGGGGATCTGGCCCTCCACCCGCAGCTTCACCCCCACGCACACCCGCGCGCAGAACAGAAACCACACGCCCCATAGCCGGGGAAACAGGTAGCGCGCCTTTTCATCGAGCAGGCTGAACACCAGTGTGGACAGCACGATAGGCACGGTGCCCGCATAAAAAAGCAGCTGGAACAAGAGCGAGCGCAGCACCGCCATGGCTCAGGCCGCCCCGAGCATCAGCGCCAGCCGCCGGCCCAGCCATTTGGTATATTCCACCGGAATGCCCGGCGCCCCCACCTCGTGCGGAACCGCATCGGGCACCACCACCACATCGGCCGGCAGCACGCGCGAAAGCTCCAGCCGGGCGCGCCGCATATGGCCCGCCGCCGTAACCAGCCGCAGCGAACGGATCTGGCGGCGCATCACCCAGGCCGCAGTTTCATCGGCGTTGGAGCGGGTATCGACCGCGCCATAGCCCAGATCGGTGCGGCCGAGCGCGCGAACCGGCACATCGGCGGCCTCCGCCAGCATGGCGCGCGTGGTGGAGCGCTTCACGCCCGAGACCAGCATCCGGCGCGCGCTGCCCGCCTCCAGCACTTCCAGCCCGCGCGCCAGCCGGCCCTTGCCGCCGGTGAGCACCACCACCGCATCGGTGCGGCGGGCAAGCGGTGCCGGCCCCGGCATGGTGAAGCTGAACCAGAGCAACCCTGCCGACCAGCCGAGCAGCAGCACCGCCGCCAGACGCGCGGATATGCTCAGCCAGCGCGGCGTGCGGCTGTTGCCACGGCCGATCGCCGCCGGAGATGCTTGCCGGCGGCGCTTCACATCTCGCCCCGGCTGCGGCGCAGCGCAAACCAGCGCTTCACATTTGCCTCATGCTCGCCGAGCGTGGCCGCAAACACATGGCCGCCCTTGCCATCGGCCACAAAGAACAGCGCATCGGTGGTAGCCGGGTTCAGCACCGCCTCCAGGCTTGCGCGGCCCGGGTTGGCGATGGCGGTTCTGGGCAGGCCGGCGCGGGCATAGGTGTTCCAGCCGGTATCGGCATCAAGCTCGGAGCGGCGGATCCGGCGGCCCAGCGGCTTTCCCCTGGTTATCGGGTAGATGACTGTGGGGTCGGCATCCAGCTTCATGCCTATCCGCAGCCGGTTGGAATAGACGCCGGCAATCACCGCGCGCTCGGCCGCCACGCCGGTCTCTTTTTCCACGATCGAGGCGAGGATCACCGCCTCTTCGGGCGTGGTGACCACCGCCTGCGCGCTGCGGCCCGGCCAGAGCTCCTTCAGCGTAGCAGTCATCGCCGCCTGCATCCGCGCCAGCACTGCCGCGCGAGGCTCGCCGCGCCGCCACTCATAGGTTTCGGGCAGCACCGAGCCTTCGGCCGGCACCGGGGCCGGCCCGGTAAGCGCCGCAACCGCCATCAGCCGCTCCGCCACCAGCACCGAGGGCGTACCTTCCGGAATGGTGACGAAACGGCGCACCACCTTTCCGGTCTGCATCGCCTCCAGCCAGCGCCGCCAGCCATCGCCGCGTCGCAACTGGTACACGCCCGCCTGCACCGGTGCCTCGCGCCCCAGCAGCCGGGCGAGCGCACGAAACTGGCGCGGCGCATCCATCAGCCCGGCATCGCGCAAGGTGAGCGCGACATCGGCCAGCGTGTCGCCGCGCTTCACTTCAATCTCCACGGCAGGTCCCGGCCGGCTGCTCCAGCCATACCAGGGCGACACGAACAGCGGCGCCCCGACCAGCACCAGCAGCAGGACAAAGACTGTGGTCAGCCGGCCGAGGCGGCCTCGCGACATGGCCCCAGCCTCAGACGCCGCGCATGATCAGCGTGGCGTTGGTGCCGCCAAAGCCGAAGCTGTTGTTGAGTACGGCGCGGATTTTGCGCGGGCGCGGCTGGTGCGGCACCAGATCGATCCCGGTGCAGGCCTCGGACGGATTATCGAGGTTGAGCGTGGGCGGCGCCACCTGGTCGCGCATCGCAAGGATGCAGAAGATCGATTCGACAGCGCCCGCACCGCCCAGCAAATGCCCGATGGCGGATTTGGTGGAGGACATGGAAACATGCCCGATATCTGCGCCGAACAGCCGCTTCACCGCGCCCAGCTCCAGCTCATCGCCCATCGGGGTCGAGGTGCCGTGGGCGTTGATGTAATCGATATCGGCAGGGGCCAGCCCGGCGCGCTTGAGGGCCATCGCCATCGAGCGGAAGCCGCCCGAGCCTTCCGGGTGCGGCGCTGTCACATGATAGGCATCGCCGGTCAGGCCGTAGCCGATAAGTTCGGCATAGATTTTGGCACCGCGAGCCTTGGCGCGCTCATATTCCTCGAGCACGACTATGCCAGCGCCTTCGCCCATCACAAAGCCGTCCCGCGCCTGGTCCCAGGGGCGGCTGGCGCGGGTTGGATCATCGTTGAAGGCGGTGGAAAGTGCGCGCGCCTGCGAAAAGCCGGCGATCCCCAGCGGGCAGATGGCGCCTTCGGCGCCGCCGGCGAGCATGATGTCGGCATCATCAAGCGCGATCATCCGCGCGGCATCGCCGATTGCATGGGCGCCGCTTGAGCACGCTGTGACAACCGCATGGTTGGGGCCGCGCAGGCCGTGCTGGATGCTCACCTGGCCGGAGATAAGGTTGATGAGCCGGCCATGGACAAAGTGCGGCGAAACCCGGCGCGGGCCTTTGGTGTGAAGAACGATGCTCTCCGATTCGATGCCCGGCAGGCCGCCGATTCCCGAGCCGATGGAGCAGCCGGCGCGGAAGCTGTCTTCCTCGCTCAAATTGGTCAGCCCGGCATCTTCGATGGCCTGTCCGGCCGCATCGATGCCGTAGATGATGAACGGATCGACCTGCCGCTGCACCTTGTAATCAACCCGCGTATCGGCGTTGAAGGTGACCCCGCT
>JBBQIP010000217.1:0-3759 GCA_038325045.1 Sphingomonadales bacterium
AGGCCGGTTTTGCGATGGATGGGGCCGATGCCATGTTCCTGCGCCCGGACCTGCTGCTGCTGGCATCTGGATGGCGGACCGACCCGCGAATAGCGCCCTTGCTGGCGCAGCGGCTCGGTTGCGATGTTCTGGTAGTTGAGGGTGCGGGCGCTGGTGGGGAAGCGCAGGTTCTTGGCGGCAGCGCACAGGCTGGCAACCGCTGTTTTGCAGTGGTGGAGCCTGGCCATGTGCTGTGTGCGCCATGGGTGCTGGAAGCGGGCTTTGCGGGAGCGGTCGATTTTTATCGATCCTCGGCGCTAGGATCGCTGATGCTGTTTGAGCGCGGCACCGGAGCGGCGACAAAGATTGCCGGTCTGAAGCTGGTTGACTGGTTGCGGCTGCGCGGCGAGCGGGTGACTTTCATTGGCGGCGAGCCCTTGCAAGGCAGAGCCGCTGCCCGGCTTCAATGGGCCGATATCGTGAAGCCGGAGATCGAGCGCGGGGCGGCCTTGCTTCTGCGCAGCGGGCCGGGCAGGGTTGTCTTGGCTGCAGGCAACCCCGCCACGGCGGCGGCGCTTGAGGCTAGCGGCATTCGGGTGGATCTGATCGGGCCGGCCAAGCCTGAAGCCATGGCCGGCAGACCGGACCAGATTGCCCGGTCGCTGCTTTACAGCTGAGCTACTCGGCTCAGGAGGTGACCCGAGCTCCGCCTCTGGCGAGCATGCGCAGGTAATCGAAGCTGGCGATCATCGGCTCACCGGCCCGCACCGGCTCGGGCAGCGGTTTTTCAGAACCATATGTGCGGCCCTGAAAGAGGCCCAGCAGTTGCAGCACTGCGCTGCGCCAGCCATCGGCCGGTGTTTTCTGCTGGTCGCTGAGGGCGGCAAAGGCGGCTCCCAGCATCTGGGCGGCCAGAGTGATGCCGCCGGGCTGCGCGAGGCCAGCATCTTCAATCATCGGTTCCAGCCAACTGGTATCCGGGCCGCGACCGAGCACTGAGGAACCGTCGATGATGAGGATCTGGCGAGCATCGGGCCGGCGCAAAAGACCAGTCCATGCAATTGCAGCAGCTTCGAGTCGCGCCGCTGAGGTGTCGCCGATGCTGGTTTCAACGGCGACCATGGCTTCATCCGCCAGTTCCGCATGCACCGCAGCGAACAGCGCCGCCTTGTCGGTGAAGTGATGGTAAAGCGCGCCGCGGCGCACGCCGGCATCGGCAATTATCGCTTCGGTAGGTGTTGCGGCATAGCCGTCCCGCCCGAAGCGGTGACGGGCGCAATCGATGAGGCGAATCTTGGCCGAACGGGGCATTTGCTATCTCGCGAGCTGGAGTGAACGGGCGCTCTGTGTGCGAAACAAACAGCCTGTCTGTCAATTAATTTTTTGTTAACTCGGCTCGCTGGGCACGGGACGCCGACCGGAAGGGCATGGCCCGCCGGTGCTCGCATTGCGAGCTTGGTGCAGTTTAAATGCAGGGGCCGAAACGCGTCCGAAATGAATTTGGCCGGGCGGCGGATTCAGCGGCGGAAGAAGCGCCGCTGGTTCATCGGCATCGGGGCGGTCTTTTCACGGAAGACAATGCGGCCCTTGTCGAGATCATAGGGTGTCATTTCCACATGCACCCGGTCACCCACGATCGAACGGATGCGGTTTTTGCGCATCTTGCCGGCGGTGTAGGCAATGATTTCATGGTCATTTTCGAGCCGGACACGAAACCGGCCATCGGGCAGGATTTCGGTGATTTCGCCTTCGATCTTGATTACTTCTTCTTTTGGCATGTAGCTCAAACGCCCTTGAGGGTCATGAATAAGGCCTTTTTCTGATTGATCGGACCGAGGGGCTTTACCCGACGGGATGCAGCGCCATGCGCCGGATGGTGCAAAAAATCAAGCCATGCAGGGATATGGCCTGGGGACCGACAGCTGTTTGAAATGCAGGCTTTGCGGCGGCGCAGGTTTGGGGCAAGCCGGGAAACAGGGAAGGTACACGCCATGAAAACTCGCGCTGCCGTGGCATTTGCCGCCAACACGCCATTGGAAATCCTTGAGGTTGACCTTGAGGGGCCGCGTGCTGGCGAGGTGCTGGTGGAGATCAAGGCGACCGGGATCTGCCATACCGATGCCTATACGCTCGGCGGGATGGACAGCGAAGGCCTGTTCCCGGCCATTCTAGGCCATGAAGGGGCCGGGATCGTGCGCGAGATTGGCGCAGGGGTGACCAGCGTTGCGGTGGGGGACCATGTCATTCCGCTTTACACGCCCGAGTGCAGGCAGTGCAAAAGCTGCCTCTCGCGCAAGACCAACCTGTGTACCGCGATCCGTGGCACCCAAGGCAAGGGGGTGATGCCCGATGGCACCAGCCGCTTCAGCTACAAGGGCCAGATGCTGCACCATTACATGGGCTGCTCGACCTTTTCCAATTTCACCGTGCTGCCCGAGATCGCGCTTGCCAAGGTGCGCAAGGACGCTCCGTTCGAGACCATCTGCTACATCGGTTGCGGTGTGACGACGGGCGTGGGCGCCGCAATCTGGACGGCGGGGATCGAGCCCGGCGACACCGTGGCGGTGTTCGGGCTTGGTGGAATCGGGCTGAATGTGGTGCAGGGCGCGCGGATGGCCGGGGCGGCGCAGATCATCGGCATCGACATCAACCCTGGCCGGCAGGCGATGGCGACGCAGTTCGGGATGACCCGGTTCATCGATGCAGCCGCGCTTGGCGCGGACAGAGTGGTGGCGGCGGTTGTGGAGGCAACCGGTGGCGGCGCTGACTATAGTTTCGATTGCACTGGCAACACCGAGGTGATGCGGCAGGCGCTGGAGTGCTGCCACCGGGGGTGGGGCACCAGTGTGATAATCGGCGTTGCCGAATCGGGCAGGGAAATATCGACGCGGCCGTTCCAGCTGGTGACTGGTCGGGTGTGGAAGGGCTCTGCATTCGGCGGGGCACGCGGGCGCACCGATGTGCCGAAGCTGGTTGACTGGTACATGGACAAGCGGATCGAGATTGATCCGCTGATCACCCATGTGATGCCGCTCGAGGAGATCAACCGGGCGTTCGAGCTTATGCACGCCGGGGAAAGCATCCGTTCGGTCGTGGTGTTTTGAGCCATTTGAGGAGAGACGAAGATGTTTACCCATATCATGGTCGGCTGCACCAACCGGGACACTGCCGGCGCCTTTTATGACGCGGCTTTCGGGGCGCTCGGCATGGCCCGGATGATGCCTGAGCGCATGGTCTATGGGGTTCCCGGCGAACCACTCTTTGTGGTGGGCGAACCGCGTGACGGCGGGCCGGCGACCGGGGCGAATGGGGGCACGATCAGCTTCAAGGCAGCCTCCAAGGAGGCGGTCGACGCTTTTCATGCGGCCGGCCTTGCCAATGGCGGCACCGATGAGGGCGCGCCGGGCGTGCGCGAACAGGCGCCGGGCAAGCCTTATGGCGCCTATTTGCGCGATCCGTCTGGCAACAAGATCGCGGCGTTTGCGCGGTGATCCGGGGATGAGCGGCCAGCAAGGTTTGGAAACACTGGCATCCTCGGGCTGCCACGGTGGCCGGCAATCCTTTCATGCGCATCGCTCGGCGGTAACCGGCACGGTAATGCGGTTCGGGCTGTTTGTGCCGCCACAGCCGGGGCCGCGGCCGGTGCTCTGGTGCCTGGCGGGGCTTACTTGCAGCGAGGAGACGTTTGCGATCAAGGCCGGCGCACAGCGCTATGCCGCCGACCATGGGCTGATCCTGGTGACGCCCGACACCTCGCCGCGCGGACCTGACGTGGCGGAC
>JBBQIP010000218.1:0-3730 GCA_038325045.1 Sphingomonadales bacterium
ATCCCCGAGTTCGCGCTCGCGGTCGGCGCCACCTACACCGCGTCGATCACCGAAAAGGTAAAGGCGATCTTCCATGCCGACTTCGCGCATGAGAGCAACGTCGCGGTCGGACAGGGCTTGTCGGTTGCTAACATTACCCGCGAGGTCAATCTGCTCAACGCGTCCGCCACGCTGGCGCTGGGCAATGGCCTTGAGGTCTCCGTCTGGGGCCGCAACCTCACCGACAATCGCTTCCTCGCGGCAATTTTCCCCGGCGTGGCACAGCCGGGCAACATCAACGGCTACCCCAGCCAGCCGCGCACCTATGGCGGGCTTGCGCGCTACCGCTTCTGATCCCGCAAGCGGCGCAGGTCAACAAAAACAGGCGGGGAGCAACCTCTCCGCCTGTTTTTGCGTGAGCGCCGGTGCAACGGTGGCAGCGATTGCCCGGTGGCTGGGCCGGGCCCAGGCAAAGCACTGGCCCCCGCCGGTGCACATGGGTTAGGCAGGCTTATGGCCAACATCCTCCTCACCGGCGCGTCGCGCGGCATCGGGGCTGCAGCGCTTGAGGCGCTGAACGCTGCCGGCCACCATGTCATCGGCCAGTCCACACGCGGCGGCGCAGGCCTGCTGGCGGCGGATTTTTCCCTGGCCGGTGCCGCCGAAGCACTGTGGGAGGCAGCCGAAGCCAGCGCGCCCATCGATGTGCTCATCAACAACCACGGCGTTTTCGAGCCCGCGCCGCTTGAGGATACGACCGCGTTCCACCGCGCCTGGGAACGCAGCCTGACCATCAATCTGGAGGCCGCCGCCATTTTGTGCCGGCTGGCAGTGCTGGCCATGCAGCGGCGGCAAAGCGGCGGCCGGATCATCAACATAGCCAGCCGCGCCGGGCACCGGGGCGATGGCCCGGCCTATTGGCACTATGCCGCCGCCAAGGGCGGGCTGCTGGCGATGACCAAGACCATCGCGCGCGGCTATGCCAGCCAGAACATCCTCGCCTTTGCAGTGGCGCCCGGCTTCACCATGACCGGGATGGCAGACGAGTATCTGGCCAGCCGCGGCGGGCCAAAGCTGCTCGCCGATATCCCGCTCGGCCGGGTGGCAGAAGCGGCGGAAGTGGCCGAGACAATCCGCTGGCTGGCGACCGAGGCCCCCGCCTCGCTCACCGGGGCAACGCTCGATATCAACGGGGCAAGCTACGTCCGGTGAGCGGCTATGTGCTTACCCTCGCCTGCACCCGCGCAGAAGCCGAAGCGCTGCCGGAAAGCGGCGACATATTTGCCGAAATGGCCGATCCGCCCACGCTGCTGGTCGATGAGCCTGACCCTGACCAGCCCGATGCCTGGGTGCTGAGCGCCTATTTCGATGCCGAGCCGCCGCCGGCGCTGGTGGCGCGGATATGCGCGCTCGCCCCATCGGCCAGCGCCCATAGCCTGGCCCCCCTGCCCGATGCGGACTGGCTGGTGATGAGCCAGCGCGACCTGCCGCCGGTGCGCGCCGGGCGGTTTGTGGCGCACACGGCGGCGCACCGGAGTGCGCTCAGACCGGGCGATATCGGCCTGCGGGTGGAGGCCGGGCTGGCGTTTGGCACCGGCCAGCACCGCACCACCCATGGCTGCCTGGAGGCGCTGGCCGGGCTGGCGCAGCGGCGGCAGCGGGTGGCGCGGGTGGCCGATCTGGGCACCGGCACCGGCATATTGGCGATGGCGGCCGCACGCCGCTGGCCCAAGGCAAAGGTGATCGCAAGCGACATCGACCCGCTGGCGGTGCAGGTGGCGCGGCAGAACCTGCAATTGAGCAAGCTGCTGCATGGCCGCCAGCCAGGCCGGGTTGAGCTGGTGACCGCAGCCGGCATGGGGCATGCGCGGCTGGTCGCCGGTGCGCCTTATGGTCTGGTTATTGCCAATATATTGGCCGGGCCGCTCATCAACATGGCGCGGCCGGTGGCGGCGGCGGTGGCGCCCGGCGGGGCGCTGGTGCTGGCCGGCCTGCTCGCCGGGCAGGCGCGCGCTGTTGCACGCGCCTACCGGCGATACGGGCTTGTTCCGCATTCGCGGCTTCCCGGCCAGCGCCCGCAAAGCACGGCCGAATGGCCGACGCTGGTGCTGGTGCGGCCGGGCTGACCGATCAGGTCAGGCGCTGAACGCGTGGAACAGGCGGGTTTCGGTCGAAATCGGCTGCAACCGCACGCGCGACTTGCGGCGCGGTGCAGTGGCCACCGGGGTTTCCCCGGCAGCAAGCGGCCGGGCTTCCGGCTCAAAACCCTGAAGGATGACCTTCATGGTGTGTCTCCTCTTCAGTCGTGGGATAATTCCCATCGATTGAGTGGAGATAAACTTTAACCTGCGAATTTGAAGAGTTGCTGCGTTTGCGACAGCTATGCGCCCGGCGCATGGCTCAGCGGTTGGCGTCCACCATGGCGGCCCATGCAGCCTCGTCGATCACCTGCACCCCCAGCGCCTCCGCCTTGGTGCGTTTGGAGCCGGCATCGGCACCCGCCACCACCAGGTCGGTGCGTGCCGATACCGATCCTGCCACCCGGGCGCCCAGCGCCTCGGCCTGCACCCGCGCTTCATCCCGGCTCAGGCTGGCAAGGCTGCCGGTGAACACCACGGTCTTCCCGCTGAGCGCCGTCTGCCGGGCGCTGGCGAGCGGCTGCGGCTGCACCTCAGCCAGCAGATCGGCAAGGCTTTCAAGGTTGTGCGGCTCGTCCATGAAGGCGATCAGCGCATCCGCCACCACCGGGCCGATGCCGTTGATCTCGGTAAGCTGCGCGCGCGCCTCGGGACTGTCCTTCGCCGCCAGCACCGCTGCCTGCAATGCCGGCGCCGAGCCGAAGGCCCGCGCCAGGTCGCGCGCCGTCACCTCCCCCACATGGCGGATGCCGAGCGCGAACAGAAACCGGTCCAGCCCCACCTCGCGCCGCGCCTCGATGGCGGCGAGCAGCTTTTCAAGGCTGGTCTGCTTCCAGCCCTTCCACGCCAATATGGTTTCGCGCGCACCAGCGAGCCGGAAGATGTCCCCCGGCCGTGTCACCAGCCCGGCTTCGGCAAACTGCTCGATCCGCTCGATCCCCAGCCCCTCGATGTCAAAGGCCATCCGCGACACGAAATGGCGCAGCCGCTCGATAACCTGCGCCGGGCAGATGAGCCCGCCAGTGCAGCGGCGCACCACCTCGCCCTCCTCCCGCACCGCATGGCTGCCGCACACCGGGCACAGATGCGGCATGGCAAAGGCCGGGCCGCGCGCGCCCTCCCCCGCCACCACACCCAGCACCTGCGGAATCACATCGCCGGCCCGCTGCACGCGCACCCTGTCCCCCACCCGCACATCGAGCCGGGCAATCTCATCCTCATTGTGCAGCGTCGCGTTGGTCACCACCACGCCGCCCACCGTTACCGGCGCCAGCCGCGCTACGGGCGTGAGCGCGCCGGTGCGGCCAACCTGGATATCGATCGCCTCCAGCACCGTTTCCGCCTGTTCGGCCGCGAATTTATGCGCCGTTGCCCAGCGCGGGGAGCGCGCCACCTGGCCAAGCCGCGCCTGCCAGTCCAGCCGCTCCAGCTTGTACACCGCGCCGTCGATATCATAGGCCAGCTCCGCCCGGCGGCGCTCCAGCCCGGCCGCAAAAGCCACCGCCGCCTCGATATCCGCCTCCGCCAGCCGCTCATGGCCGATATCGAACCCCCAGCCGTCAAAGGCCGCCATCACCCCGCTCTGGGTGGTGGCGGGCAGCGCGCTCACCTCC
>JBBQIP010000219.1:0-3730 GCA_038325045.1 Sphingomonadales bacterium
GTGGGGAGATGAAGGCAAGGGCAAGATTGTCGATTGGCTGGCCGAGCGCGCCGCTGTGGTGGTGCGCTTTCAGGGCGGGCACAATGCCGGCCATACGCTGGTGGTGGGTGACCAGACCTACAAGCTGAGCCTGCTGCCTTCCGGCATCGTGCGCGGCACGCTGAGCATCATCGGCAACGGCGTGGTGTTCGACCCGTGGCACTTTCGTGCCGAGGTGGCCAAGCTGCGCGGGCAGGGGGTGGTGATTACCCCTGAAAACCTGGCGATTGCCGAACAGTGCCCGCTCATTCTGCCACTGCACCGCGACCTTGACGCCCTGCGAGAGGATGCGATGGGCGCGGGCAAGATAGGCACCACGAGGCGCGGCATCGGACCTGCCTATGAGGACAAGGTGGGCAGGCGGGCGCTGCGGGTGTGCGACCTTGCGCATCTGGATATGCTGGACGCACAGCTGGACCGGCTGCTGGCGCACCATAATGCGCTGCGGGCGGGCTTTGGCATTGATGCCGTGGACCGGGCCGAGCTGATTGGCCAGTTGGCGGAAGTGGCGGGCGATGTACTGCCGTTCGTGCAGCCGGTGTGGAAGCGGCTGGCCGAAGCACGGACCGAGAGGAAGCGCATCCTGTTCGAGGGCGCGCAAGGCGTGCTGCTCGATGTGGACCATGGCACCTACCCGTTCGTGACCTCCTCCAATGTGGTGGCGGGGCAAGCGGCTTCGGGCAGCGGCATGGGACCGAACGCGACCGGCAATGTGCTGGGCATTACCAAGGCCTATACCACAAGGGTGGGCAGCGGGCCGTTCCCCACCGAGCAGGACAATGCGACCGGTGAGCGTCTGGGCGTGCGCGGCCATGAGTTCGGCACGGTGACCGGGAGGAAGCGCCGCTGCGGCTGGTTCGATGCGGTGCTGGTGCGCCAGGCGATTGCCACTTCGGGCATTTCGGGCATGGCGCTCACCAAGCTCGATGTGCTCGACGGGTTCGAGACCCTGCAGATCTGCATCGGCTATAGGCTGGACGGGCAGATGCTCGATTATTTTCCGGCGCACGCGCATGATCAGGCGCGGGTGGAGCCGGTGTATGAAGTGTTCGAGGGCTGGAGCGAGTCCACTGCCGGCGCCCGGCGCTGGGCCGATCTGCCGGCGCAGGCGATCAAATATATCCGCCGGATCGAGGAGCTGACCGAGTGCCCGGTGACGCTGGTGAGCACTTCTCCCGAGCGCGAGGATACGATTCTGGTGCGCGACCCCTTTCTGGATTGAGTTGACGAGGGCGAGCGCTGAGGGTTCAACCTTAATCCATGTCGCTTCTGCTGCCGCTTGCTGCTGCCATGGTGTTCGCCTGTGAACGGCCGACCCATCATGACGGGGATGCGATCCGCTGCGCCGGCATGGAGCAATCGATGCGGATGTACGGGATCGATGCCCCCGAAATGCCCGGCGCCTGCCGGCCGGGGCGGCGCTGCACGCCCGGAGACCCCTATGCCGCGCGCGACACGCTGAGGGCGCTCACCCGCGGCCGGGCGGTAAAGTGCCGGGAGATGGACATCGACAGCTATGGCCGGCCGGTTGTGCGCTGCACGGCCGATAGCATCGACCTTGGTTGCGCGATGATCGAGGCAGGTGCGGCGGTGCCGCGCTACGGCCGGCTCGATTGCGGAGACATTCCGGCGCCGCTGCTCGATGCGGCCGGTGCCGCGCCGATAGAGGTAGAGCCGCCGGCCGGCTACCGGCCCCAGGCGGCGCCGGTCATCCTGCCGCCACCGCGCGCAAAAGCTGCCAATCGGCTGCCCGAAACCTCGCCGCCGCCCAAGCGCTATTTCGCCCCTGAACAGCCGCCGCCGGGCTTCCCGCGCTGGGCATGGGCGCTGCTGGCCTGGCTGCCGGTGGCCAGCCTTGCCGGTGCCTGGCTCATGCTCGCCGAGCGCGGCGGAACCGCTGTTCGCAACCCGCTGGTGACGGCCGGTGTGCTGCTGCTGGCGATTACCGGCGGCGGTGCCGGGCCGCTGGGTGTGCAGGTGATGACTGGCCACCGCGCCCGGGAACCGCTGTTTGCGCCGGCGCTACTGCCCGCCTCCGGGCTGGGTCTGGGGCTGGTTTTCGGGCTGCTGCTGCTGGCGCTGTTCTGAGCGGGAACAGGCTTCCTCGATAACCCAGACCGGTGAAATCGATTGGCCGGGGCCGGTCGCCCGCCTTAAGGAAGCCAGCATGAGCGAAAGGCCCGGACAATGAGCGACCATGATTTCGACCTGCTGGTGATAGGCGCCGGATCGGGCGGCGTGCGCGCTTCGAGGATCGCGGCCGGCCACGGTGCCAAGGTGGCGGTGGCGGAGGAGCACCGGGTGGGCGGCACCTGTGTGATCCGCGGCTGCGTGCCCAAGAAACTGCTCGTCTACGGCGCCCATTTTGCCGAGGACCTTGAAGATGCGCGCCGCTTCGGCTGGCAGCTGGACGGCCGGCGGTTCGATTGGCCCACGCTGAGGGACAATGTGCTGGCCGAGGTGGACCGGCTGAACGGCCTGTACCAGACCACGCTCGACAGCCATGACGTGACGACCTTGCTTGGCCGCGCCGTGCTAACCGGCGCGAACACCGCCGAGATCGACGGCAGGACGGTAAGCGCAAAGCATATCCTGATCGCCACCGGGGCGCGGCCGTTCGTGCCCGATATCGACGGCGCCGAGCATGGCATCACCTCGAATGAGGTCTTCCATCTGGAGGCGCTGCCCAAGCGGATCGTGATCGCCGGCGCCGGTTACATCGCCAATGAATTTGCCGGCATCTTCCACGAGTTTGGCGTGGATGTGACGCTGATCAACCGCACCGGCACGATCCTGCGCGGCTGGGAGCCGGCGCTTTCGGAGCGTCTGCTCACCATTTCCACTGCAAAGGGCATCAGCTTCAAGCTCAACTGCCAGCTCGACCGGGTGGAAAAGACCGAGCAGGGCCTAGTGCTGCATTTCGGCGATGGCAAGACGCTTGAAACCGATATCCTGCTTTGGGCGGTGGGTCGCCGGCCCAATATCGAAGGGCTGGGGCTGGAGGCTGCCGGCGTGGCCCTTACCAAGGGCGGCGCGGTGGAGGTGGACGCCGACAGCCGGACCAGCGCTTCGCACATTTTCGCGGTAGGCGATGTGACCGACCGTATCCAGCTGACACCGATTGCCATCCGCGAAGGCCATGCGGTAGCCGATCTGCTGTTCGGCACGCGGCACTGGCAGGTGGACCACCGGATGGTGCCAAGCGCTGTATTTTCCAACCCGCCGCTCGGTAGCGTGGGCATGACCGAGGCCGAGGCGCGAAACCATTGTGGCTCGGTCAGGGTATTCACCTCCGATTTCCGGCCGATGCGCAACGTGCTCGCCGGGCGCAACGAACGCGCGCTCTACAAGCTGATTGTCGATGAAGCTTCGGACAAGGTGGTGGGCGCACACATGATCGGGCCGGATGCGCCCGAGGTGCTGCAGGCGGTGGCGATTGCGATCCGCGCCGGGCTTACCAAGGCGCAGTTTGATGACACGGTGGCGCTGCACCCCACGATGAGCGAGGAACTGGTGCTGATGCGCTAGTATTCGTTGCGTTCAAGTGGAGCCGGCACCGGCCCGCGCCCCCACCCCGGCCCCCCCGCCAATATTCGCGGGTGGGGGGCGGGGGGGGGGGCGGGGCGGGGGCGGCGGCACCTGGACCCCACCAAAACAACCGGCAAAACCCCCCAGACAACGCCAGAGGGGG
>JBBQIP010000220.1:0-3600 GCA_038325045.1 Sphingomonadales bacterium
GGGGGCGGCGAGCGTTGCCACCAGCGCGCGCTGGTTTTCGAGCGCTGCGGGCAGCCGCGCCACCGCCCAGCCGGCCAGCGCGGCGCCGAGCAGCGCCAGCGCCCGCAGCGGCTGGCTGGAGGCTGTGGCCGCGCTCATGCCGGCTGGCCGGGGAAGCGGTGGCTGGTCTTGCCCCACGCCGGCGCCGCGGAGGAGGCGCGCATCGCCCGGTAGCGACCGATGGCGGCGACTGCTGCAGCCGCGTTGATGAAATTGGCCACCAGCGCGCGGGGCAGCGCCATGGCGGCCTCGCGCGCGCCGTGCGCGGCATAGGTGAAGCCGCAGCGCATCAGCAGCCGCCAGCCGAGCAGCGCGAGGTTGAGCCAGAGCAGCGCCGCCAGCGCCGAGCCGGGCGGCGCGAGTTCCGGCAGCCGCGCCGCTGCCGGCACCAATGCGCGCACCACGCCTTCCAGCCCGATGAGCAGCAGCAGCGCATAGCTGGCCAGCCCCAGCATCGCGGTGAGGATGGCCTTGCGGTCCCGCACCAGCATCCAGCGGTTGGCAAGGCCGTGGGGCCAGCCGATCCTGTCCCACCCCGCAAGTGCTATTCCGGCCAGCCAGCGGCTTTTCTGGCGGACGGCCGCATCGAAATCGGCCGGAAAATGTTCCGCCGTTGCCACCGCCAGCCGCTCGCCCCGGCTTTTCAGCCGCACCAGCGCGCCGCGCCCGCCCAGCGCATGCACCCGGTGGCCCAGCTCATAATCCTCGGTGAGCGAGACGGCATCGAAGGGCTGGCCGGCGCGGGCATCGGCAATGCGGCCCAGCATTTTGCGGCACAGGCCGGTGGCGACCCCGGCCGACGGCACGGCGGCGCCCAGCGCCTCGCGCACTACCATGTCCTTGGCGTGGCTTTCGGCAAATTCATCGAGGTAATGGCCGCTTACCCAGGGCGAGGCGGGGTCTGCCAAGGGCCGCACCGGCAGCTGCACCAGCGCCAGCCGGGGGATGAGCGCGTTCATCACGTGCAGCTCCTGCGCGTGCACCACATCTTCGGCATCGTGCAACACCACGGCCTTGAACGCCCGGCCCGAGCGCGCCTCGTGCCGGGCCAGTGCCGCCCAGAGCTGGTTGAGACAATCTGCCTTGCTGGTGGGGCCCGGGCGCGGGCAGCGCACCGCCTGCAGGCGCGGGTCTGCGCACGCCGCCACCGCTGCCTGGCCCTCGGGGTCGTTCGGGTAGAGCCCCACGAACACGCGGTAATCGGGATAATCGAGCGTAGCGGTCAGGTGGCGGAGCATGGCGCCGATAACCGCTGCCTCGTCCCACGCCGGCACCAGAATGGCGATCTGGCCGCTCTGCGCCAGCCGCACCGACTGGGCATCGGCGCGGGGGTGGCGGCGATAGATGGTGAGCCGCCGCCAGAAGCTGCGGCCCAGCCAGATCAGGTCGATGGCGAGATCATCGGACCCTGAGATCAGGAACAGCACTGCCAGCAGCAGCGCCGCCTCCGCCAGCAGCAGGTGCGCCAGCGCCAGCGCCTCGATCAAGGGCGGGGCCGGCGGGGGTAAGGGCGAATGCCCCGGCACCGTGAAAACGGGCAGGCGGGGAGGGCCGCTTGCATCGCTTCACTGGCGCCGGGGCACCCTCGGCTTGGGACGGGCATGGCAGGGGTCAATGCGCCATGGTTCCGACCGGGCCGATCTGCGGAAAGTTGAATGCCAATCGCCGCGCCTGCGCGCATCGGCTTGCCAGCCGGCCCTTGCTGGCCCGATAGAAGGCGCTCGGCACAAGCACGGCAACCAGACTGAACGGGGCAAGGGCGTTGATGACGGCGGAACGGCACGCAGAGCACCAGTATCTGGACCTGGTGCGCCGGGTATGGGAGCAGGGCGCCGAGCGCACCGACCGCACCGGCACCGGCACGCGCGCGCTGTTCGGCCAGCAGATGCGCTTCGATCTGTCCGATGGCACGGTGCCGCTGCTGACCACCAAGCGGGTTTACTGGAAGCCGGCGCTGCGCGAGCTGCTGTGGTTCCTTTCTGGCGACCGCAACATCCATGCGCTGGTGGCGCAGGGGGTGCATATCTGGACCGACTGGCCGCTCGCCCGCCACAATGCGGAAACCGGCGAGGTGCTGGACCGCGATGCCTTTGAGGCGCGGATATTGGCGGACGCCGGTTTTGCGGCGCGCTGGGGCGATCTCGGCCCGGTTTACGGGTCGCAGTGGCGCCACTGGCCGCGCTACACCGCCGAGCCCGATGGCCGCTACCGGCGCGACCCGAACGGGCACGACCAGATTGCTGATTTGATCAGCCAATTGCAAAATAACCCCCATAGTCGCCGTCATATCTTCACCGGCTGGAATGTAGCCGAATTGGACCAGATGGCACTTCCGCCATGCCATATGACCTATCAATATTTCGTAAACGACGGACGTTTGTCGGGGATATTGTACCAGCGTTCTTGCGATCTGGGGCTGGGTTTTGCATTTAACATTTTTGAAGCTGCTGTTTTGCTTCGGATGTTGGCGGCACAATGTAAATTGTTAACCGGAGAGCTTGTGTGGATGGGGGCAGATTGTCACATCTACAGCAACCATGAGGCGCTGATTGATACCCAGTTGCCGCGCCCGCCCCGGCCTTTCCCCCGGCTGGAGCTGCTGCGCACGCCGGCCGATATCTTCAGCTACCGGTTCGAGGATTTTGCGGTGGAAGGCTATGATCCGCACCCGCCGATAAGCCTGGCGGTGGCAGTGTGAGCGAGGGGGGCCGCGAGATCGTGCTGGTGGTGGCACGGGCAAGAAATGGCGTGATCGGCAACAATGGCCAGCTGCCATGGCATTTGCCCGCCGATCTGAAGCACTTCAAGGCGCTCACCGTGGGCAAGCCGGTGATCATGGGCCGCAAGACCTTCGAGTCGATCGGCAAGCCGCTGCCCGGCCGCCACAATATCGTGCTCAGCCGCAGCCCCGGCTGGGCGGCAGAGGGGGTTACCATGGTGCCCAACCTGGCCGAGGCGATTGCTGCCACCGGCATGGAGCCGCGCGCCTTCGGGGCGATCATGGTGATCGGCGGCGCGCAAATCTATGCGCAGGCACTGCCGCTCGCCAGCCGGATCGAGCTGACCGAAGTGGACGCCGAGCCCGAGGGCGACACCCTGTTGCCGGCGTTTGCCGAGGCGGAGTGGCGCCAGGTGGCCCGCGCCGAGCACCCGCCCGAAGCTGGCCGCCCCGGCTTTGCCTTTGTAACCCTTTTGCGGCGTTCAGTGGAAAGGCCCGGCAGATGCGTTGGCTGATCGGAATTGCCGCCCTGCTGCTGGTGCTGGTGCTAGGCTTCCTCGGTTTTGCGCCGGGGGTTTTCGAGGGGATGTCGAACCGGGTGGAAGGCCCCGGCACATGGCCGGTGACCGCGCGCGCGCAAGAGATGCACAGGCGGCTGGTGATTGCCGATCTGCATGCCGATACGCTGCTGTGGCAGCGCGATGTGCTCGATCTTGCGGGCCGTGGCCATGTCGATCTGCCCCGGCTGGAGCAGGGCAATGTGGCGGTGCAGGTGTTTTCCAGCGTGACCAAGACCCCGCGCGGCCAGAATTATGACAGCAACGGCGGCGATACCGACAATA
>JBBQIP010000221.1:0-3581 GCA_038325045.1 Sphingomonadales bacterium
ATCCTTGTTGGCGAGCGTTTCGGCAACCAAGGCCTGGCCGCTGGTGCCTGCAAGCGGGGCTGTATTGCGGGCGAAAAACACCGCTGCTGAGGCCTCGGCGGCGGGGGTGGCCATGTTGCGCGCGCCCAGACCGGGATTCCAGGCATCCAGCAGCAAAGTGCCGGCGATGGCCGGGCGGGCGGCGGAGGTGAGCACGGCGGCAAACCCGCCCATGCTGTGCCCGGCGATGACGATGCGGGCCGGGTCGATGGCGAATTTCGCCTGTTGTTCGGGGGCTGACAGCCAATCGAAGGCGGCTTCGGCATCTTCCACCACATGGGTGAAGCTGAACGCGCCTTCGCTGCCCCAGGAGCCGCGGTAATGGAGGGTGAGCACCACCCAGCCCTGCCGGCGCGCGGCCTGGGCGAGATCGAGATTCTGTTCGTTGCCGGGAAAGCCGTGGAGCAGCAGCAGCGCCGGGTGCGGGCCAGCACCTGACGGCGTGAGCACCACCGCGTTCATGCGGGCGCCGTGGCTTTCGATGCGCGTTTCCACCAGCGCGGCCGGGTGGGCGGCATCGGGCGCCGGATCGGCGAACACCGCTTGCGGAAGCGTGGCCGGTTGCGCTGCAACCGGTGCCGCCGATGGCGCTGCAACGGCGAGAAACAGAGCCGCGATTGCTGTCAGGCGCATGACCAGCTCCCTAAAGCGTGCGTTCGCGGCTCTCCACCTCGAACGTCTCGATGAAGTCCCCGGCCTTCACATCCGACGAATCGGCGAGCGTGATGCCGCATTCGAGGCCGACCTTCACTTCGGCCACATCATCCTTGAAGCGCCGCAGCGTGGCGATGGAGCCGTTGTAGATGATGACATCGTCGCGCATCACGCGGGCACGAAGCGCCTTTTTGATAAAGCCTTCGGTAACGCGGATGCCGGCGGCCTTGCCGGTCTTGCCAGCCTGGAACACTTCCAGCACTTCGGCGCGGCCCACCACGGTCTCGTGCATCTCGGGGCCGAGCTGGCCGGCCATGGCCGCCTTAACCTCGTCCACCAGATCGTAGATCACGTCGTAATATTTGAGCGCCACACCGTCGCGCTGGGCCACTTCGCGCGCCTTGGCATTGGCGCGCACGCCAAAGCCGATGATCGGCGCACCGCTGGCACGCGTGAGCGTGACATCGGATTCGGTGATGCCGCCCACGCCCGCGAGGAGCACCCTGGCCTTGATGAGATCGGTCGAGATCTTGTTGACCGCACCTGCAATCGCCTCGGCCGAGCCTTGGGTATCGGCCTTGATGACCAGCGGATATTCCATGACCTTGGCCGCCCGCAGCACCGAGAACATGGTCTCGAGATTGGCGGGCTCCTGCTCGATGCGCTTGGCGTTGGCGACGCCGGCGCGGTAATCCGCCACTTCGCGCGCGCGGGCTTCGTTTTCCACCACGGTCACGATATCGCCGGCACCGGGCACGCCGGTGAGGCCCAGCACCTCGACAGGGGTGGACGGCAGCGCCGCCTTCACCTGCACGCCGGCATCGTTGGTGAGCGCGCGGACCTTGCCCCATTCCTGGCCCATGACGAAGATATCGCCGGCCTTCAGCGTGCCGCGGCGCACCAGAACGGTGGCGAGCGCACCCTTGCCCTTGTCGAGCCGGGCTTCGATGACCGTGCCTTCGGCGGCGCGGTCGGGGTTGGCCTTCAGTTCGAGGATTTCCGCCTGCAGCAGGATCTTCTCGATCAGCTGGTCGAGGCCGGTCTTGGCGGTGGCCGAAACCTCCACATCCTGCACTTCGCCGCCCATTTCCTCCACCTGCACATCGTGCTGGAGGAGATCGGTGCGGATCTTGGCGGCGGTGGCGCCGGTCTTGTCCATCTTGTTGATGGCTACGATCATCGGCACCTTGGCAGCCTTCACATGGCTGATCGCCTCGATGGTCTGCGGCATGATGCCATCGTCCCACGCCACCACCAGCACCACGATATCGGTCACTTCCGCACCGCGCGCGCGCATGGCGGTAAACGCCTCATGGCCCGGCGTATCGAGGAAGGTGATCTTGTCCTTGGATTTGGTGACGATCTGATAGGCACCGATGTGCTGGGTGATGCCGCCGGCCTCCCCCTTCACCACCGATGTGCCGCGCAGCGCATCGAGCAGGCTGGTCTTGCCGTGATCGACATGGCCCATGATGGTGACCACGGGCGGACGCGGCAGCAGATGATCGTCGATATCAGCATCCCCCACCATGCCGATTTCGATGTCGCTGTCGGACACGCGCACGATGTTGTGGCCGAACTCGTTCAGCACCAGCTCGGCAGTGTCCTGGTCGATTTCCTCCAGCGCTGCGGTGGGCACGCCCAGCCGTGCGAGCAGGCGCACCACATTGTTGGTGCGCTCCGCCATGCGGCCGGCGAGCTCCTGAACCGTGATCCGGTCTGGCACGGTAACATCGCGCACCTGCTTGGCCTGGCTGCCGAGGCGGCCACGTTCCTTTTCACGCGCCCGGCGCAGCGCTGCCAGGCTGCGGGTGCGCGTGCTGTCTTCATTTTCCAGCGCACGGGTGACGGTCAGCTTGCCGGACTTGCGGCGATCATCGGACATGCGCGGGCGCTGGGTCTTGGGCGCCTCGGGCTTGCGGCCGGGCAGTGCCCGCACCCGCATGCCGTCGTCGTCATCCTCCATCACCCCGTCGCCAGTCGGCACCACCGGATCGGGCTCGGTGGCGATGCGAAGCGCCTCCATTTCCTCGCGGGCGCGCTTCTCCTCCAGCCGCAGCTTTTCGGCTTCGGCGGCTTCGGCCTTTGCCAGTCCCTCGCGGATACGGGCTTCCTCGAGCATGCGCTGCCGGTCTTCCTCGGCCTGGCGCATGAGCAGCTGGGCGCGCTCCTGCGGGGTGAGATTGCTGGGCGGCGCCGGGCGGCGCGGCGCCGGAGCGGGAGCCGGGCGGGCTGGCGCTGCGGCGGCGGGTGCCGGGGCTGGGGCCGGGGCGGCCTTTGCTTCGGGCGCCTTAGCTTCGGGCGCCTTAGCTTCAGGTGAGGGCGCACGCGGCGGCGGCGCCTGGCGCTCGACCGGGCGGAAGGCGACCGGCGGCGGCGCCGCGCGGGCGGGCGTTACCGGCAGCGGCCGGGCGACCGGCGGCGGCGCGGCTTCAGCAGCGGGCGGTGCCGGCGGCGTTGCGGGCGGGGTTGCCGGCTGCTGGGGAGCGGCGCGGGCGGCGGGTGGCGCAGGCGCTGGTTCCGGAGCCGGGGGCGGGGTGGCAGGCGCTTCGCCGGGCTTCTGCAGCACGCGGGCGCGCTTTACCTCGACCACCACCTGCTTGGTGCGGCCATGGCTGAACTGCTGCTTGACCTTGCCTACCTCTACCGCCTTGTTGAGGCCGAGGGAGGGTCGCATGCCAAGCTTGGTCTTGTTGTCTTCACTCATATCGGTTGCGCTAATGCCTTCCCTCGGCGCCCTCGGCTAGTGCCGCTGGCGCTATCGTTTCAATTCTTCCCGTCTGTCCGGGTGCCGATGCGGGCATTTCCGGGCCGGGTGCCGGTTGCCCCAGCCACGTAGCCAGCCTCGCCAGTGCCGCCCGTATCCGCTCGGCAGCGCCGGCATCGAC
>JBBQIP010000222.1:0-3517 GCA_038325045.1 Sphingomonadales bacterium
GATCCGGGCAGTGTCTGGCGCGAGCCCTGCCGTTACGCCGTTGCCACTCATGCCGCCTCCGCTGGGTCAAGGCCGCGATTGAGAATGCCGGCCGGATCAAAACTTGCCTTCACCCGGGCAGACAGCGCCGCCAGCGGTGCCGGTAAAGGCACCAGCGCCGGCACCGGGCCGGCGCCGCGCAGCCGCCGGGCATGGCCTTCGCCCGCTGCGGCTCTGGCCACCAGAGCATGTACATCCAGCGCCTCAAGCGCCGGCGGGAGCAGCAGCCACGCGCGCGCGCCGCCCCAATCGAGCAGCACCCGCGCGGCGGCCGGCAGCGCTGCCACCAGCGCTGGCGCCAGCACCGGCGGCAACCCCAGCCGCCAAACCGCATCATCGGCGCGCGCAAAGCTGTGCACCCCGGCAATCCGCTGCCACAGCGGCTCGGTCGCGTGCTGCCACTGGCCGCCGGGCAGCCGCTTCAACACGGCGTCTGCCAACGCCGGCAACACATCGGCAGCAGCTTCGATCCGCAACACCGCGCGCGGCCCCTCATCGTCCATCCCCGGCCCTATCCAGGCCGCACCGCTAATGCCGCAATCGACCGACAATGCCTCGGCAAGCAGCGCCACTGCGGCAGCGGCATCGCGCGCCGCATAGACCAGAGAGCCGCTGGCGCCGGCGGCTGGCAGCACTTTCACCGACACTTCGGTGAGCACGCCCAGCGTCCCCATTGCGCCGGTCATCAGCTTCGGCAGGTCATAGCCGGTCACATTCTTCAACACCTTGCCGCCAGCCACAAACCGCTCGCCGCGACCATTGATTGCCGCCAGCCCGAGCAAATGGTCGCGCGCACCGCCCGCCACCAGCCGGCGCGGGCCGCTGATGCCGGTGGCAAACAGCCCGCCCAGCGTGCCCGCTCCGGGCGCCCCGCCCCATAGCGGCGCCAGATCGGGCGGCTCGAACGCCAGCGCCTGCCCGGCAGCCGCCAGCCTCGCAACCACATCCGCCACCGGGGTTGCCGCCGCAGCGGTCAGCACCAGCTCGGCGGGGTCATGGTCGATTATCCCGCTCAGCGCCGACAGGTCGATCAGCTCGCCTTCGGCCTGCCCGAAACCGCTGCGGCTGCCCGCCCCGCGAAACGCCAGAGGCGTCGCCTTGTCGGCCGCCTCTGCAATAAGGGCAGCAAGCGCTTCGGCGCTATCCGGTCGCATGCTCAGAACCGCGGCAGTTCGGGAAAAGGCAGGTTACCGCGGTGAACATGCATCCGCCCATGTTCGGCACAGCGGCTCAACAGCGGAAACACCTTGCCGGGGTTGAGCAGGCCGCGATCATCAAAAGCACTTTTGAGCCGGGTCTGCTGGGCCAGGTCGGCGGCGGTGAACTGCCGCTCCATCAGGTCGCGTTTTTCCACGCCCACGCCGTGCTCCCCGGTCAGCACACCGCCGGCATCCACACAGGCCAGCAATATCTCGGCGCCCGCCGCTTCAGCGGCCTCAAGCTGGCCAGGAATATCGGCATCGTACATGATGAGCGGGTGCAGATTGCCGTCGCCGGCATGAAACACATTGGCCACCCTCAGGCCGTGACCAGCCACTATCTCATCGATCCGCCCCAGAACATCGGCGAGCGCCCGGCGCGGGATGGTGCCATCCATGCAGAAATAATCATGCGCCAGCCGGCCCACGGCCGGGAACGCCGCCTTGCGCCCCGCCCAGAACAACAGCCGCTGCGCCTCATCGAGCGCTGCACGCACATAGACAGCGCCAGCATTGCGCGAAATCGTCTCGATCCGCGCTATCTCGGCTGCCGCTTCGGCCTCGCTGCCGTCTACTTCGGCAATCAGCAGCGCTGCCACGTCCAGCGGATAGCCTGCGTTCACAAAGGCCTCGGCCGCGCGGATCGCCGGCTCGTCCATCAGCTCCAGCCCGGCCGGAATGATACCCTGTGCAATGATATTGGCCACACAGGCGCCGGCCGCAGCAATGCTGGGGAACCCAAGGAGCAGCGCCTTGCGGGTGGCGGGGCGCGGCAGGATCCGCACGGTAACCTCGGTCACCACGCCCAACATCCCTTCCGAGCCGCACAGCACGCCCAGCAGATCATAGCCTGGCATATCGAGCGCGCGGCCGCCCAAGCGAATGATGGTGCCGTCCATGAGCACCGCTTCAAGCCCGAGCAGGTTATTGGTGGTGGTGCCATATTTCAGGCAATGCACTCCGCCGGCATTCTCAGCCACATTGCCGCCAATTGTGCAGGCTATCTGGCTCGACGGGTCAGGGGCGTAATAAAAGCCCTTTGCCTCCACAGCCGCGCTCACCGCCAGGTTGGTAACGCCGGGCTGCACCACGGCAGTGCGGCTTTGATAATCGATAGCCAGCACCCGGTTGAACCGCGCCATGCCCATCACAATGCCATCGGCCAACGGCAAAGCGCCGCCCGATAGCGAGGTGCCGGCCCCGCGTGCCACCACCTTCACATCATTGGCATGGCAATAGGCAAGCACGGCAGCAACCTCGGCCGTGGTGCGCGGCAACACCACTGCGATCGGCAGCTGCTGATAGGCGGTCAACGCGTCGCAACTATAGGGCGCCAGCCCGGCCTCGTCCGATATCACACCGTCCGGAACCAGCGCCGCCAGTGCCACTGCATGCGCAGCAGCACCCGCCAGCACGGCCGCATCGGGCTCGGGCATCAGCATGAAAAGGCCAGTTTGACACGCATCTTGCGGCATCTGTATACAGTTTGAACACAGGCGTAAACGGGGCAGGAACAACCGTATGACAGACCGGCGCGGAGCAGGAAAACCGGCGACCGGGCGGCTGCTGCGTTCGCAGGCCTGGTTCGCAAATGCCGACCGGCCGGACATGACGGCAGTGTATCTCGAACGCTTCATGAACTACGGGCTGACCCCTGAGGAACTTCGTTCTGGCCGCCCGATCATCGGCATCGCCCAGTCCGGCAGCGACCTTTCGCCGTGCAACCGGGTGCACCTGGATCTGGCCAAGCGCGTGCGCGAGGGCATCCGCGACGCGGGCGGCATCCCCATGGAGTTTCCGGTCCACCCCATCTTCGAAAATTGCCGCCGGCCCACCGCCGCTCTCGACCGGAACCTCGCCTATCTGGGGCTGGTGGAGATATTGAACGGCTACCCGCTTGACGGAGTGGTGCTCACCACCGGCTGCGACAAGACCACGCCCTCACAGATCATGGCGGCCGCAACCATGGACCTGCCGGCCATCGTGCTTTCAGGCGGCCCGATGCTCGATGGCTGGTTCGAAGGCGAACGCGTTGGCTCGGGCGCCGTTATCTGGAAGAGCCGGCGCCGGCTTGCAGCGGGCGAAATCGATGCCGACCAGTTTCTGGCCGCAGCCACTGCGTCCGCCACGTCGGTCGGCCATTGCAACACCATGGGTACCGCTTCCACAATGAACGCCATTGCGGAGTGCCTGGGGCTGTCGCTGCCGGGCTGCGCGGCAATCCCCGCCGCCTACCGCGAGCGGCACCAATATGCCTATGAGACCGGCCGCCGGATCGT
>JBBQIP010000223.1:0-3502 GCA_038325045.1 Sphingomonadales bacterium
ATATAGCTGCCGATCGCGGCTGCCGACGCGCCATTGGCCGCGAGCCAGGCCGGCACCGCCACATAGAGCAGGCCTTCGGGCACGCCTTGCGCAAAATAGAGCGCAAACAGGGTGAACAGCCGCAGCCGGGGGCGGGTGGCGAGCGTGGGCGCGGCGGTGGTGCTTGCGTTCTCCACACCCCGGCGTGGCGCATGCACGCCAGCCGGTCAATGGTCAGCGCCGGCTCCGACGCCGGTGCCGGAACAGCGCAATCAGAAGATGGCTACGACGCCGAGCACAACCAGAACAAAGATTACCAGCGCGATCACAATCAATATCTTGGCGCCGCTGGCAGCGGCGCCCGAAAGCCGGTTAAACCCGAGCACGCTGGCAATGGCTGCAACGGCGATAAGAATGAGAATCCAGCTGAGCATTATAGGTTCCTTTGCTTGCGCCGCAGATGCGCGGTGGTCGCGACGTTAACAATCTCGGGGCAGAACTGTTCCCGCAGGCGGCTATTTGGCGCCTGTGGACCTTGTGAAAGCCTGTGATGAGCTGCCTCGCATTGTCGGGCAGCGGCGGGCAGAGTGACAGCGCTGGCGCCGGGAGGCCATATTGCCAGCCGGCCCGCGTTGACAGGTGGCAACTGTACTCAGTATTCAATGGGGCGGCCGGGGGCCCCGGCGGAGGGTGCGGTACACATGATCAAGAAGAGTTTGCCACCCGCGTTTCTGGTCGCGGCAGGGTTAATGCTTGCGGCCCAAGCGCCAGCACCAGTGGCTCCAACCGCAGCTACCGTGCCGGCGGCAGCGCTCAGCAACCGCGAGCTGCTGCGCCAATCGGCCGATCGTTTTGCCGAGAATTGCTCGAGCTGCCACGGTGTGCCCGGCAGCCCGGGTGAGCGGGCGCCCTATCTGTTCGATACCGGCCTGCTCGGCCAGCGCAGCGATGAGCAGCTTGCAGCCACGGTCACCATGGGCGCCAAGAACGGCGAGATGCCGGCGTTTGGCGAAATGCTGGACCAGAAGCAGATCTGGCAATTGCTTTCCTGGGTGCGACTGCAATCCGGGATTGTGCAGGCCCGCCCGGCTGTCGCGCCCGACCCGGACGGCGTGGTGATCGCGAGCGAGGCGCAGAAATTCCGGCTGAAAGTGGTGGCGCGCGGCATCGGCACGCCCTGGGGCATGAGCTTCCTGCCCGACGGGCGGATGCTGGTGACCGACCGCGCCGGCCCGCTGCGCATTATCGACCGCGATGGTCGGCTCGACCCCAAGCCTGTGACAGGCACACCCAAGGTTTGGGTGCGGCAGGATGCCGGGATGCTCGATGTGGCGATCGACCCCGATTATGCGAAGAACGGGTGGATTTACATCGCCTATGCGGAGCTGAAGCCGGGCTTTGTGGTGCCGCCGGCAAAGCCGCTGGCGCCGGGCGAATCAGCGCCGCGCTACCCGTCGATGACGGTGCTGGCGCGCGGCAAGTTGAGCAGCGACGGCCGCTGGACCGATGAGCAGACGCTCTACCGGGCGCCGGTGGATCTCTACACGCCCGATGGTTCCCATTACGGATCGCGGCTGTTGTTCGATGATAGCGGCCATCTGTTCTTCTCGATTGGCGAGCGCGGCGAGGTTTCCAATTCGCAGCGGCTGGACAATGCGCTGGGCAAGGTGCTGCGGATCAACACCGATGGCAGCATTCCGGCTGACAATCCCTTTGTCGGCCGCGCCGGGGCGATGCCGGCGATATGGTCCTATGGCCACCGCAACCCGCAGGGACTGGCCTGGGCGCCGGGCACCGGGCTGATGTGGGAGACCGAGCATGGCCCCAACGGCGGCGACGAGGTGAACATCGTGCGGCGCGGCGCCAACTATGGCTGGGGTGTGGTGAGCAACGGCCTGCAACCCGGCATCGACGCCCGCGAAGCTCCGGGCATGGTGTCCCCCATCGCTTGGTACACGCCCACCATCGCGCCTTCGGGAATCGGTTTTTATACCGGCAACAAATATCCGGGGTGGAAGAACAATCTGTTCGTGGCGGGGCTTGCCGGCCAGCAGCTGCGGCGGCTGGTGATCGAAGGTGAGAAGATAACGCATCAGGAAGTGTTGCTGCGCGACTATGGCAGGGTGCGCGCGGTAACGACGGGGCCCGACGGCCTGCTCTATTTCCTGCTGCAGAGCCCCACCGGCGGTGCAACCGGCATCAGCCTGTCCGAACCGACGCCCGGCATGGTTGTGCGGATCGAGCCACTGCCATGAAGCGGCTGATCAAACTGGCTTCACCGCTGCTCGCGGTGGCGGTGCCGCTACTCGCGGGTGCCGCACAGGCCGGCACCGCCACGCGCACGCTGTTCGGCACCGGCGCGGATGGGGTTCGCGTCGATGCGATAACGCTCGCCAACAAGGGCGGCATGCGCGTGACGATCCTTACCCGCGGCGGCGCGATAACCGACATCCAGATGCCCGACCGCGCCGGCCGGTTCGACAATGTGACGATCACCCAGCCCGATTTTGCCGCATGGAACCGCGGCGGCGCCTTTAACACCATCGTCGGCCGCTTCGCCAACCGCATCGGCGGCGGCGGCTTCAACCTGGACGGGACCTTCTACAAACTGCCTGCCAACCCGGAAACAGGCGTGACCATACACGGCGGCCGGGGCGGCTGGAGCAGCAAAATCTGGTCGGCCAGCGAGTTCGAGACGGCGACCAGCAGCGGCGTGACGATGGCACTGACCAGCCCCGACGGCGACAATGGCTTTCCCGGCCAGGTGGCAACGACGGTGCGCTATACGCTGGGCGACGACAATGTGCTGAGGCTCGATTTTTCCGCCACAACCGACAAGCCGACGGTGGTCAATCTGACCAACCATCTCTATTTCGCGCTCGGCAGCGGCAGCGTGGACGGGCAGATGCTCGAACTGGCGTCGAGCCACTACACGCCGACAGATGCGCGCCAGATTCCCACTGGCGAAATTGCCGATGTGGCGGGGACACCGTTCGACTTTCGCGAACCCCGGCAGATCGGCGCAGCACTCAGAACCGCACACCCGCAAATGCAGCTGGCACGCGGTATCGACCATAATTTCGTGATCGATGGTAGCCCCGGCACGCTGCGGCTGGCGGCACGGCTGCACGACCCGGCGAGCGGCCGGCGGGTAGAGGTGCGAACCACGGAGCCGGGTATGCAGATCTACACCGCGAACGGTATGAACGGCACCCAATTGGCCGCTGGTGGACGGGCGCTGCGGCAGGGCGATGCGATCGCTTTCGAGACCCAGCATTATCCCGACAGCCCGAACAAGCCCGAGTTTCCGAGCACGGTGCTGCGGCCGGGCGAGACCTTGCGCTCGACCACCGAGTTCCGCTTTTCAACCGATGCAGGTGCAAAATGAAGATGCTCGCCCTCGCTCTGCTGCTCGCCGCAGCACCTGCTGCTACCGCTGCGGCTGAAACCAAGGGCGACGCGCTGCAAGTAATCGCCATCGATGTCGAGGGCGGTGCGGCAACATTGTTCGTGACCCCCGACC
>JBBQIP010000224.1:0-3486 GCA_038325045.1 Sphingomonadales bacterium
CCGGTGGGGCTGGTCTCCGGCGATAGCCAGCTGCCGGCCTATGTGCCGCCGCGCAGAAACGCCAAGTGAGGCCGTGATGATCCGTTTTCCGCACCCTGTTGTTGCCCTGCTGCTGCTCGCCGGCTGCGGCCCTATCGTGCAGGTGGGCGCCAGCCGGCCACCGGCGGAGGCGCTGCTGTTGGTAGAGGCGAGCGCCCGGCCCACCCCCGCACAAGCCGGCGCCGCCAGCCTGTCGGTGGAGGTGCCGCAGGTGCCGTCCTCGCTGTCGCTGCTGCGGCTGCCGGTCCGGGTGTCGGAAACCGAAATCCGCTATCTGAAGGATGCCAGCTGGGCCGAGGCGCCCGCCCGGCAGATGCAGCGCCTGCTGGCCGATACGCTGGCCGCACGCGGGCTGGCGGTGATCGACCGCTCGCAGGGCACTGCCCAGGCCGGCGCCATGCTTTCGGGCAGCCTGCGCGAATTCGGGCTGGATGTGCGCAACCCCGGCGCTGCGGTGGCGCGGGTGCGCTATGATGCGCAGCTGATGCAGGCCGGCAACCGCACGCCGGTGGCGCTGCGCCGGTTCAGCGCCGAAACCCCGGTGGCGGTGCAGACCCCCGCCGAAGTAGCCGGAGCGCTTGCCGATGCCAGCAACCGTCTGGCGGCAGAGCTGGCGGACTGGACCAGCACCACGCTCGCCGAAAAGGCCGCCGCCAAGTGAGCGACCAGCCCTTTGTGCGCGCTGATGTAAGCGGCTTTTTGCAGTTGCTGGCAGCGGGTGCAGGGGAGCCGCTGGAGACCCTGCCACCCTCGGTGGGGCGCAAGCTGTTTGACGGGCTGGCCGCCATGGCCGAGCTGCCGCGCGGCGAGCTGGCCGAGGTGCGCGAACTGGCGATACCGGGCGAAAATGGCCATCTGGTTCCGGCGCGGCTCTACCGGGCCAATCTGCTCCAGCACCCGGCGCCGGTGCTGCTGTTCTTCCATGGCGGCGGCTGGGTGCTGGGCGGGCTGGAGAGCCATGACAGCGCGTGCGCGGAGATTGCGCGCTCGCTGGGGCTGGATGTGGTGGCGGTGGATTACCGGCTGGCGCCCGAGCATCCTTTTCCGGCCGCGATCGAGGATTGCATGGCGGCGGCGCGCTGGCTGGCAGGCTCGCCCGGCGAGATCGGCCATCCGGTAAGCGGCCTGGTGCCGGCCGGAGACAGTGCCGGCGGCAATCTGGCCGCAGTGGTGAGCCAGCAGTCTGCCGGCCAGCTTGCCGTGCCCGTCATCGCGCAATGGCTTATCTATCCGGCCGTGGACATGCGCGCCGAGGGCGGCTCGATGGCGAGCCTGGCGCAGGGCTATTTCCTCACCTCTGCAACCATCCAGTGGTTCGGGGAATGCTATCTGGGCGATCCCGCCAATCGAGATAATCCGCTGGCATCGCCCCATGCTGCCGCATCGGTGGAAGGCCTGCCGCCGACGCTGCTCTGCACCTGCGGGCTGGACCCGCTGCGCGACCAGGGCCGGGCCTATGCCGCCCGGCTGATTGCAGCCGGGGTGCGCACGGTGTTCCGCGAGGCGGAGGGGCAGATCCATGGCTGGCTCACGCTGCGCGGTGCCATTCCGAGCGCGGGGGAAGACCTTGCCGGCAATCTGGCAGCGCTCGCAGCGCTGATCGAAGGGGCAAAAACTTCATGACCGAACCAGCCGAGCGGCTGCACAAATCCGGCCTGCCTTACCGGCCGGGGGTAGGGGTGCTGGTGCTCAACGCCGCCGGCCATGCCTTTGTGGGCCAGCGGATCGATTCGTCGCTCGAGGCCTGGCAGCTTCCGCAAGGCGGGATCGATGCGGGCGAGGACCCGCTGGTGGCCGCACTGCGCGAGCTGGAGGAGGAGACCGGCATTGCCCCCCGGCTGGTGGAGGTGGTGCAGGAAACCGCCGGGTGGCATTATTACGACCTGCCCGATGATATGGTGGGGGTGCTGTGGAAAGGCCGCTACGGCGGCCAGCGGCAGAAATGGTACCGGATGCGCTTTTTGGGCAGCGATGCCGATATCAACTTGCAGACCGAACACCCGGAATTCCGCGACTGGCGCTGGGCCGAGCCGGAGACGCTGGTGCGCATGGCGGTGCCGTTCAAGCACACGCTCTACACGACTGTTCTGGCCGAGCTGATGGGGGCTAAATGAGCCCCGCCAGCGGGCTGGAAGGATCGGCATAGCGACGCCGGGCCATGCGGCCGGCGCGGTAGGCCAGCCGCCCGCTCTCCACCGCCAGCTTCATGGCGCGGGCCATCAGCACCGGGTTCCGGGCTTCCGCAATGGCGGTGTTCATCAGCACGCCCGCGCAGCCCAGCTCCATCGCTTCGGAGGCTTCCGATGCGGTGCCCACGCCGGCATCGACCAGCACCGGCACCTTGGCGCCTTCCACGATCAGCCGGATGGTGACCGGGTTCTGGATGCCCAGCCCCGAGCCGATGAGCGAACCCAGTGGCATGATGGCGCAGGCGCCCAGATCTTCCAGCCGCCTGGCGGCGATGGGATCGTCGGCGCAATAGACCATCACGTCGAAACCGTCCTTCACCAGTATTTCGGTGGCGCGCAGCGTTTCGGCCATGTCCGGATAGAGGGTGCGGGCCTCGCCCAGCACTTCCAGCTTCACCAGATTCCAGCCGCCTGCCTCGCGGGCGAGGCGCAGCGTGCGCACCGCCTCGTCCCCGGTAAAGCAGCCGGCGGTGTTGGGCAGATAGGTGAAGCGCCCCGGATCGATGAAATCGGTGAGCATCGGCGCGCCGCGGTCGGTCACGTTCACGCGGCGGACGGCGACCGTCACGATCTCCGCGCCCGAGGCTTCGAGAGCGGCGGCGTTCTCGCTGAAATCCTTGTATTTTCCGGTGCCGACGATCAGCCGCGAGCGAAAGCGGCGGCCGGCGACCTCCCAGCCATCTTCATCCTGCCCGCCGCCCACGAAATGCACGATCTCCAGCTGGTCGCGCTCGACAAGCAAAATGGTGCCAAAGGCCGATCGCGGCACGATCTCGAGGTTGCGCTCCACCGCGACATGGGCGGGGTCGATTTCCAGCGTGCCGAGCAGGTCGGCAAGGCTGGAGCCGGCAGCAACACTGTGCGGCGCGCCGTTGAGGGTGATGGAGAGGGTGGTGCTTGTGGTCATGACCATGCCCTGCTTTGCCCGCTCAGGTTGCAGGCGGCAAGCCGCATCGCTAGGCTTACACGCATGAGCCTTGTCTATGTGCTGAATGGTCCCAACCTCAACCTGCTCGGCACCCGCGAGCCGGCGATCTATGGCAGCCAGAGCCTCGATGACATTGCCGGGTTGATGGAGGCGCGCGCCGCCGAGCTGGGGCTGACGCTCGACATCAGGCAATCCAACCATGAGGGGCATATTGTCGATTGGCTGCAGGAGGCCGGCGGCGCCGGCGCGCTGGCGGTGGTGCTGAATGCGGGCGCGCTCACCCATAGTTCGATTGCGATCCATGATGCGATAAAGGCGATTTCGGTGCCG
>JBBQIP010000225.1:0-3480 GCA_038325045.1 Sphingomonadales bacterium
GCATCTCCTCGCCGCCGCTCACATTGAGCGCCTCGCCGGTCACGTACACCGCATCGGCTGAGGCGAGCCACGCGCAGGCTGCCGCCGTATCCGACCCCAGCCCCGGCCGTCCGAGCGGGTTTTTGGCGCGCATGTTGGCGAGGTAATCGTCCACGCTCGCAAAGCCGAGCAGCTTCGAGAAATAGGCGTTCTGTTCCGCCCCCAGCCCGGTGGTCACATGGTTGGGGCAAACGGCGTTCACGGTGATCCGGTGCGCGCCCAGCTCCACCGCGTTGGAGCGGGTGAGGCCGATCATGCCGTGTTTGGAGGCGGTATAGGGCGCCATGTGCGGGAAGCCGGATTTGGCGGCTTGCGAGGCGATGTTGATGATCCGGCCCGCCATTCCATCCTCGCCCGGCCCCTGGGCTATGAACTGCCGGGCAGCGGCACGGCTGCACAAAAAGGCACCTTTCAGGTTAACATCCAGCACCCGGTCCCAGTCGGCACCGCTGGTATCGAGGAGCGGCTTCATCAGAAAGCCGATCCCGGCGTTGTTCACCATCACGTCCAGCCGGCCGAACTCCGCCACGGCTGCCGCCACCAGCGCGTCCGTCTGCGCCTCGTCGGTCACGTCGCAGGGCTGCACCAATACCCTTGCGCCGCGCGCTTTCAAATCGGCCGCCACGCTGCCAATATCTTCCGCTCCGGCCAGCCCGGGGCCGCCTTTGGCCACGTCGGACACCACACAGGCCGCCCCTTCATCGGCAAAGCGCTGCAAAATGGCCTGGCCCAGCCCCTTTGGCCGCCCGGAGCCAGTAACGACCACAACCTGGCCGGCAAAGCGCATCAGGCGACACTCAGTTCGGATGTCATCAGGAACAGCGGCGCATCCGCCCATTCAGCGAACTCGGCCGCCACTTCCTGCACGGCCGGAGTCGCCACATCCACACCAAAGCCCTCCATATCGGCCACATCGATCACTTCGGCGTAGGCATAGGGCGCGGCCGCCTCGCTGCCGAGCAGGCCGGTGACCTGATAGATCTTGAAATCATCGATCGAGGCGAGCGAGCGCACGCCGGGAATATCGCGGGTCTTCGCCCATTCCTCATAGGCCGCTGCCTGCTTGCCGGGCTTCAGGTTGAACAGCACCAATATCCGCATCATCACAATTTCCTCCTCATTCAAACCGTTTGGGAAACACATAGGACCCCAGCGCCCCGTCAAGCTGCGCTGCCACAGCCAGCAGCGCCCCCTCGTCGCCCGCCCGGCCCACCAGCTGCACCGCAACCGGCAGGCCGTCCCTATCCACGCCGGCGGGCATCGAGAGTGCCGGCACGCCTGCCAGATTGGCAAGGGCGGTAAAGTCCGCCTGGGTAACAGGCGCCGCGCCGTGCACAAACGCCGCCTGCGGCGTGGTCGGGAGCAATAGCACATCGCACCCTGCCAGCGCCGCCAACACAGCGGTGCGCGCCTGTGCGGCCGCCTCAGCCCCGGCGTCTGCCAGCGCGGGAGCCGCTTTCAGGCCAAAATCGAGCAGCCCCGCAAATTCAGCCGAAATGCCGCCTGCCGCCCGGTCGGCGGCAAAATGCACCGCCCCCTCGCGCGCCGCCTCCAGAAAACCACCGACCCGCGCCATCTTCAGGTCAATTCCGTCCGGCGGAAGCACACGCTCGGCCAGCCCCAGCGCCGCCAGAGCATCGCGCGCGCGCGCATAGCCATCCCGCACCGCCGGCTCCATGTCCGCTGCCTCCACCACCGCCAGCGTGCCAAAACTCCTGATCGTGCGCGCCGGCCCCAGCGGCGCCAGCACCGCCATCACCGCCGCCAGATCGGCCACCGAGCGCGCCAGCGGCCCCACCGTATCGAGCCGCGCCGCCAGCAGCGCCATGCCGGCTTGCGAAAGCCGCCCGGCCCCCGGCTTCAGGCCATACACACCGCAATAAGCCGCCGGAATCCGCACCGATCCCAGCGTGTCGGTGCCCAGCGCCAGCGTGCACAGCCCCGCCGCCACCGCAGCACCCGAACCACCGCTTGAGCCGCCCGGCGTGCGCCCGGGGCGGTTCACGGCACAGTGCGGGTTCTCGGTGCGGCCATAAAAGGGATTGTCGGTGGTCGCCCCCAGCGCACCTTCGTGCATGTTGAGATGACCGAGGATGACCGCACCAGCCGCCCGCAGCGCCGCTACCACGGCTGCATCCTCGGCCGCCACCGCACCGCGCCGCGATTCCACCCCGGCGGTCGTCGCAAGGCCCTTCACCGCAATATTGGCCTTCACCCCCACCGGCACACCCTCAAGCGGCCGGGCGGCACCGGCGGCAATCCGTGCAGCAGATTCGGCCGCAGCCGCCCGCGCGCCCGCCGCATCCACTGCGGTAAAGGCCATCAGCGCCGGATCAAACGCCTCGATCCGCGCCAGATGATGCTCGGTAACGGCCACCGCATCGGCGCAGCGCAGCGCTGCCACGCCCAGGCGGTGCAGCGCGGTCACCCGCGCTCGTCGATCAGCCGCAACGGCTTCTGGCGGTCATCGATCTGCGTGGCTGCCGCCGTCTGCCCCGGCCCCACCAGCGCCACCGCCACCTCCACGCCAAGCCCGGCGCGCAGCAGCGCCACATAGGGCGCCACATCGGCGGCCGGCGCCCGGTGCTCCAGTGTTACCGTCATCGCATCCACGCCCGCCCGTCGGCGCACATGGCAGATATATTCGCCGGTCAGCTCGTCGCGGTTCTCGATCAGCGCGCCAATGGCGTGGGGAAAGACGTTTATACCCTTCAGCTTCACCATATTGTCGGACCGGCCGAGGAACCCGCGCACGCGGCGGAACGGCAGGCCGTGCGGGTTCGCATCGGTGCGCCAGGCAGACACATCATGGGTGTTGAAGCGGATGCACGGCGCCAGATCCTCCTTGTAGAGGGTGGTAACCACCATATCGCCGGTGGCACCGGCGGCTACAGGCGCGCCGCTGCCCACATCGCAAATCTCCAGAAACTGCGCGTCTTCCCATACATACAGCCCGTCGCGCTCCGGCCCTTCGGCGGCGATGCAGCCGGTATCGCCCACCCCGTACCAGTCAAACGCCTTCGCCCCGCCCCAGGCTTCTTCCACGCCGCGCCGGTCCTCGGTGCCCAGATGGCCGATGATCATCCGCAGCCTTATGTCCTCGCCCGGCACCAGCCCTTCCTCGGCCGCCACCTCGGCCAGCTTGCGGATATAATCGATGAACCCCACCGCCACGGTGGCGCCAAAGTCCGCCATCAACCGCACCTGCGCTGCCGAGCGGGTTTCCATGCCGGTGCCGGCGCTCAAAAAAACGGCATTGGTGTAGCGGGTATAGGCCTCGCGGATGTAATGGCCGCCGTTTATCATGCCGTGGCCGTACACGCTGTGCACCACATCCCCGTCCACCAGCCCCTGCCAGCGCGCCATCCGCGCAATCAGCAGATTGCCCACCTCGCGCCCCTGCGGTCCGAACAGCAGCACCTGCGGCTTGCCGGTGGTGCC
>JBBQIP010000226.1:0-3464 GCA_038325045.1 Sphingomonadales bacterium
AGCGCCAGATCGAGCGGCACCGGCCAGCGGGTGGCGGCACTGGCCAGCGGCGCCAGCAACAGCCGGGCGAGCCAGGGCATGATCACCACACCGCCCGCCAGCAGCAGCGCCATGGCGCCGTAGCCCAGCAGCGGCAGCCCCAGCACCGGCGGCGCCAGTGCCGCCACGCCGGCCGCGCCAAACAGCGCCAGCCCGGGCCATGCCGGCCAGCGCTGGCCGGGGTCTGCCACCTCGCCGCTGGCCTTCAACGCCACGGCCGGCCGGGCGCGGGCGGCAGCAAGCGCTGGCAGCCAGCTGCCCAGCACGGCGGTGCCCGCCCCCAGCCCGGCAAAACCGGCGGCGGCCCAGCCGGCAAAGCCCAGCTGCGGCTTCGCACCTTCAAAATAGCCGCCGCCAAGATCGCCCCCCAAAAACGCCAGCACGGCAGCGGCCAGCCCATGCCCAAGCGCGATGCCGATGGCGCTGCCGGCCAGCCCCAGCAGCAGCCCCTCGATCAGCATCTGCAGGCGCAGGCCGGAGGCGGGCTGGCCCAGCACCCGCAACAGCGCAAATTGCGGCATCCGCCGCGCCACCGAGAGCGATTGGGCAGAGAACACCAGAAAGCCCCCGGTAAGCAGCGCCACCATCGCCAGCATGCCAAGGTTCACCCGGTAGGCGCGGGAGAGCAGCGCGGTGCGGTCCGCATCCGCCTCGGCGCTGGCAAGCTCCGCCCCGGCGGGCAGCATGGCCGCCACCAGCGCCCGCACCGCACCGGCATCAGCACCTTCGGCCAGCTTTACGTCAACCCGCTGCAGCCGGCCAATCTGGCCGAACCGCCACTGTGCATCGGCAATGTCGATCACCGCCAGCGCCTGGTCGTCACCTGCACCGGCGAGCACGCCGGCTATGCGAAAGCTGGCACTGCGCCCGGCCGCCACCAGCACCAGATCGTCGCCGGGCCGGCGGCCGCTGGCAGCAAGTGCGGCGCGCGACAGGAAAAGCTGGTCGGCCGCCAGCAGCGTCTGCGCACCGCCAGTAGGGGCACCCACAAGGCTGGGGCTCACCTGCGCCGCCCGCAGCACATCCAGGCCCATCAGGCTCAGCCGCACCGGCGCGCCGGCTGCGCTAGTCATCCGCGCGCTCAGCATCACCACCGGGCTGGCAGCGGCCACGCCTTCAAGCCGGGCCAGCCGGGGGTAGAGCGCTTCCGCAAAGCCGGTGGGGGCAGTGGCCGCCACCTGTAGATCGGCATTGCCGTTCACCGTGGTTACCGCGCTGGCAAAGCTCACCATGGCGGTGCGGTTCACCAGATGCACGCCGTAGCCAAGCGCCACCCCCACAGCGATCGCCAGCACCGCCACCAGCAGCCGGCCGGGGTAGGCCCGCCATTCGCTGCCAATAAGCCAGCCGAGCGCAGCAAAGCGGGGGCTTGAACCCGCTCTGCCGGCCTCAGTCGCTATGGGCATCAGCGGTGCTCGGGTGCAGGCCATCGGCAGCGAGCCGCAGCACCCGGTCGGCGCGGCGCGCAGCGCGGCTGGAATGGGTGACCATCACCAGCGCCGCACCCCGCGCCCGCGCCTCGGCCAGCAGCAGCGCCAGCACCCGGTCGGCAATATCGGGGTCCAGGTTGCCGGTCGGCTCATCGGCCAGAATAAGCTGCGGCCGGTGCACCAGCGCGCGCGCAATCGCCACCCGCTGCATCTCGCCGCCCGAAAGCACGGCGGGAAACGCACTGCCCCGGCCGCCAAGCCCCACTTCGGCCAGCATCGCCTCGCCCGCCACCAGCGCCGCCGCCGGCGCCTGGCCGGCAAGCACCAGCGGCAGCGCCACATTCTGCCCGAGCGTCAGGTGCGGCAGCAGATGAAACGCCTGAAACACAAAGCCGATCCGCTGGCGCCGCAGCGCGCTCAGCCCGGCCTCCTCCAGCCCGGCAAAGCTCTGGCCGGCAAGGCTGATGGTGCCGGCATCCAGCGTATCCAGCCCGGCAAGGCAGTTGAGCAGGGTGGATTTGCCCACCCCGCTTTCGCCCATGATCGCCACCATCTCGCCCGGCGCCACAGCCAGCGAAAGCCCCGCGAACAAGGTGCGCCCCGGCACCGATTTCGCCAGCCCCTGCGCCTCCAGCACCGGGCCGGTGGCAGCGGTAGCTCGCCCGGCTGCGCTATCACGCACAGCGGGTGGAAGATCTGTGGTCGCCATCGCCTCTCAATAGCGGATGCAGCGGGGCTTCGGCAGCCTTTGTGGCGCCTGTGGCACCATGCCCCCCGGCCGTCCGCTTCTGCCTTGATCGCGCTGCCGCCAACCGGTAATTATGGGCGATGGCGGAACCGAGCAACCACCCGTTCCCGCCGCTTTCCAGCCCCGGCAATCCTTCGCCCGCAAGCCCGTCTGTGCAAGGTCTGCGTGGTGGCCATGCGTGAAGCGGCTGCCGTTCCCTTCGGCGATCTGCTGAGGGCGTTCACCCGTATCGGCTTTCTGAGCTTCGGCGGGCCGGCGGGGCAGATCGCGCTCATGCACCGCGAGCTGGTGGAGGAACGCCGCTGGATCGGTGAGGACGATTTCCTCCACGCGCTCAATTTCTGCAATCTGCTCCCCGGTCCCGAGGCGCAGCAGCTTGCAACCTGGGTCGGCTGGCGGCTGCACGGCTGGCGCGGCGGCTGCGCTGCCGGGCTGTTGTTCCTCCTTCCGGGCGCCATCATCATGCTGGCGCTGTCGATCCTCTATGCGCTAGCCGCCAACCTGGCGCTGGTGGAGGCGCTGTTCCTCGGCATCAAGGCGGCAGTGCTGGCAATTGTCGCCCAGGCCTTGCTGCGTATCGCCGGCCGCGCACTCGATACCGGGTTGAAACGGGCGCTGGCGGCGGCCGCCTTTGCCGCGCTCTTCCTTTTCGATCTGCCGTTTCCGCTCATCTTGCTGGGTGCGGGTGCCATCGGCATGGCAGCGGCTGCGGTGCGCCCCGGCTGGCTCGGCCTCAGGCCGGGCACCAAAACTGCCGTAGTGGCCGCGCGGCCATGGCGCAGCACGCTGCTGTCCCTGGGCTTTTGGGGCGCGGTATGGGCAGCCCCCATGCTGCTCATCGCTCTCACGCTCGGCCGTGCGCATGTGCTGTGGGAAATCGGCGCCTTCTTCTCGCAGCTTGCGGTGGTCACCTTCGGCGGCGCCTATGCCGTGCTCGCCTATATGGCGCAGGAGGCCGTGCAGGGTTTCGGCTGGCTGCAGGCCGGGGAAATGGCCGATGGGCTCGGATTGGCCGAAACCACCCCCGGACCGCTGATTCTGGTCACCCAGTTCGTCGGCTATCTGGCAGCGTTCCGCGCGCCGGAGCCATTTTCGCCGCTGGTGGCCGGGTTGCTGGGTGCGGCCCTCACAAGCTGGGTGACGTTTGCACCCTGTTTCCTGTGGATTTTCGCGCTCGCCCCGTGGATCGACCGGCTCGGCAACGCCGTTCGGCTCAAGGGCGGGCTGGCGGCGGTCACCGCAGCGGT
>JBBQIP010000227.1:0-3463 GCA_038325045.1 Sphingomonadales bacterium
AGAAGTGTCGGGCGGCGGCAGCCTCCCTGACTTCCTCACCGGCGGCAAGGACTGACACCACCCGCCCAAAAGGCAGAAACAGGGGCCGCTCCATCCGGGGCGGCCCCTTTTTCGTGCCAGCGCTGCCCGCGCCCTCACCACCGCACTTCACCCCGTGGATCGCAGCAACGCCCGCGCTATTGCGGCGCCCCGCCCGGCGTCTTTTCGCCCGGCATAGCCTTGCGTCGCGCCAGCCAAACCGCCGCCAGCGCAACCGCGCCCAGCCCTATGCCCACGCCCGCCGCCAGCCCCGGCCGGCGCTGCCACATTGCTGCCGCCTTGGTCACCTCGGCCGAAAACACCTCCACGGCATCCTCATCGTCAATCTGCGCCGCTGCCAGCGCCCGCTCCGCCGGGTCGAGCAGCGGCAACGGCAGCGGTTGCAGCGAGCGCCCCTGCGGCCGGCGCGCGGCATCCACCGCCGCCACCAGCTGGCCGCCATGGGTTGCCAGCATCGCCTGCCAGTCCGCCTGTTCCAGCCCCAGATGTTCGGCCAGCAGCCGGTCGCGCACCGCAAGTATCGCCTTTGCGGTCGTGCCAGACGCCGCATCACTGCCAGTCACCTCCACGGCAAGGTCGCACTCGGTATCGGTCACCATCGACCGGCGGTTGATGTTCGATGATCCGATCCGCAGCAGCCGGTCATCGATCACCATCACCTTGGCGTGCACATAAATGGCTGCCTCCGCCTCGGTCACCGGTGTCAGCACCCGCAGCCGGTCGTGGCTGTCCGCCGCCTGGCAGCGCTCCACCAATATGGTGCGAACCGAATCCATCAGCTTCGCCTCCAGCCAGCCATCGGCCTCCAGCGGCAGCACCAGCACCACATCGGGGCCGTCCGGCTCGGCCAGCCGCGCGGCCAGCGCCTCAGCTATCCCGTCTTCGCTGAAATACTGCGACTCGATATAGATGGTCCGCTTGGCCGCAGCGATGGCGGCCAGGTACAGCGCCTCGATCTCGCGCACTGCCGGGGTGCCATCAAAGGCCGGTATGGTGCGCGCAATGCCCACGCCCACATCTTCGAAATCCGCCTCCAGCCCGTCCGGCCAGCGCGTCTCCAGCGGTGGCGGCGGCGTCAGCTCCTCGCCGGTTGCGGCCAGCCAGCGGTCGCGCGCAAGCTCGCCGAGTGCTGCCGCCGCCGGCCCGTTCACCGCTGCGGTCGCATCATGCCATGGCATGTGCATTTCGCCGTCGGGGTCGGTCCGCCGCTGGTCGTCATCCAGATGTGCAGGCGTGTCCCAGCGACCCCGGGTCACATCGATACCACCGCAAAATGCCAGCACATCGTCGATCACCACCAGCTTCTGGTGGTGGCAGGAATCGATCGGGTGTGCTGCATCCAGCCGGAAGGTCAGCCGATCATGCGTCATCCAGTCCAGCAGGAAAGGCAGGGTAGTGCCCCGGAACGCCATCTTCACCACCGCCAGGTCCCAGCGCAGCACATGCACGCGCAGCATCGGCCGGGCGCGCACCGCGCGGCGCAGCAGGGTGCCTATCCGGCTGTCCCCCGTCGGCGTCTGGCGGGCCGGATCATCGCCGCGCGCCAGCGCCACCCGCGTGTCAAAATCCCAGCCGATCATCAGTATCTGCCGCTCGGCACCGGCAATCGCCTGCTGCAACCGCTCGAAATACGCCGCCCCGTCCACGATCACTGCCATCTGCCCGGCCTGCGCGTGCTGCCAGCAGGTGGCGCCGTCTCGCAGTAGCGGTGCGGGCTTTGAAACGGAACGCGGGTCTGGCACGGCAAGCCTCAATTCGGAGCGCGGCTCCATTGTATCGCCGGAATCCGGCACATCTGTTACAGATTGTCTTGCGCTAACCCCCACCGGCTTGCCAATAGCGGTTGGAAGCCGGTTGCGGGGGCAACGGCACGTGATTGGAACCTGATGCTCAGCGGAATATCGAAGATTGTCATGGGCGGCCGCGAGGTCTGGCCGCTGGTCGAAGGCGGCAAGGGCGTGGCGGCCACCAACCACCAGTCATCGGGCGCCTGGGCGCTGGCCGGCGGCGTGGGCACCATCTCGGCAGTGAATGCCGACAGCTATGATCCCACCGGCCGCATCATCCCGCAGGTCTATCACGCCCTCACCCGCCGGCAGCGGCACGAGGAGCTGGTGGAATATGCCATCGAAGGCGCGGTCCAGCAGGTCACCCGCGCCTATGAAATGGCCAGTTCCGAGCTATCTCGCGGTATCGGCGGCATCAATATCAACGTGCTGTGGGAGATGGGCGGCGCCCAGCGCGTGCTGCAAGGCGTGCTGGAGCGCACCCGTGGCATGGTAAACGGTGTCACCTGCGGCGCCGGCATGCCCTACAAGCTGTCCGAAATCGCCGCCCATCACGAGGTATATTACTATCCCATCGTCAGCTCAGCACGGGCCTTCCGGGCGCTGTGGAAGCGCGCCTATTCCAAGGCATCCGAATGGCTGGGCGCGGTGGTATATGAAGATCCATGGCTCGCCGGCGGCCACAACGGCCTGTCGAATGCCGAAGATCCGCGCAGCCCGCAAAACCCCTATCCGCGCGTGAAAGATCTTCGCGAAACCATGCGCGAGGCCGGCATCGCCGATTCGGTGCCCATCATCATGGCCGGCGGCGTATGGCGGCTTGATGAGTGGACCGACTGGATCGGCAACCCGGAGTTGGGCCAGATCGTGTTCCAGTTCGGCACCCGCCCGCTGCTCACCCAGGAAAGCCCTATCCCCGAAGGCTGGAAGGCCCGGCTGATGACCCTGAAGGAGGACGATATCCTCCTCCACAAATTCTCGCCCACCGGCTTTTATTCCTCCGCCGTGCGCAACCCCTTCCTGCGCGCGCTCGAAGCGCGTTCGGAGCGGCAGATCGCCTTTTCCACCACCCAAACCGGCGATCATGCCTTTCAGCTCGATGTCGGTGTCGGCGCCAAGCGTTTCTGGGTAACGCGCGATGATCTGCTCCACGCCCGGCAATGGTACGGCGCCGGCTTTACGGAAGCCTTGAAAACCCCCGACAACACGCTGGTGTTCGTGAATGCCGAAGACAAGAAGGTCATCCGCAAGGACCAGGCCGATTGCATGGGCTGCCTCTCCCAGTGCGGCTTCTCCAGCTGGGCAGACAGCGAGAGCAACAGCACCGGGCGCCTCGCCGACCCGCGCAGCTTCTGCATCCAGAAAACGCTGCAGGACATCGCCCATGGCGGCGATACCGAGCAGAACCTGATGTTCGGCGGCCATTCCGCTTTCCGCTTCGGCACCGATCCCTTTTACTCGAACGGCTTTGTTCCCACCGTCAAACAGCTGGTGGACCGCATCCTCACCGGCGCCTGAAGGTGCCTCCGGCGGCTGTGAATTGCCTCCGGCGGCTGCGAATTGCCTCCGGCGGGGGCGGGGGGGGGGGCCGCCGCCCCACGAAAGCGGTGCAGGTGGCGCTACCGGGGCCGGCCGAG
>JBBQIP010000228.1:0-3452 GCA_038325045.1 Sphingomonadales bacterium
CCCCTTTGCCGGCACTATGGGCGCCGGAGAGACGGTACGCATCTTCACCGGCGCCGCCCTGCCCCCCGGCGCCGATACGATTGTGGTGCAGGAAGAAATGGCCGCCGATGCCACCACCGCAAGCCTGACCGGCGATGGCCCGCCGCAGCTGGGCGCGCATATCCGCAAACCGGGCCAGGATTTCGCGAAAGGCGATCTGCTGGTCAAGGCGGGAACCCGGCTGGGCGCCCGCCATATCGGCCTGCTGGCCGCCGGCGGCCACGGCGAAGCCATGGTGCACCAAAGGCCCAGAATAGCCCTTCTAACCACCGGAGACGAGCTGGTTCCGGCCGGTTTCACCCCCGGAAATGGCCAGATTAGCGACGCAAACACGCCAATGCTATCAGTCCTAGCCGCCGAAGCCGGCGCAGACGTCCATAATTTCAACATCATAACCGACAACGTCAAAAAATTGACAGACAGTCTGTCCGCAGCCACCCAAGCCGACATAATCGTCACCATCGGCGGCGCCTCGGTAGGCGATCATGATCTGGTCATTCCAGCCCTGAAAGCGTTAGGCGCGGAACTGGACTTCTGGAAAGTGGCCATGCGCCCGGGCAAGCCATTGATCGCCGGAAGGCTGGGCAACACCCGCATCCTCGGCCTGCCCGGCAACCCGGTATCCGCCTATGTCTGTGCGCTGCTTTTCCTGAAGCCGCTGCTAGCGGTTCTTGGCGGTGACCGGCCGGGCATCGGCCGCTTCCGCGCGCCGCTGGCGGCAGCGCTCCCCGCCACCGGCAACCGGCGGGACCATCTGCGCGCGCACCGCCACGCCGATGGCCGGGTAGAGCCTTTTGTGGCCCAGGATAGCGCCCAGCTGGCCAGGCTTGCCGCCGCCCAGCTGCTGATCGTGCGGGAAGCCCATGCCCCGGCTGCCGAATCGGGTGAGATGGTGGACTGCATTGCGCTTGACACGTTCCCCGATGTTGCCTAATCGTTCCGCATACGTTCCCGATCGGAGCTCAGGCGATGTTGACACGAAAGCAGCAGGAACTTCTCGGCTTCATTGATGGCCGCCTCCGCAGCGACGGCATTTCGCCGAGCTTCGAGGAAATGAAGGAGGCGCTCAAGCTGCGCTCCAAATCCGGTGTGCACCGGCTTATCAATGCGCTGGAGGAACGCCAGTTCATCCGCCGCCTGCCCAACCGCGCCCGTGCGCTAGAAGTGCTTCGGATGCCGGATGCTCTCGGCACTATGCCGCCAAAGCCTGCCAAAGTGATTGCGGAACCGGCAAATGACAGTGTGCAGGTCCCGCTGCACGGTCGCATCGCCGCCGGTCTGCCGGTGGAAGCGCTGGAATCGGACCGTTCGCTCGCTGTTCCTTCGGCGCTGCTCGGACCGGGAGACCATTATGCACTGGAAGTCTCCGGCGATTCGATGATCGAGGCCGGCATCTTCGACGGGGATTATGCGCTGATCCGCCGGTGCGAAGAGGCGCGGGACGGGGACATTGTGGTGGCGCTGATCGACGAGAGCGAGGCGACACTCAAATATCTCCGCCGCGAAAAGAACATGGTGCGGCTGGAGCCGGCCAATGCCACCCACACCGCGCAGCGCTACCGGCCCGAGCAGGTGCGCGTGCAGGGTCGGCTGGCGGGGATACTGCGCCGCTACCATTGAGCTTGGTTTCAGCGCGGTTGGGTTGGCCTCCAGCCATGGTCGCCGGTCGCATCGAGCGCGCCGACGATGCGCCTTCGGTCCAACCACACGGCAACAGCGCCGCGCCGTGCCAGCGCCGCCTGGTCCAGCCGCAGCCAGCGCGGCTGGCACCAGCCCGGCAATCGCCGCTCGGTAACCACAATATCCGCCGCCTCGCAGGCCGGCTGCATGCTGGCCTGTTCCAGCCAGTCCCGCGACCTGGTGGCAAAGAGCACAGCCTCGCCGCCACTGGCGCCGCGCAGCCGGCCAAGGCAGCTGTCGCGGCTGCAATCCATTCCGCGCAGTGCATCAAAGCCCATGCGCTCGCCTTCTGCCGCCAGCGCTGCTCGCCAGCTATCGCGCAGAAAATCCCCGGTGCGGGGCCGCAGGAACACCAGATCGCCACTGGCAAGGCGGACCGCGACATGGCGCCCGTCGCTGCTCACCAGAACATCGGGCGCCGGCGCGCCCAGCCCCAGCACCACCCCGCCGATGATGAACACCATTCCCGCCAGCCGCAGCCGTGACCGCCAGAGGAGCAGCCACAGCCCGCCCAGCACGATCAGTGCAAAGGACATTTGCGGCAGCACTGGCAGCTTCAGCACCGCGCCCGGCGCCGAGGAAGCTGCGCCGGCGATTTCAAGCAGCTTTCCGATCAGCCAGCCGGCGGGCGCATAGGCGGTGGCGCCCAGCCCCGCCATATCGCCGATCAACCCCATGACAAGTGCCGGAATGATGCCGAAGCTCGCCAGCGGGATGGCCAGAAGATTGGCGAACACCCCGTAAACGCTGGTCTGCTGAAAGTGGAACAGCCCGACCGGGGACAAGACAAGCTCTGCCACCAGCCCGGTAACCAGCAGCGCCGCCAGCCCCCGCGCCGCGCGGGCCAGCCAGCCGCCGCCCTCCTGCGGGCTCAGCCATGTCTTCACTGCCGGCACTTCATAAAGCGCCACGATCGCAGCAACGGCGGCAAAGCTCATCTGAAAGCTGGCGCCCACAAGCGCCTCGGGCCGCACCAGCAGAATCGCGAACGCCGCTGCCGCCAGCAGCCGCAGCGAGATGGCCTCGCGCCCCGCCAGCATGCCGATAAGCACGATCAGCGTGGCGATAAGCGCCCGCACCACCGGCACCTCGCCGCCTGCAATCAAGGTATAGCCGAGGCCCGCTGCTGCGCCCGCCGCCATGGCCAGCGTGCGCACCGGCGCGCGCAGCGCCAGCCATGGCCAGGCCGCCAGCAGCCGGCGCACCATCCACATCATGCCGCCCACCACCACCGCGATATGCAACCCCGATATCGACAGCAAATGCGCCAGCCCCGAATCGCGCACCGCACGCGCGGTATCGAGCGGCACCGCGCCCCGGTCCCCGGTCACGAAAACGGCTGCGACCGCGCCGGTTTCGCCGGGCAGGGCCGCCCGTATGCGCGCTGTAAGCCCGGCCCTCGCCGCCGCCAGCACCGCTGCCGGACCGCTCGGCGCCGGCGCCGGTGCAACCAGGCGTACATCCCCCAGCACCGCCCCGGTGGCGCCGATCTGCTCGAACCACAATGCCCTTGCCAGATCATAACCGCCCGGTGCCGCCGGCCCTGCAGGCGGGGAGAGTGCGGCCCTGAGCGCAAGTGTGGCACCGGGCGCCAACCCCGGCTGTGCCAGCGCGCGGTCTGCGGCCGCGCCGGAAAGGCTCACCCGCACCCGGCCCGGAAGCGGCGCCGGCGCGGCCGGCGCCAGTACCAGCCTGATATGGTCCCGCGCCGGAACCACCACCATTTACAGCAC
>JBBQIP010000229.1:0-3405 GCA_038325045.1 Sphingomonadales bacterium
TCCGCCGCCATGCCGGCGCCCACCAGTGTCGCCATCAGCACATCGCGCACAAAGCCCGCCATGCGGCTGAGCAGCGTCAGCCCGCCAATGGTCGCGGTGGCACGAACAAGGTTCAAGCGTGGTGCACCCGTTGCCGCCCCAACCTAACGGCCGGGGCGCGGCGCTCAGGCATTGCCGACGGGCTGCCCGTCCGGCCCAAGGCCGCGCTGCTGCATGTACAGCGCCTGGAAATCAATCGGGTCGAGCATCAGCGGCGGAAAGCCGCCATCGCGCGTAGCATCGGCAATGATCCGCCGCGCAAACGGAAACAGGATCCGCGGCGCCTCGATAATGAGGAACGGCTCGATCGCTTCCTCGGGCACATTGGTGAGCCCGAACAGGCCGGCATAGAGAAGTTCCACCATGAAGCTGGTGATCTCACCAGAAGTGGCAGTAGCGCTGATCTTCAGCTCGACTTCGAACATGCTGTCGTTCGCGCGCCGGGCATTCACCCCCACATTCACTTCGATCTGCGGCTGGCCCTCGGTCTGCAACGAAGCCGGCGCATTCGGGTTCTCGAACGAAAGGTCCTTCACATATTGGGTGAGGATCGCGACCTGCGGCAGCGGCGCATTCGCATCGTCGCCGTTGCTCAGGATCAGATTGTCGTCAGCCATCAGATCAGCACCTTCAATTCAGGGAAAGGGCGGCAGGAAACGGGCAACATTCGGGCTAGCAGCCCGGTCCCGCTCAAGCAAGCCGGGCTCAATCGTCGCTGTCGAAGCTCTCGACCGGGCCGGAATCCTGGCCCTTGGCGCTCACATCGCGGTCCACAAACTCCACAATCGCCATCGGCGCCGAATCCGAACGCCGCAGCCCGGCCTTCACGATCCGGATGTAACCGCCCGGCCGATCAGCATAGCGGCTGGCCAGAACATCGAACAGCTTGCCCAGCTGCGTCTCATCGCCCAGCCGCGCCATGGCGAGCCGGCGGTTGGAAAGCCCGCCATGCTTGGCCAGCGTTACCAGCCGCTCCACATAGGGGCGAATTTCGCGCGCCTTGGGCAGCGTGGTCTTGATCTGCTCATGCTTGATAAGGGCCGCCGACATGTTGCGAAACATCGCAATGCGGTGGCTGCTGGTACGGCCCAGCTTCCGGTGTGCAACGCCGTGGCGCATGGTCTTCTCTCCGTTCGTTCCGGGGCCGTATCAGGCACCCCGGGCCAGGCTGTGAATGGGGCAGCCCTTTTGACCCCTTGGTGTTCAATCGCGCGGCGAAGCCGCGAGGTAGAAAGTCTGTCTCGGCAAAGCCGAGACTGGCGTCGGACGGGTTCAGCGCGCTTCGCTTGCTGCCCCGCCGGCCGGGCCTTTGCCGTCTCCGCTGCAGCTACGCTGCAGCCGGTGCGGCGCCGGCCTAAAACTCCTGCTCGAGCTTCTTCGCCATTTCCTCGATGTTCTCCGGCGGCCAGCCCGAGATTTCCATGCCCAGCCGAAGGTTCATGTGGCTGAGCACTTCCTTGATCTCGTTCAGAGACTTGCGGCCGAAGTTCGGCGTGCGGAGCATCTCGCTCTCGCTCTTCTGCACCAGATCGCCGATGTAGATGATATTGTCGTTCTTCAGGCAGTTGGCCGAACGCACCGAAAGCTCCAGCTCGTCCACCTTCTTCAACAGGAAGCGGTTGACCGCAGTGTTGTCGTCCACCTCGATCGGGCCGCCCACCGGCGCCGCGACCGGGGCCGGAACCGCCACATCCTCGAAGTTCACGAACAGCTGCAGCTGGTCCTGCAAGATCTTCGCCGAATAGGCGAGCGCATCCTCAGGGGTCACCGTGCCATCGGTTTCCACCGTGATGGTCAGCTTGTCATAATCAAGCTCCTGGCCCACGCGGGTGTTGTCCACCTTGTAGCTGACCTGACGCACCGGCGAATACAGCGCATCCACCGGCACCAGCCCGATCGGCGCATCGGCCGGGCGGTTGGCACTGGCAGGCACATAGCCCTTGCCGGCCTCAACCACCAATTCCATGTTCAGCGTGGCGCCTTCGTCGAGCGTGCAGATCACAAGGTCCTTGTTCAGCACTTCCATGTCGCCCGAAACGATGATCTGGCCTGCCGTCACCGGCCCGGGGCCGGTCGCGTTCAGGTGCACGCGCTTGGGCTGGTCGCCCTGCATGCGCACCGCCACCTGCTTGATGTTGAGAACGATGTCGGTCACGTCCTCGCGCACACCGGCAAGCGAGGAAAACTCGTGCAACACGCCATCGATCTTGATCGCGGTCACCGCTGCACCCTGCAGCGAAGAGAGCAGCACCCGGCGCAGCGCATTGCCCAGCGTCAGGCCGAAGCCGCGCTCCAGCGGCTCGGCGACAAAGCTCGACTTGCGGCGGGCATCGCCGCCCTGCTTGTGCTCGAGCCGGCTCGGCTTCTTCAGTTCGGTCCAGTTCTTGGCAATCACAGCCACAGGCTCACCTCATCATCACAGGCCAGGCGGGTCGTCACCCACCCCTCCCCGGCAGAAAATATGGAAAACAACGGTCGCGCCGGGGAACACGACCGCCCATCGGCGGCGCAGGTCAGACCCGGCGGCGCTTAGGCGGGCGCACACCGTTGTGCGGTATCGGGGTCACGTCGCGGATAGCGGTAATCTGAAAGCCTACAGCCTGCAGAGCGCGGAGCGCCGATTCGCGGCCCGATCCGGGGCCGCGCACTTCCACTTCCAGCGTGCGAACGCCATGTTCCGCGGCCTTCTTGCCAGCGTCCTCGGCCGCCATCTGCGCCGCAAACGGCGTCGATTTGCGGCTGCCCTTGAACCCCATGGTACCAGCCGAAGACCAGGCAATCGCATTGCCCTGCGCGTCGGTGATGGTGATCATGGTGTTGTTGAAGCTGGCGTTTACATGCGCCACGCCGGCGGTGATGTTCTTGCGCTCCCGGCGCTTGATGCGTGCAACTTCGCGTGCCATCGAATTGATCCTGTCCCGTGTCTGCTGGAGAGAAAGAAGGGGCGCCTGGCGCTACTTCTTCTTGCCGGCAATCGGCTTGGCCTTGCCCTTGCGGGTACGGGCGTTGGTATGGGTCCGCTGGCCGCGCACTGGCAGCCCCTTGCGGTGGCGAAGGCCGCGGTAGCAGGCCAGATCCATCAATCTCTTGATGTTCATCTGGGTCTGGCGGCGAAGGTCACCCTCCACGCTCAGCTCGCGGTCGATCTTCTCGCGGATCTGCAGCACCTCGGCATCCGTCAGGTCCTGCACCCGGCGCTCGGCGGGAAAGCCCAGCTCGGTTGAAAGCCGCTTGGCGGTGGTACGGCCGATGCCGTGAATGTAGGTCAGCGCGATCTCGACGCGCTTGTTGGTCGGGATGTTAACACCCGCAATACGTGCCATGAACTTAGTTCTCCTGCTCCACAGGGCCTGGCATGGCTGCGCT
>JBBQIP010000230.1:0-3401 GCA_038325045.1 Sphingomonadales bacterium
CTGGGCCTCCAGCCTCACCAATGCCGGCAAGCCGGCAGGCGTGGAGTTTGCCGGCCACTCGGTCACCTCGCCGGGCTATGAAAGCGCGCTCAGGGCCGATCCGAAAGTGGTGGCGGAAGCTCTGGTCAGGGGCAGCCCGGAACTGGACTGGTGCGACACCAGCCGGCGCGGCTACATGACGCTGAGCATCACGCCCGATCAGATCACCACCGATTTCGTGTTCATGGCCGGCATCCGCACCCCCGGCCTCGGCACTTCCACCGGCCAGGCGCTCAAGGTGCAGCGCGGGGCACGCAAGCTCACCATGGCCTGATCGGCGCCGGCATGGCAGGCTGGGCGCCATGCGGTTTCTGCTTGCCCTGTTCCTTTTGCTGCTGCCGGCCATGGCAGCCGCGCAAACCCCGGTCTGCACGGCCGAGGTTGCCGACCCCGCCACCGGCCGCAGCATCGGCGTGAGCATCACCCTGCCGCCGGGCCGCGCCCGTGCGCCGGTCGTGGTCTGGAGCCCCGGGCTGGGCGGCACCACCAGTGAAGGCCGCAGCTGGGCGCAGGTCTGGGCGGCGCGCGGCATCGCCAGCCTGCGCCTGCGCCACCCCGGCTCGGGGCCTGAGGTCTATGCCGAAGCCGCTGCCGCCGCTGCCGCCGCGCCCGATCCGCAGGCCGCTGCCCGCGCCCGCGCCGCCCGGGTGCGCGAAGGGGCGAGCGGCGCCCAGTTGCAAAACCGCCTCACCGATATCGCGTTCCTGTTCGGGCGCATCGCTGCCGGCGCGCCGCTCGGGCAATGCACCACTTCGCGGCTCGATTCCGCCCGCGCCGGCATTGCCGGGCACAGCATGGGGGCATGGGCCGCGCAGCTGCTGTCGGGCCAGCGCATCCCGGGCTTTGCGGTGCCGCGGCTGCCGTTCCGCGCCGGGCTGGCGATGAGCGGCTCGGCGCTGGTGCAGGCGCCGGCCATCCCCGCCAGTGCCGCCGGCATGGCCGGGCCGTTCCTGCTCATCACCGGCAGCCGCGACGGCGCGCCCGAAGGTGCAGATGCCGCGCAGCTTGCAGCGGCCGAAGCGCAGCGCACAGCACTTTGGCCAGCGCTACCGCCGGGCGGCAAATATCTGCTGGTGGCAGAGGGCGGCACCCATATGGATTTTGCCGGAAGCAAAGGCCTCGGCACACCTCTGGCGCGAAACGTGGCCGCGCTCAGCGCAGATTTCTGGAACGCGGCACTCGCCGGCAACGCGGCCGCGCAGCGCCGGCTCGCTCGCTACAGCGCGGAGGCAGGAGACCGGTTCGAGCGCAAATGATCAGCCCGGAAAGGGCAGATCCAGAAACGCTTCCACATCCGCCAGCGGCACATCATGCGCCACAAAGGCCTTACCTATCCCGCGCGCCAGAATGAACGGCAGCCGCCCGGCGCTCATCTTCTTGTCCTGCCGCATATGCGCCACCAGCGCCGCGCCCGAAGCGTTTATCCCCACCCGGCGCGGGTCGAGCACAAAGCCCGCCGCCGCCAGATGCCCGGCCACAGCGGCAGCGTCCGCCACCGGGCAAAGCCCCCGCGCAGTGGAAAGCCGGAACGCCATCGCCATGCCCATCGCCACCGCCTCGCCGTGCAGCAACCGGTCGGAAAAGCCGGCCTCGGCCTCAAAGGCATGGCCAAAAGTGTGCCCCAGGTTCAGCAGCGCCCGCACATCGCCGGTCTCGCGCTCGTCCGCTGCCACCACCGCCGCCTTGGCCTGGCACGATCTCGCAATCGCCTCCGCCTGCACCGCCCGGTCGCCGGCCATCAGTGCGGCTGCATTTGCAGCACACCAGCGGAACATCGCCTCGTCGCCAATCAGCCCGTATTTCACCACCTCCGCATAGCCGGCGCGCAGCTCGCGTTCGGGCAGCGTGGCCAGCACCTGCGGGTCGATCAGCACCATCGCCGGCTGGTGAAAGGCGCCGACAAGGTTCTTGCCGGCAGCGGCATTGATCGCGGTCTTGCCGCCCACCGAGCTGTCCACCTGCGCCAGCAGCGTGGTCGGTATCTGCACAAAGCGGCAGCCGCGCCGCACCAGCGAACACGCCAGCCCCACCAGATCGCCAATCACCCCGCCGCCCAGCGCCACCACAATGTCGCCGCGCTCAACCCCGGCCGCCAGCAGCGCCTCGGTCACCGCCTGCAGCCCGGCCCAGCTCTTGCTCGCCTCGCCGGGCGGCACCAGCACCGGCTGCACGCTTATTCCGGCCGCGCCCAGGCTTGCCGCAAGCGCCGGCAGGTGCAGCGCCGCCACGCTCTCATCGCTCACCACCGCCAGCCGGCGGCCATCGGGCTTTTCGGGCACCATCGGCGCCAGCAGCGCTGCCGCGCGCCCCAGCAGCCCCGGTTCGATGTGCACAGCGTAGCTGCGTGCCCCCAGCGCCACCTCCACGATCATGCGGCCTCTCCCCGGTTGGCGGCGGCAAGCGCGTTGATGATGTTTTCCACGGTTTCGGCGTGCGGCCCGGTGCTGCTCTGCACGCGAATGGGCGCCTCGGCATAAATCGGCCCGCGCTCCGCTGCCAGCTTGCGCAGCACCTCGCCGGGGTCACGCCCGGCCAGCAGCGGCCTTGTGCTGCGCTTCTTCACCCGCTCCACCAGCGTGGCGATATCGGCATCCAGCCACACCGCCAGGCTGTTCTTCAATATGGCCGCGCGGGTATCGGGCTGGATAAAGGCCCCGCCGCCGGTCGCCACAACCTTGGGCGCGCCATCGACCAGCCGGGCAATCACCCGCCGCTCCCCATCGCGGAAATGCGCTTCGCCAAAGCGTTCGAAAATTTCCGACACGCTCATGCCGCTGGCAATCTCGATTTCGGCATCGGCATCCATGAAGGCCATGCCCAGCCGCGCCGCGAGCCGCCGGCCCACTGTGGTCTTGCCCACACCCATCAGCCCGACAAGCGTTACCGGGCGCAGCCCTGCCAGCCGCAACCGCTCCGCTGCCTCCCCGGCTTCGTTTTTCGCATCGCACTCCATAAAGGCCACCGCTATACACGCTGCGGCCATGGGCGAAAGACCATCCTCCTCCGCGCTTGAAGCGCCCCTGCTGCGCAAGTACGCGCTGCTGCTGGCTGCTGCCGGCCTGCTTGCGGTGCCGCTCGGCGCGCAACCGGCGCCCACACCGGCCCCAGCCCCGGCCCCGGCCGGCTCCGCGCCGCGCTCGCTGCTTCCGGAAGGTTTCCGCGCGCGCCCCTCCGCCCCGGTGGCGGCAGCGCCTTTGCCCGGCGTGGCGGTTCCCGAGCCGCTGCCCGGCGTCGCCGGCCCCGAACCTCTCCCCGGCGTCGAATCCGGCGCCCCGGGCGAAGCACCGCTCGCCGGCGTAGAGCCGGCCGGCGAAACCGGCCTGGCCCCCACCGGGCCTGATCCCTTTGCCGATAGAAGGGCC
>JBBQIP010000231.1:0-3395 GCA_038325045.1 Sphingomonadales bacterium
GGTGCGGCGCTGCTGATCGGCCTTGCCGATGCAGGCGAGCTGCCGCCGGGCGTGGAGGTTGCGCTTGGCTTCTGGCCGCAGAGCAGCGGCACCGCGCCCGAGCCGGTGCCGTGCGGGACGGCAAGTAGCGCACCGCCCAAGCCCGCCACCCTGTGCTGGGAATGCTGGGCGGGCAGCGAGTGGCGGCCGGTGAATGTGCTGGCCGATGATACGCTGGCGCTCACCCGCTCCGGACTCGTGCTTTTGAAGACCCCGGCCAAGGGCGAGGCGGTGAAGGCGAAGATCGGCGCGGCGCAGGACAAGGCGCGCTTCTGGCTGCGCGCCCGGCTGGAGCGATCAAGCTATCAGCTGCCGCCCCGGCTGAACGCGGTGCGCGCCAATGTGGTGCGCGCGACCGAGGCACAGACGGCGGCCGATGAGGTGCTGGGCGGCAGCGACGGCACCCCCGACCAGCTGCTGCGTCTGGCCAACAGCCCGGTGGTGCCGGGATCGCTCCAGCTGGAAGTGTTCGAGACCGACATCGGCCAGACCTGGGCGGCGGTGGACGACTTTTTTGGCGTGGCCGCCGATGCGCCCGTCTATGTGCCGAACTGGGCCACCGGCGAAGTGCGCTTTGCGGGGCGCGAGGGGCGGATTCCGGTGGCCAATGTGGATAGGCCGACCAGCAATATTGTGGCGCGGCGCTACCGTTTTGGCGGCGGCGCGCGCGGCAATGTGCCGGCCGGCAGCGTATCGGCAATGATGGGCGGCATTTCCGGCATCGATGCCGGCAAGGTGATGAACCCCTTTGCCGCCACCGGCGGTGCCGATGAGGAGCCGGTGGAGGCGGCGATGGCGCGGGCGCCGCAGCTGCTGAAGGCGCGCGACCGGGCGGTGACGGCGGGGGATTTCGAGCTGCTGGCGGTGGAGGCCGGGCCGGTGGCGCGCGCCCGCGCCATGCCGATGGTGCACCCGGCGTTTCCGGGGCTGGAAGTGCCCGGCGTTATAACCGTGGTGGTGCTGCCCGGGCTGGTGGTGACCGACGGCTTTGCAGCCGAGCCGGCACCGCGCCCGGCCGAGAGCCTGCTCCGAACCGTGTGCGCCTACCTGGATGCGCGGCGGCTGCTGACAGCCGAGCTGTATGTGGTGGGACCGAGCTATGTGCAGGTATCTGTAGCGGTGGAGGCGGTGCTGGCGGGTGACGCCGATTCCGCTGAAGTGGCGCTGGCGGTGGAGGCCGCCATCCGGCGGTTCCTGCACCCGCTCATGGGCGGCAACAGCGGCACCGGCTGGACGTTTGGCGGCCCGGTTCGCTACGCCGAGCTTTATGCGCGCGCGCTGGTGCCGGGGGTGCTGCGGCTCGATTCCATAAGAATTTCGGGCCGCGACCGCGATTTTGGCAATTGCGAGGATATGGCACTGCCGGCGGGCGCGCTGGTGGAGGTGACCGGGGTTTCGGTTAGCGTGACCGAAGATCTGGAGGTGCCGGCATGAGCGCCGCCCTGCTCCCGCCGCCCGCACGGCCGCCGCATGACCCCTTGTGGATGCGCCTTGGCGGCGCCAGCGGCTGGACCGCGCCGCTCCAATCCACCGCCATGGAGATGGACAGCTGCGGCCGGCTGGCGCTGGTGCCGGCACCGGGCGGTGCGCGGCAGATGGGCGAAGCATCGGGCAGCCTGGGCGGGCTGGTGCCGCCGCGCTGGGCGACGGTGGACGAGGACGGCGGCCTGTGGCTGCTCGACCCCGGCGACGGGCGGCTGCGGCGGTTCGACCCCTGCGACTGCCGCTTTGTGGAGGTGCCCTGCACGGGGGGGCGCGGAACTGGGGATCGCGCCTTGCTGAGCCCCGGCGGCATTGCGGCGGCGGGTGGCCTGCTGTTTGTCTGCGATGCCGGGCCGCCGGGGCGGCTTCTGGTGTTTGACCGGGCGAGCTTTGCGCTGCGCGCAGTGTGGGCGCCGCCGGCGGGGGCGGTGGCAGCGCCGTGGCGGCCGGTTGCGGTGGCGGTGGACGGCGGCCGGGTGCTGGTGGCGGACCCGAACAACGGCGCCGTGCACATATTTTCGCGCTGGGGCGGCTGGCAGAAGGCGCTTGCCGGGATGGGCGCGGTGCAATCGGTTTCGCTCGATTGCCGGGGCCGGATCTGGGTGAATGTGCAGGGCGAGGCGCACGCGGCCGCGCTATGGCCGAACGGGGCGGCGGCCGGCAGCTTTGCCCGGCCCGGCGATGTGGCGGCAGACTTTGCAGCACTGCCCTTTGTGGTGGCCGCCGATGGCAGCCTCGATCTTTCGGGCGCGTGCGATGGCGCCGGCGGCTTCAACAGCGCCGGCCAGCCGGTGGCGCTTGCTCCGGCGCCTGTGCCGGCCTTTGCCACCGAGGGCAGCTGGACGCTGGGGCCGCTGGACAGCCGGATTGCGGCCTGCGTGTGGCACCGGATACTCCCCGAGGCTCTGCTGCCGGCCGAGACCGGGCTTCGCTTCCAGAGCTACGCAGCCGAGGTGGAACTGACCGCCGCCGACATTGCCGCCCTGCCCGCCGCTGCCTGGCGCGACATAGCCTCCAGAGCCGGGGCGGAGGCGCTTATCCAGGCGCCGGCCGGTCGCTATCTGTGGTTGCAGGTCCGGATGCAGGGCGACGGCGCTTCCAGCCCGGTGCTGTGCGGGCTGGAGATTGAATATCCGCGTATTTCGCTCCGCCGGTTCCTCCCCGCAGCGTTCGGATCCGATGCACAGTCGGGGGACTTTACCGACCGGCTGCTGGCGGTGTTCGACCGGGGGTTCCGCGATTTCGAAACCGCGCTGGATGGGCAGGCGGCGATGTTTGATGCGGATTCGGTGCCCGCTGGAGCAGGCCGGGACATGCTGGGCTGGCTGGGTGGCTGGCTGGGGCTGACGCTGGAGCGCGGCTGGGGCGAAGCGCGGCGCCGCGCGGTGCTGAAGCAGGCAGGACAGCTGCTGCGCTGGCGCGGCACGCTGCATGGCCTGCGCGGATCGCTGCTGCTGTGGCTGGGCTGGCGGGGGGATTTGGCTGGCACCACGGCCGCTTGTGGCCCGCGCTGTGCGCCAGCAGGCCGGGCGCCGGTGCCGCCGATGCTGGTGCTCGAACATTGGAAGCTGCGGCGCTGGCTGTTTCTGGGCAAGGGCCGGCTGGGCTCGGATGCGGAGCTGTGGGGGGAGCGGCTGCTGGGCCGTTCGCAGCTTGATGGCACCGCCCAAACCGGCGCCACGCGGCTCGACACCAGCGGCAACCCGCTGCTCGACCCGTTTGCGCGCGATGCGCACAAGTTCAGCGTGTTTCTGCCCGCCCGGCTGGTGGCCGAGCCGCAGGGCCGGCGGACCATGGAGCGGCTGATCGACGAACACCGGCCGGCGCATGCCAAGGCCGAGATTATTGCCGTGCACCCGCGCATGCGGATCGGC
>JBBQIP010000232.1:0-3375 GCA_038325045.1 Sphingomonadales bacterium
GCTGCACCTCGCTCCACTTCAGGTCAGCGATTTCAGACAAGCGCGCGCCGGTGAAAATCAGCAAGCGAAGGATCGCCACCTCAGTCGGGTTGGCGTCCTCGGCTGCCGTCAGCGCGGCGGCCAATCGACGGAACTCCATCGGTGTCAGATAGCGCTCGATCAGTTCGCGCTTGTAGCGCGGTGTGCCTCTGGAGACGTTCGAACCGACCCGGCAATAGCCTAGCCTCGCCGCATATTGCAGCATCCCCGACAAAACCGGGATGCAGCGATTGAACACGCCCTGTTTCGCCGAAAGGCTATCACGCCAGCGGATGATATCGGCTTTGCGGATTTCGTTGACCGGGATATCGCCAAAGTTGGGAATGAGCTGGCGCTCGATGGCGCCGCGGTTTGATGCTTGTGTCGCCGGCTTCCACTGCTCGAAGCAGTTGGCGTAAAATTCGCCGGCATAATCCTTGAACAGAGGAACGGGGTTTGCCTTGACCCATTTGGGCAAGCCGTCGAGCGCGGCGGCTGCCAGCATCGTCCGCGCCCTGGCGCGGGCGTCGCTGGCGTCAACGTCAACGCAGCGGCCCAGCGTGACCTTTTTCAGCTTCCCGCGCTGGCGATACTGCACGATCCAGCTGTTGTTGCCTGAGGCGCGGACCTGAAGCCCGAAGCCGGCGAGGACGGTGTCCCACACCACATGATCGACGGTTCCCGGCGTCGGGTTTCGCCGGGCAAGATGGCCATTGAGCATGGCCTTGGGTGCCCGCTTGCGGCGCTTGGGTAACAAAATGCCCTTATCTTTTAGCGTTTTGCCGGGAAAGTTCGTTATAGTAGAACCAGATACGGGTATCAGATGGCCACCAGCAGCGGGCAAATTACCAGCGCGTTTCTTCGAATCGATCATTGTATTTACTCCATTTTCTAGCCTCTCCGCACTTATAAGTGCATTGACTGTGGCGCATCGGGTTGCCACGCAGGCTGGAATGCACAGTCTTCGTATCGCGCTCGAATGGTTCCTCAACCCCGATCATCTGCCGTTGATAGCGGCGCGTGACCGGCTGCGCGCCGATGGGTGGAACATCAAGCTGGTGATCCCGGACGATCATTATGACGGCTTCCAGGCTCTGGCGGACGGCGAGGTTGATCTGGTGGTCAATGAGCCGCTCCATCTGGTCGAGCGACGCGACCTGAGGTTGACCGCATGGGGCTGCTTCTTTGCCACCGAGGGCGGCGTGCTGATGCACCGTGCAGCCCTCTCGCGCATTCTGCTCGGGCACAGGGTTCGAATCGCCTCGCCGGTCTCGAACCTGACCACCGATCGATTGTGCCTCGATATCTTGAAGGGCTGGGCGGCGCAAAATGGTCTGGCGCTGGATGAGAACCAGATTGTCATCGAAGCTGCCGGCTTTGCGCATGTCGATAATCTCGCCTCGGGATATGACGGGGCGTGGCTCGCCTTCGCCAATGTCGAGGGCGTGTCGGCGCAAGTTCGGGGCCTCGATACCCAGCTGATCACCACGGCCGAAGCCGGCATCCCGAATTTTTCGGCGCTCGAACTTATCGGTGCGGCGAACGCGCCGACAGAAGTGCGCGCTGCCATCCAAGGGTTTGTAACCGCGATCAACGCCGCAACGCCCGAGTTGCGCCGCAACCCGGAGGCGGCCCGCCAGCTCTGGTACCGGGCCAGCGGCGAAGCGCCTGGGGACGAGCCGGATGCCATCGTCGCGGCTTCCTTGCCCAAATTCCTGGCTCCGGTTAGCCGCAGCGCCGCGATGTGGCGGCCAATGTGGCAGTATCTGCACGCGAGCGGCGGCGATGTTGTGGACGCAGCGACGTTCGAGGCGATGTTTGCCGAGGCCGGCGACAATCGGCTGCCGGTGGCATAGCGGCCGGCGGCATGACAGCAGAGGACGTTTTCCCGGAACTGCCCAAGGGCGCCTTCACCAAGCAGGACAGCGGCGACGATCTGCTGTTCTATGCCCCGCCAAGGCTCGTCACCCATATCGACGAAGGTGCCACAGCTGCGCTCACCGGTTTCTATCGAACCACCCTGCCGAGCGGTGGCAGGGTGCTCGATCTCATGTCGAGCTGGGTCAGCCACCTGCCTGATGACCGCGTTTATGTCGAAGTCGTCGGCCATGGCATGAATGCCGAGGAACTTGGCGTGAACCCGCGGCTGATGCGGTGGTTCGTGCAGAACCTCAACCGCGATCCGGCGCTGCCTTTCGAAGACCGCTGCTTCGATGCCGCGCTCTGCTGTGTCGGCGTCCAGTATCTCCAGAACCCGCACAAGGTATTTTCCGAAGTCCGCCGGATCCTTGTTCCCGGCGCGCCGTTCGTCGTCAGCTTCTCCAACCGCTGCTTCCCGATGAAGGCCGTAGCGATCTGGCGGGCGCTTGATGCAAATGGCCATGCGGCCCTTGTGAAGCTCTACCTCGAGCGCGCCGGTTTTACCGACGTGCGCATTGACCTGTTGGCAGATGGCAGCTCCAGCGACCCGCTGGTGGCCGTGACCGCGAGCGCCTGAGCGAAGCCACCAGCGAACCGGAATGACAGGGATGCTGAACGCATAGCTGGATTCCCGCTGCCCATGGCACTCGCCTGCCCATGATGGCTCAGAAGCCGATGGTCACGGTCGCGCGTGCGCCATGATCCTTGTTGTTGCTGCCCATTATGCCGCTGTAGCCGATGCCCAGCGTGATCATGTCCTTCAGCGAGATACGCGCTTGAGCTTCAAGGGCGAGCGCATTCCTGTCCAGCGCGACTGTCTGGATGCTGGAGGTTGTGCCCAGACCGGCTATGCCCAGGATCACGGCCCCGGAACGATCGCCGGTGGAGCGTAGCCAACCGGCCGAGCCGAAGAGCGTGGTCCGGCCAAGGACGTGGCTGCCGCGCATCCCCAAGGTCGTCTGTGTCAGGCTTACGGACTGTTTGCCGGCGACCAGCGCGGCAGAGCCGCCGGTCTCGCTCAGGGCGCCGGAAGCCACTTTTGCATAGGCGATACGGGCAAACGGCTCCGCCCGTGTTTGTTCGGCAGCGGCCAGATCGAAGGCGACTTCTCCGAACAGTTGATAGCTTGTGCCGTTGGTCCGGCTTCTGAGCGATTGCACCAGGCCCGGGGTGGTGACGGCGCGCGTGCCGCGGGCCCGGTTGCCGGCGATGCTGCCACCGGCGCCAACGGCAAAGCCACCATCTCCGCGCCAGCCGGCATAAACGGCGCCGCCGGTGCTTTCCACCCGCGAGCTGCCCAGAGTGGCAAGTTCGATTTCGTTGCGCGTGTAATGGAACATGACACCGGCCTTGAAGCCGTTTGCGGCATAATCCAGCCCGGTCAGCAGGCCGGTCTGTTCGGTGGTGAAACCGCTGCCGGTGCCATCGGCCGAAGCG
>JBBQIP010000233.1:0-3313 GCA_038325045.1 Sphingomonadales bacterium
GAAGCGGTAGAGGCAAAGGGCATCTATTACGGATGGGTCGTGGTTTTCGCCGCCTTCCTGGCGTTCGGCATCGTGTTCGGAACCATCACCTACTCTTTCACGATTTTCGTCAACCCGATCGCCACCGCCTTCAATACCACGCCGACCGCGGTTCTTCTGGCCTTCACGCTCACCAACATCGGCACCGGGGTTCTCGGCGTCCTTGGCGGCCGCGTGCTCATGCGCTACCGGATCCGCCTGGGGATGATGATCGGGCTGGCAGCGATGGCGGCCGGCTTCCTGGGCCTCTCCTTCGCGACATCGATCTGGCAGATCTATCTTCTTTACGGCGTGGTTCTGGCGTTCGGTGCAGTCGTCGTGGCGCCGCTCGGCGCATCGGCGCTGGTCACCAACTGGTTCACGGCGTCGCGAGGCCGTGCGCTCACGCTGGCCACGCTCGGCACCTCCTTCGGCCAGCTGCTGCTGCCGCGCCTTGCTGCAATGGTGATCGATGATTACGGCTGGCAGAGCGCCTATCAAGTGTTCGCACTGGCGATCGTGCTCGCCATGCCGGTCATATATGCGCTTGTGGTCGACCGGCCCGAAGACCGCGGCCTGCAGCCCTATGGCGGCCATGCAGCAGCACCCGCGACCCCGACGGGCAATGCGCTGAACACTGGCGAAATCCTCCGCCACCGGTCGTTCTGGACCATCGGCGTCAGCTATGCGCTCACCGTCACCGTCTATCTGGCCCTTGTCGGCGTGATGGTGCCTTATGCCCGCACCTATGGGGTGAGCGCGCTTGAAGCGAGCAATCTCGTCGTGTGCATGGGAGTGTTCGCGATCATCGGCAAAATCTTCTTCGCGACCTTCACCGACCGGATGGGGCTGAGAAATACCTTCTGGATCGCCATTGCGCTCAACCTCATCGGTTGTGTGCTGCTCGTCACTGCGCCAGCCTATCAGATGCTGTTCATCGCCAGTGCGCTGGTCGGTGCCTCGGCGGGCGGCGTGCTGCCGCTCTGGCCTGGTATGATCGCATTCCGTTTCGGCCGCGAGGCGCTGCCAAGGGTAATGGGCTTGATGAGCCCGATGGTGCTCATCGTACAGGGTTTTGGTGCGCCGCTGGCCACCGCGCTCGAATATCGGCCGGCCTATTGGCTGTTCATCGCGATGCTCATCGGCTCAGCCTTGCTGTCGCGCGGCGCCAGCCGGCCCAACTCAAACCAATAACCCGCAGCGAAAAATACAACGTCATCAAGATTGGAGAACGCCATGAAACCCTTGTTAGACCGCCGTACTTTCCTCGCTTCCGCAGCCGCCACCGCCGGGCTGGCGGGCGTCGCTGTCGCCCGTGGCCTTGATCCGCTCAATCCCGACATCCAGTTCGGCACCACCGGCTCGATCTTCGGCGATTGGGCGCGGACGGGACCGAAGAACGAGCTGACGCTGCAAATGTCCCCCGATATGCCGAAGATGCTCGCTGCCTGCCGGGCATATGGGCTCGAGGGTTTCGAGCCCTATTCGGGGCAGGTAGTGCAGTTCCTCGATAATCCGATGGCATTGAAGAAGATGCTTGACGCATCAGGTGTGGCGCTCGCCAGCGTCGGCGACCTGCCGCTGCGCCCAGCCGACCGGGTGCCGGTACCGGCGAACCAGTATCCCTGGCTGGGCGGCGAAGGCCGCGACCGGCTGATCTCCAACATGGAGCGTTTTGCGCGCGAATTTCTGCAGCCGCTCGGCGTGACCCATTGGAAAAACAACATGGGCGCGCGCCCCGATGGCGGCCCAAGCGATGAGCAGCTGAAACGGCTCGCCGACACAGCCAACGAGATCGGCCGGCGGACACTGGCGCACGGGGTAAAGCTGTCGCTCCACCCGCATGTCTGGGGGCCGATGGAGCGCGAGCACGAGTTCCGCCGCGTCATGGAACTGACCGATCCGCGCTATGTCTTCCTTATCCTCGATACCGGTCACAATGTTCTGGGCGGCATGGACACACCGAAGATCGCGAAAGAGTTCCTTCCGCGCATGACCGAAGTGCATCTGAAGGACACGTTCCCGAACTACCGGGGCAACACCGCCACACCGACCCGCGAGCAGCATCTGGAGAAAGGCGTCTATGCCTCGGTTGGCCAGGGCGGCGGCGTCGATTTTCCCGCCGTATTCAAGGTCCTGCGCGAAGGCAACTTCAAGGGCTGGGCGGTCTTCGACATCGACGCACCGCGCACCGGCGACGGCACTGGTACGGTTGACGACAATATCGCCGCCAGCGTCCGGTACATGCGCGATACGCTGAAAGTGAAGCTGCCGCCGCCAGGCAAGCCGATGTTCTGAACTGCTATGGAGGCGATTGAGGCGACGAACGCGAAAAGGCGGAGGCCGCGGCATTTGTGGCTGGTCGCGATTATCGGCGTCGCTTGGAACAGTTGCGGCGCTTATGACTATTCGTTGTCGAAAACCGTCGTAAGCTCAGGACTCATAGCCAGAACAGGACGGTAGCAGCGAGAGCGACGGCGGACAGGAAGACGGTTGGGCACCTGTCGTAGCGTGTTGCGACGCGCCGCCAGTCTTTGATGCGACCAAAGATGATCTCGATCCTGTTGCGGCTTTTGTATCGTCGCTGGTCGTATTTGACGGGCTTTGAGCGGGATTTCCGGCCCGGGATGCAGGGTGTAATTCCCTTTTCTTCAAGTGCATCGCGGAACCAGTCAGCGTCATAATCCCGGTCGCCCAGCAGCCAGTCCGCGTTGGGCAAGCCATCCAGCAAAGCTGCCGCGCCGGTGTAATCGCTGACCGGCCCTGCCGTCATGAAGAAGCTGATCGGACGGCCCCTGGCGTTCGTCAGCGCGACCCACACCCATCGCCCCCATCTTGGCCGAATCTGACCTGCTGCAGCGGTTCGAAGACAAGATTGGTCATTTGGTGGATGCGCTGGGGGACGAGGCCATCCGGCAGGAGGCAACGACAATCATCCAAAGTCTGATTGAAAGCGTAACGGTCTATCCTAAGTCGGAAGGCGGACCCGAAGTCGAGGTCGTCGCTTCGGTGGGGACGCTTATGTCGTTCGCTTCAAACGAGAACACCCGCTCGGGCCTAGGCCTGGGCGGGTGTTCTGTAGCGGTGGTTGCGGGGACAGGATTTGAACCTGTGACCTTCAGGTTATGAGCCTGACGAGCTACCGGGCTGCTCCACCCCGCGACAAAAGCAAAACACACCACAAGTGACCTTGGGCGTGTTGCTTCAAAAGCTGTGACATATGAATGGGTTTTTCCAAATCCGTGCTGCGCCGGCTACAAGGCCTGGCGGCGTCCTACTCTTCCATTGCTTGAGC
>JBBQIP010000234.1:0-3206 GCA_038325045.1 Sphingomonadales bacterium
CATCCGGCCCCGGCACCGCGCCGCCGGCCAGCGGTCGCAGCGCCAGCGCCAGCGCCACCACCAGCCCGGCCACAAAGCCGCCGCCCGGCGCATCATGGCCGCGCAGGAACAGGAACGCCGCCACCGCCAGCGCCAACGGCAGCAGCGGCTGGGACAGCATGGCCAGCATGAGCGGCGGGCTGGCCGATGGCTCGGGCGGCCGCACCGGGCCGGCCAGCAAGGCCGCCACCCCGAGCGCCGCCATGGCCAGCACCGCCACCTCCCCCAGCGTATCGAAGCCGCGGAAATCGACGAGGATCACGTTCACGATGTTGCTGCCATGGCCGGCGCCAAGGCTGTTGGCGGCATGCCAGCCCGATATCGTATCGAGCGGCCGGCTGAGCATGGCCAGCACCAGCCCCGCCACCCCCAGCCCGAAGACGCCCGCCAGCCCGGCATCGCGCAGCCGCCGCGCCGGCGGATCGGCCACTTTTGAAACCCCCGGCAGCCAGCGCAGCGCCAGCACCAGCAGCAGCACCGAAGCCAGTTCGACCGCCGCCTGGGTGAGCGCCAGATCGGGCGCCGCCAGCCGCACGAACGCCAGCACCACCCCCAGCCCCAGTGCCGAAAGCGCGATTACCGCCGCCAGCGGCCGGGTGCCGAGCCGCACCACCGCGCCCGCGCCGACCAGCAGCAGCAGCACGGCAACCGCATCGACCACCGCCGGCGCCTCGATGGCGCGCGGACCCAGCCATGCCCCACCGCTTTCGATAAAAGCTGTGCCGGCCAATAGCAGCGTCAGCACCGCCATCCATGCAATCTGGCTTGCAGCGCCGGCCGGGGCCAGCCGGGCCGTGAGCCACCGCGAGGCGAGCGCAATGCCATTATAAACCCGCTCGAACCCGGCCGGGCCGCTGATGAGCCCGCCCCAGCGATCGGCGATGCTGAACACCCGCTCGCGGCGCCAGAAATACACCAGCCCGCCGCCCAGTGCGACGATGCTCATGAAAACCGCCGGGTTGAAGCCGTGCCATACCGCCAGATCCAGCCCCGCCACCGGCCGGCCGAGCACCGCGCTCGATGCCGCTTCCAGCAGCGGTGCCACCACCAGCTGCGGCACCAGCCCCACGGCCACCACGATGAACACCAATATCTCCACCGGCACCCGCATCAGCCGCGCCGGCTCGCTCGGCGTGCGGGGAAGATCGGTGGGCGGCGGGCCGAGGAACACATCGTTGATGAACCGCGCCGAATAGGCCACCGCCAGCACGCCCCCCACCGTGGCCACCGCCGGCATGAGCCACCTTAGCGAACCGGACAGGGTCACGGTCTCGGCAAAGAACATCTCTTTGGACAGGAACCCGTTCAGGAACGGCACCCCGGCCATGGCCCCGGCGGCCAGCACCGCCAGCGTCGTGGTCTCGGGCATCAGCCGCCGCAGCCCCGACAGGCGCCGCATGTCGCGGGTGCCTGCTTCATGATCGACGATTCCGGCCACCATGAACAGCGAGGCCTTGAACACCGCATGGTTGATGATGTGGAATATGGCGGCCACCGGCGCCAGCGGCGTGCTCAGCCCCAGCAGCAGCGTGATGAGCCCCAGATGGCTGATCGTGGAATAGGCGAGCAGGCCTTTGAAATCATGCCGCAGCAGCGCCAGATAGGCGCCCAGCAGAAAGGTGATGCTGCCGGTGCCGGTTACCAGCCAGAACCACATGTCGGTGCCCGAAAGTGCGGGGTAGAGGCGGGCCAGCAGGAAAACGCCGGCCTTCACCATGGTGGCCGAATGCAGGTACGCGCTGGCGGGCGTGGGCGCGGCCATGGCGTTGGGCAGCCAGAAATGGAACGGAAACTGCGCGGACTTGGTGAACGCGCCCGCCAGCACCAGCAGCAGCATCACCGGGTAGCGCGGGTCGGACCGCACCCGGCCGCCGGCGGCAAGCACATCGGTAAGCGCGAAGCTGCCCGCCATATCACCCAGCAGCAGCAGCCCGGCCAGCAGCGCCAGCCCGCCGCCGGTGGTTACCGCCAGCGCCATGCGGGCGGCAATCCGCGTCTCCTGGTCCTTCCATTTATAGGCGATGAGCAGGAAGGAGGTGAGGCTGGTCACCTCCCAGAACAGCAGCATCAGCAGCAGGTTTTCGGCCAGCACCACACCGACCATGCCGCCCGCAAACGCCAGCAGCAGCGAATAGAAGCGCCCCAGCCCCTCATCCTCGGGCAGGTAATAGAGCGCATAGAGAACGATCAACAGCCCGATGCCATCGATGAGCAGCACGAAGAGCAGCCCCAGGCCATCGAGCCGCAGCGCGAAATCCAGGTTCCATTCGGGCAGCCAGCTGATGGTCGCCACCAGCGTTTCGCCGGCAAACACCGGCGGCGCCAGCAGCGCCAGCGCCAGCAGCCCGCCAAGCATGGCGAGCCCGGCAACGGCGGCTGCCAGCCGGCGGTGCGACCGGTCGGCAAGGGCGGCCAGCGGGCCGGCCAGCAGCGGCAGCCCGACCAGCCCGAAGAGCAACAGTGAATTCATGCGTGTCCGGGTGCGGAAACAGGAACCCAAAGGGTTACCCGCCGCACCGGTAGCGGTCCAGCCATTCCGGTTCGGACACGCTGCAGGCACCGGTGCCGCAGAAGGGATTTGAACCCCCGACCCTCCGCTTACGAAGCGGATGCTCTACCCCTGAGCTACTGCGGCGATCCGGTACGCCCGGCGCCATAACAGCCCGGGCAGCGGGCAGCAAGCACAGGCCCAACACCTGTTTACCCTCATTGCGGCTTAGCCCCGGCGCAGCGCCGCCGTTGTGCCTTTTACCATGCAACGCGACCTGCCCCCACCTGGAACAAGAAGGAGCGAGCCTCCGGCCTATCCCATGCCACTTGATTTCCTCCGCGCCGAACAGCGCATGGCGTCGCGCGCCGTAAACGCCTGGGCCGCCGGACACGGCGTGCCGCTGACCGGCTTTGCCGATAACGAGATTCTGGTGGAGGACCCCGGCGGCCGCGCCAAGGTGCTGGCGCTGGCGCCCGCCATTGCCGCGCGCTTCGCGATCTCGCTGGGCCAGTGCCTTGGCGAAACCCCGCCGTGCAGCGATTGCCTGGCCGATGAGCTGCGCGCCGCCTGCGATCTGGTGCTGCTGGGCGGCCGGCCGGCGCCGTTCGAGGCCAGCATCGCCGCGCCTGCTGCCGGGCTGGTGCTGGTGCGCGGCGTGGCGCTCCCCATCGGCGAG
>JBBQIP010000235.1:0-3184 GCA_038325045.1 Sphingomonadales bacterium
CGACAGCTTCATCGCCGCATTGGCGCTGATCGCGGCGAGGATGGGGACGACCGAAGCGGAGGGCACCATCTTGCCCGCAGCCACATTCGAGGCCACCGACATTGCAGTAGCATGGGCATCGAAAATGCCGCCGATGGCAGCCGCGAGCGTAATCCCTGCCCGGCCCAGCAAGGGCTGAGCAGCCGCGATAAGCACCAGGATCACCGCCATTGCAGCCGCCAGAAACAACGCCGCGCCGATGCTGAACGCGCGCCCGGCTTGCGCCTCTTCTGCCCCCGACGCTGCCGGCGCACGCCAGGCGAAAAGGCCGCCGTACAGCAGGATCGCCGCGCCCCCGGCCAGCAGCATAGGCGCCAGCGCCTGCAAAACCGGCAGGCTTACCGCACCTATGACCAACGCCATCTGCACAAAGGTCGCTACCGACGAGAATGTGGCGCCCGCCACCGCAGCCGGCATCATCCCCGGATCGGTCCGCACCCTGGCGCCCATCGCGCCGATGGTGGCAACGCTCGACACGAACCCGCCTGCCAGCCCGGACGCCGGCAGCCCATAGCGCGGCCCCAGCGCGCGGCCGGCAATATGGCCGAGCGCGCCGATCGCCAGCACCAGGATGACCACCAGCCAGATTGTGTGCGGATTGATCGCGTCATACGGCCCGATCGCGCGGTCGGGCAGTTGCGGCCACACCACCAGCGTCACCACGGCAAACAACAGCCCGTCGCGCACCTCGGCCTCGGTCAACCGGTCCTTCACAAAGCTGTGCAAAACCGGCTTGGAGGCCAGCAGCACCGCCACCATCACGCCGAGAGAGCCGGCCAGCATCGGCTCGGCAAGACTTAGCGCGCCGAGCAGCGGCATCATCACCAGCGCCACTTCGGTGGTCAGCCCCGGATCGCTGCTCTGCTGGCGAAAATAGGCGATGGAGGCAAAGCCGGAGAGCAGCAGCATCACCAGCCCCACCGCCAGGAAGCCGCCAAGTGACATGGCCGCAGCCCCGCCGAGCGATGCCAGCGCAAAGGTGCGGATCCCGGCCGGCGCCCTGAGCGGGCCGGTGCCTTTGCTGCGCTCACGCTCCAGCCCCACCAGCAGGCCGATTGCAATCGCAATCATGAAGTTGAGCAGCGGCACCATCGGAGAAGCTGGTGTAGCAGATCGGCAGCCGGGGCAAGCGCCGGCAACCGACGAAAAAAGGGGCGCACCCCGGAAGGCACGCCCCTTTTATTCTTGTCTCGGCGTGGCTGCGGCAAAGCCGCAGCCGTCGGACCGGTTCAACGAAGCTGATGCTTCGCTGCCAGGCCGGCCCGCCGTTCGCCGAGTCTGGCCGCTTCGCCCGATTGCTGCGCAATCAGGCTTCAGCGACCAGCCGGCTCACTTGAGCTCGACAGTGCCGCCGGCTTCTTCGATCTGCTTCTTGATCTTCTCGGCGTCGGCCTTGGAAATGCCTTCCTTGACCGCCTTGGGGGCGCTCTCGACCAGCGTCTTGGCTTCGGTCAGGCCGAGACCGGTGATGGCACGGACTTCCTTGATGACGTTGATCTTCTTGCCACCGTCGCCGGTCAGGATCACGTCGAACTCGGTCTGCTCTTCCACAACGGCGGCAGCAGCGCCACCACCGGCAGCCGGGCCGGCAACGGCAACGGCAGCAGCGGCGGACACCCCCCACTTCTCTTCGAGCATCTTGGCGAGATCAGCAGCTTCCAGCACGGTAAGGGCGGAAAGCTGGTCTACGATTGCGTTCAGGTCAGCCATGGTAATCTCCAATTTCTATAAGGGTTTAAGGTTTCAGGCAGCTTTATCGGCATAAGCCTGGACAACGCGGGCGAGCTTGGCGGCCGGTGCTGTCGAAAGCTGGGCGATCTTCGTGGCCGGTGCGAGCACCAGACCAATAAGCTTCGCGCGCAGTTCGTCGAGCGACGGCAGTTCGGCTAGCGCCTTCACACCGTTCACATCGAGCTGCTGGGCGCCGATTGCGCCGCCCACGATCTCGAACTTGTCGGTGGTCTTGGCAAAGTCCACCGCAGCCTTGGCAGCTGCCACCGGATCAGCCGATGTGGCAAAGCCGGTAGGGCCGGTGAGCATATCGCCAAGCGGCTGGTAGGGGGTGCCCTCGATGGCAATGCGCGCGAGGCGGTTCTTGGTCACCTTGAAGCTGGCCCCGGCCTTGCGCATGCGGCCGCGCAGGTCGTTCACCTGTGCCACCGTAAGCCCATGGTTGCGGGTCACGACAACGACCGAAGTTTCGGCCAGCGTCGAGGCGAGCCCGGCAATGGTATCGGCTTTTTGGGTCCGGTCCATGGTCTCTCCTTCATATCGCTCCGGGCGAACCCGAAGCAGGCTGGGTTTCTGATGCGCGCGAACGCGCACCGGCGAAGGCCAGAGCAACCCGGAGGAAACCAACGGGCAACAATGGCCCGTCCAACGATGAACGAGGGCCGCGCGGTGCACGGCTGAAATCGGTCAATCGTCTCATGCAGGCCCCAATGGCTTAAGAGGCGAACCTCACCCACAATCTCGGACGGTTGGGTGCAGACAGAGCTGCAACCGAAAATACGCTATAACGGCTTGTGCGCAGCGGTCAAGCCGTGGGCGCGAGCATGGCCGTTCGGCGATGGCGCATGGTGGCACCGACAAGGCCGAAGCCGGCAATGAGCATGGACCAGCTCATCGGCTCGGGCACAGCCGTAATCTGCCGGGCGCTGCCAGTGAGCACGACATTGTCCAGCCCTACGAACCGGTTATTCGATTGCGCCGACAGCCCGGATAAAAGCCCGATCGACACCGGGGAACCCGTGCCCGCAAACCCATAGCTGAACCTCTGCCAGGTCACGCTGGTCGAGCCTGCAAGAGACACGGTGTAGCTGCCTACCAGGGCACCATTGATCAGGAGGTCGACGGTAGCCGGCGTAAAGCTTCCTTCAATGAAAGTCGCCCCTACATCGAAGGCCACGAGATAATCGAACGTGGCGAGGGTCTCCACGGCATCTGAAATAAGGCCGCCACCGCGTCCCACAACGCCCGTCAAATCCACGAATTGACTTCCATCAGAAGCATTTCGTGAGAAATCCGCTGCATTGCTCAGAAGAAAAACACCTGTAGCCTCGGCGAGGCGCGCATCAACCGTCCAGCCCGTAATTGCCGTGCTGCGATGTCCATAAAGTGCATGGAATGGAGCAGACGCGAGCAC
>JBBQIP010000236.1:0-3183 GCA_038325045.1 Sphingomonadales bacterium
TTGCCAGAGCTGCCTCCGGCTCTCCAAAACCGGCAAGCCCAAAACCGGCAAGCGCGAGGGCTGCGGCCGGGTTGCCCGCCAGCGCCAGCCGGGCGGAAAGCCCGTGCCGGGCCAGCCGGGCGCGCAGGTCTGCCGCCAGCGCCGCCTCGCCGCCGTGCAGGTGCGCCGCGCCGGTAATATCGAGCACCAGCGCCTGCGGCGGCACCGCTGCCACCAGCGGTGTGTAGCGGCCACAGGCATCGGCCAGCCAGCCAAGCAGCGCGGCATCGGCGGCCAAATCTTCAGGGTGCACCGCCAGCCCCGGCAGCAGCGCGCGCGCATCGGCCATGCTCATGCCCGGGGCCAGCCCTTCGGCGGCAGCAGCCGGGCACACCGCTGCCAGCAGCAGCGCCTGGCCATCGGTGCGGCTGGTCGCCAGCGGTGCGTGCGGAAGGGCTTCAGGCAGCGCGGCGGTCAGCCGCCACAGCCGCTCGGTCGGAAGCCAGGGCAGCAGCACTGCCAGCATCCGCCGCGACAAAGGCTCGGGCGTCACGGTCCCACTCCAGTTCAGTGTTCATCAGCGCATGGCCGGCGCGGCTGCGCTCCAGCGCCACGCCAAACGCCGGGCGGCCGGGCGCACCGGCCAGCAAGGCGCGCGAAGGCCGCGCCGCCACCCGCCAGCGGGTTGCGGCCGCACTCGGCACCGCCACACCGCCGCGCACCGCAAACAGGCTCACGCCCGAAGCCGCCGCCGCCAGCGCCAGCCGCCGCGAGGCGGTAAGATCGAACAGCCCGGCCTCGCCCGCACATTCCAGCAGCACCGCCGCCAGCCCGCGGCAGCGCACCGCCTCGGCCGCAGCGCGCAGCTGCGCCAGCACATCGGGCGCGCGCACCAGCAGCACCCTCGCCGGCGCCAGCCCCAGCCCGGCAAGGCCCGGCGCATAGGGGCGGGCGCGCTGCCGCCCGGCCTGCAGCCAAAGGAGCGCGCCCGGCCGCGGCGAGCGGCCGGCAAGCAGCAGCGCCAGCGCCAGCGCTGCCATATGGTCGCCTTCGGTATCGGCATAAAATTCATGCGCCGCCGCCACCGCCAGCCCGCCGCCCAGCCGCGCATCGAGCCCCGGCTCGCCAAACGCCAGCAGCGGCCCGGCCGGGCGGGCGGCAACCAGATCAGCCGCTGAATGGACGGGCAAACGACTCGGCAGGTGCATATGTTCCTCTTTTGTTCAATTTGGGCCGGTGCCCACAGGAGTCAAGTGCGATGCCGGCTTTCCTTACGCCGGCCGCTCCCGCATGAGGGCGCAGATGAACGAAACCAGCCCTGTTGCTCAGACGCTGCCGCGCCGCGAATTTGCGGTGCTGTTCGCGGTGCTGCTCACGGTTGCGGCCGGCAACACCGCGCTGCAGACCATCCTGCCCGGCATCGCCCGCTCGATCGGCATTCCCGATCTGCTGGTCGCGGTCATCTTCAGTGTCTCGGCGCTGCTCTGGACCCTGACCGCCCCCTATTGGGCACGGCAATCGGACATTCGCGGCCGCCGCCGGTTGATAGCGCTCGGCGTCATGGGCTTCGGCGTGTCGATGCTCGGCTGTGCGGTGGCCATTTATGCGGGATTGAACGGCTGGCTGGCACCCATCGCCACCTTTGCGCTGTTCGCCACGCTGCGGTCGCTGTTCGGCATCTTCGGCTCGGCTTCCAACCCGGCCTCCCAGGCCTTTGTCGCGGCGCGCACCACCACTTCGGAGCGCACCGCCGCACTCTCGGTGCTGGCCTCGGCCTTCGGGCTCGGCACCATCATCGGCCCCGCCATCGCGCCGCTGTTCGTGGTGGGCCGGCTGGGCTTTTCCGGGCCGCTGTTCGCCTTTGCCGGCATTGCCGTGCTGGTGCTGATAGCAGTGCTGCGGCTGCTGCCCGATGATGACCCGCAGCACGGCGCGCCCGGCACAGCACAAGTCACAGCGCACGGCACACCCACCAGCGAGCCGCTGGTCGCGGGCAGCAGCAGCGGCGCCTCGCTGCGCGCCGCCACGGCCGGGCGCGGCGCCAGATTGAAGGTGCGCGATCCCCGCATCTGGCCGTTCCTGTTCTTCGGCTTTGCCACCGGATCGGTGCAGGCCGCCACCGGCCAGGCCATGGGCTTTCTCATCATCGACCGGAACGGCGGCGATGCGATGCTGGCGCAAAGCCCCATCGCCATCACCTTCATGGCCGGGGCCGGCGCCACACTGCTGGCGCAATGGGGGCTCATCCCCCGGCTTTCGCTGCAGCCGCCAGCGCTGGTGCGCTGGGGCACGCTCATCGCCGCCATCGGCACCGCCGGCATCGCGCTGGCGGTGGATTTCCAGATGCTGGTGGTGGCCTTTGCGCTCATGTCCATGGGCTATGGCCTGGCCCGGCCGGGCTATACCGCCGGCGCCAGCCTGGCGGTGAGCGCCGAGGAGCAGGGCGGCGCGGCCGGCGCCATAACCGCCATCAACGGCGCCTGCTACATCGCCGGGCCCGCCATCGGCATCGGCCTCTACACGCTCTGGCCCGAGCTGCCCTATGGGCTGGGCGCGGGCGTGCTGCTGCTCTTGTTCGTCTATGCCAATTTCAACCCCCTGCTCCGGCGCGAGGCGCTAATCGAATGACCCCCCAGATCCTCGATTATACCGAACAGCTGGCACCCGAGTTCGCGCGGATCAACACCGAGTGGATCAAGGCCATGTACGTGCTGGAGCCGCACGACCGCGAGGTGCTGGCGAACCCCGGCAAGCATATCATCGCGCCCGGCGGCGCCATCCTGTTCGCCAGCCTCCCCGGCCTCGGCGTGGTGGGCACGGTGGCGCTGATGCCGTCCGGCGAAGGCGCCTTCGAGCTTACCAAGATGGGCGTTCTCGAAGCCGCGCGCGGCCGCAAGGTGGGGGAAGCGCTGCTCATCGCCGCCACCGCCCGCGCCCAGGCCATGCAGGTGCAACTGCTCTACCTGCTCACCAACCGCAAATCCGCCGCCGCCATCCACCTGTATGAAAAACTCGGCTGGCTGCACGATGCCGACATCATGACCCGCTACGGAGCTACTTACGAACGCTGCAATGTGGCGATGCGCTATCCTTTGCAGGGGTAGAGAAGGGGGCCTCCGGCGGGCAGGGCCGGCGGCCCTGCACCCTGTCAGATTTATGGGCGGCAGCGGGTCAACCCCGAGCCTGGGGTCCAAGGTCAAAGAT
>JBBQIP010000237.1:0-3154 GCA_038325045.1 Sphingomonadales bacterium
GTGAGGCTGGAGGCCCAGGCGTTGTGACTGTCACCCGACAGCACCACGAGATCGGAATCGGCTTTCTGGGCGGCGGCAAGCAGGCGGCGGCGGGCGGCGGGGTAGCCGGCCCACATGTCCATGGCGGCCGAAATGCCGGCCCTGGAGGCGGCAACCCCGGCGCTGACATAGGCGGCGGCGCGCGGATCGGCCACCGGGCCGACCAGCTCGACCGCGTTCAAGGGCGTGAGGATGTTCGCGACGATGACCTGCTGCGCCAGCACCTGCCACTTCTGGCCGGCCTTTACCGAGCTGGCCAGCGCATCGAAGGTCCAGGCCTCCTGCTCCGCACCGAGCAGCTGGCGGGCGGGATCGTTCAAGGGCCCGTCGCGGAACTGGGCCAGGGCGGTGGGGCCACCGCGCAGTGCTGCACCGATATCCAGCTGCTGGTCGCGGCCGGCGATGCGGGTATCGACCGTGATCAGGCTGAGCAGATTGCCGATATCATAGCGGTGCCACATGGTTTCGGGCTGGGGCAGCCATTCCCGGTTTGCCTGGCGGGCGGCGGCCTTTCGCACGCTGTAATCGCCTTCTGCCGGCTGGTGGTTCTGTGCGCCGTCCTTCCAGCTGTCGTTGGCGGTTTCATGATCATCCCAGATCGCGACCATCGGCCAGAGCCGGTGCAGCTCCTGCAACGCCGGGTCCACCCGGTAGCTGGCATAGCGCTGGCGGTAATCATCGAGCTGGATCATCTCGCCCGCCGGGTCGATCTCGCGGTCTGCCACCGCCTGCGCCGTATCGGGATAGGTGCCGCGCGGATATTCATACACATAATCGCCGAGATGCACGATCAGATCGAGATCGTTGCGCGCCGCTGCATGGGCATAAGCATTGAACCAGCCGAACGGCTTGTTGGAACAGCTGAACACCCCGATCTTGAAGGCCGCCAAAGGCCCTTGCGGCAGCGTGCGGGTGCGGCCGATGGCGGACTGGGTGCCATCTGGCGCGGTAAACCGGTAATAAAGCCAGCCGCCGACCGGCAGGCCGCCTACCCGCGCCTGCGCTGTGCCCCAGCTCTCCGGCGCCGCCACTGCCTCGCTCCGCGCCACGATATCGCGCATGCCCACATCGCGGGCGACCTCCACCTTCAAGGTGGCGGCACCACCATCGGCGGCGGCATAGCGGGTCCAGAGTGTTACCGCATCGGCCGCCGGATCGCCCGATGCCACGCTATGGGTGAAGCCGCTCGCCGGCCACAGAGCGGCAAGGGCAGGCCGCGCGGGCAGCAGCAGCCCGGCGCCAGCAGCGGTGACAAAGGCACGACGATCGATGGTGAAGGGCATGAGCAGGACTCCCGGAGCGGTGCCTGACGACGTAGAAGCAGATTGTGACAATTTGGGGAGCGTGCGCTGTGGCGAAAATGCGCAAGACCAGCGAACTGCCGGAAAAGCCGTGCGCTGCCTGCGGCCGGCCGTTCCGCTGGCGAAAAAAATGGGCGCGCGACTGGGAACAGGTGCGCTATTGTTCCGATGCCTGCCGCAGCGGGGCCTATGCCCGCGCCACAAAGGACAGTTGAGAAATGGCCACCCAGATGAAAAGCCCCAGCGTGCGCGATCAGATTTCAGACGCCGAATGGGCGCTGCGCGTCGATCTCGCCGCCGCCTATCGGCTGGTCGCCCATTATGACTGGGACGATCTCATCTTCACCCATCTTTCCGCGCGCATCCCCGGGCCGGAGCACCATTTCCTCATCAACCCCTATAATCTGATGTTCGAGGAAATTACCGCCTCTGCCCTGGTGAAAATCGATGTGGAAGGCCATCCGGTGATGCAAACCGGTTACCTGACCAACCCCGCCGGCTTCACCATCCATTCCGCCATCCATATGGCGCGCGAAGATGCCCAGGCCGTCATCCACCTGCACACCCCGCACGGCCAGGCCGTGGCCGCGATGGAAGAAGGGCTGATGCCAATCACCCAGACCGCCATGCTGATCCGCGAGGAAATCGCCTATCACGACTATGAAGGGGTCGCGACCGACCTTGAAGAACGCCAACGGCTGGTACGCGACCTCGGCACCAGATCGGCGATGATCCTCAGGAACCACGGCACCCTCACCATCGGCGAAACCATCGCCGAAGCCTTTATCAAGATGTACTTCCTCGAACGCGCCTGCGAAGCCCAGTGCCTCGCCCTTTCAGGCGGCACCGCCCTCCTCAACCACCCCCCGCAAGGCACACCGGAAAAAGCCGCCAACCAGGGCCGGGGCGGGCTGAAACTGGTCGGCAACATGCTCGCCTGGCCAGCACTGCTGCGAAAACTGGACCGGATGGACCCTTCGTTCCGGGATTGAGGGGGGCGATTACATCGTTTGCAAAATAGCGGTTTGAGAACGTCCACTATCGACCCGGGAGCGGTCGGCAGCCGATATTCTACTCAATTTTCGGCCGCTCGCTGCGAGTGAAAGAAGTCGATTTTCCAGCTTCCGTTCTCGCGAATGATTACAGCTGATTCAAGCCAGCGAACAGGCCGAAGGTCAGGTGGAATCCCGGCGCTGCCAACATTCTCCCAGGCGGACCACGCCACATCGCAGCTCAGCTTTGTATCGATCGGGCCTATCGACCAATTGATCTGCGCGCCCCGGGCGTGAGCATTTCGAATTGCATCGACAAGCTCGGTGCCATTGTAACGCTTGCCGACATCGAACGAATAAAAGGAGCCGGTGACAAGGCGCTTGAAGGATGCCTTGTCCTCCGTGCGAAGCGCATCGAAAAATTCATGGATCGTCCGGTCGATCTCGGCCTTGGCATCTACTGGTATGGGGCAGTTGGGCTCACGCGCATGAGCGCACCCCGCCAGCAGTGACGCTGCGGCAAGCAGAAGGAATGAGATCAAGGACTTCACACGTAAAACTCGCTCTCTTGTTTGCTTCTGTCAACGACGGCGCACCACCCATTCCCAGACATTCGACCGAATTTGCAAACCACCTGCTCGCCAGAAATATGGGGGTCTGGGCCCTCAGGCCCCAGCCGCCGCAGGCAAAATAGTGGCCGCCGGAGGCAAAAAAATGGCCGCCGGAGGCTGAGCCCTATTCGCGCGGCAGGCGGTCCGACACGAAGGCGGCCACGACCACGCCGAACCAGCTGAACATCATGAGCGTGCCGCCGATGGGGGC
>JBBQIP010000238.1:0-3139 GCA_038325045.1 Sphingomonadales bacterium
CATGCAGCGCGCAAATGGCACCGACCAAGCCATTCGGAGCACCGGAAATCGAATGGGTGCAGGGCCGAGGCCCTGCCCGCCGGAGGCAAACTAACGCCGGGCCGCAGCCGCCATTCCCGGCGTAACCGCCACAAGAGCCAGCAGCCAATCGACAAAGGCGGCCACCCGGGCGAGCTGGCGCACATCTTTGTGGACGATCAGCCAGAAGGAGCGGGTGAGTTCGATTTCGGGGTGGAGCACCGGCTGCAGCCGGGGGTCTGCCATGCCGATGAACTGCGGCAGCATGCAGATGCCGGCGCCGGAGACGGCCAGTGCGTGTTGGGCGTTGATGCTGGAGCTGCGGATATCGGGCTCGGTGCCGGGGCGGAATTCGGCGATGTAATCGAGTGCGGGGGAATAGACGATGTCGGGCACATAGCCGATGAGCGTATGCGCGCGCAGATCGGCAGCGCAGCCGAGCGGCGGCGCCCGGTCCAGATAGGCTTGCGCTGCATAGAGCTGCAGCCGGTAATCGGTAAGCCGCCGGGTAACCAGCGGCCCGGTTTTGGGCCGGGCGAGCATCACCGCGATGTCGGCCTCCCGGCGGGACGGATTGAGGAACCCGCTCGACGCGATGAGCTCGACCGTGATGGCCGGGTTGGCGCTGTGAAATTCGGCCAGATGCCGGGCAATCACCCAGGTGCCGAACCCCTCTGCCACGCTCACCCGCACGGTGCCGGACAGGAGCCCGCTGCCGCCTGTCACCTCCCCCAGAGCGGCAAATGCCGATCGCTCCATGGCCTCGGCATGGACCAGCAGCTGCTGCCCCCGCGCAGTCAGGCTATAGCCGGCGCTGCCGGGCTCGAACAAGGCGGTGCCAAAGGCGGCCGCCAGCCGGTCGAGCCGGCGCGAGACCGTGGTGGGGTCGATCCCAAGGCTCCGGGCGGCGGGCGCCAGCGTGCGGGCGCGGGCCACGGCGAGGAAAATGCGAAGGTCGTCCCAATTCATCGCGCTGTTCATCGCACCGCTCACTGGCTGCAAAAACGCAGACCATGGTTGCAATAATACGTTATTGCCTGCATTTCTATCCCGTGCGAACAGCCCCGTAGCTGGCAGTGGCCGGCACGACAACCATGGCGCCACAAGGCGCCGGCCGGGAGGAAAAGCGATGCGCGACATCAACCATTTCATCGGCGGTGCAGCGCTGGTCGGCAGCTCGGGCCGCTATTCGGATGTGTACGACCCCAACAGCGGCCTGGTGCAGGCCCGCGTGCAGCTCGCCTCCACGGCCGAGATGGATGCAGCCATCGCCAATGCGGCCGCGGCCCAGCCGGCCTGGGCAGCCATCAACCCGCAGCGGCGGGCGCGGGTGTTGTTCGAATTCAAGCGGCTTGTCGAGCGCGACATGGACCAGCTGGCCGAGATGCTCTCGTCTGAACACGGCAAGGTGGTTGCCGACAGCCGAGGCGATCTGCAGCGCGGGCTGGAGGTGATCGAATTCGCCTGCGGCATCCCGCATCTGCTCAAGGGCGAATACACGCTCGGCGCCGGCCCCGGCATCGATGTCTATTCGATGAAGGTGCCGCTCGGCGTGGTCGCCGGCATCACGCCGTTCAACTTCCCCGCCATGATCCCGATGTGGATGTTCGGCCCGGCAATCGCTTGCGGCAATGCCTTCATCCTCAAGCCTTCGGAGCGTGATCCCTCGGTCCCCGTCAAGTTCGGCGAGCTGATGATGGAAGCCGGCCTGCCCGCCGGGATCCTCAACATCGTGCACGGGGACAAGGAGGCGGTGGACGCCATTCTCGATCATCCGGATATCAAGGCGGTCAGCTTCGTCGGCTCGTCCGACATCGCGCAATATGTCTATTCGCGCGGCACCGCCAACGCCAAGCGCGTGCAGGCGATGGGCGGCGCCAAGAACCACGCCATCGTGCTGCCCGATGCGGATATGGACCAGACGGTTGCCGATCTGGTGGGCGCGGCCTTTGGTTCGGCGGGCGAGCGCTGCATGGCGCTGCCGGTGGTGGTGCCGGTGGGCGATGCGACGGCAGACCGGCTGCGCAAGGCGCTGCTGCCAGAAATCGCCAAGCTGCGGCTCGGCGTCTCCACCGACCGGGATGCCCATTATGGCCCGGTTGTGAGCGCGGCCCACAAAGCCCGGATCGAGGCCTATATCCAGATGGGCGTGGAGGAAGGTGCGGAACTGGTGGTCGATGGTCGCGGTTTCACGCTGCAGGGCCATGAAGGCGGCTTCTTCGTGGGGCCAACGCTGTTCGACCATGTGAAGCCCGATGCGCAAAGCTACCATGAAGAGATTTTCGGCCCCGTGCTGCAGATTGTGCGCGCCGATACCTTCGAACAGGCGGCAGCCCTGCCCAGCAAGCACCAATATGGCAACGGCGTCGCCATCTTCACACGGAACGGCCCGGCGGCGCGCGAATTCGCGGCCAGGGTGGAAGTGGGCATGGTGGGCATCAACGTGCCGATTCCGGTGCCGGTCGCCTATCACACCTTTGGCGGCTGGAAGCGCTCGGCGTTCGGTGACAGCAATGTACATGGCCCCGAAGGCGTGCGCTTCTACACCAAGATCAAGACCGTCACCCAGCGCTGGCCCTCCCTCAATGCAGATGGCGGCGTGGTGGACAGCAGCTTCGTCATCCCCACGATGAAATAAGCTGCACCCGAAAAGCACAGGAAGGAGCATCGCCATGGCCATCATCGCCTTCATCGGGGTCGGCAACATGGGCGGCGGCATGGCCGCCAACCTGGTACGCGCCGGCCATGAGGTTCGCGCTTTCGATCTGGCCGAACAGGCGGTGGCCCGCGCCGTGCACCATGGCTGCACCGCCGCTGCCTCGGCGCGGGCGGCTGCAACCGGTGCGGATGCGATCATCACCATGCTGCCCGCCGGCACCCATGTCGCCGCCGCCTATCACGAAGCGCTTTTCGCCGCCGCCAGCCCGCACGCCATCCTCATCGATTGCTCGACGATCGACGTCGCCACCGCCCAAAGCGTCGGCACGGCCGCGGCCGAAAAAGGCCTGCAAATGGTCGATGCGCCGGTCTCGGGCGGCACCGCGGCCGCCGATGCCGGAACCCTCACCTTCATGGTCGGCGGCCCCGCGTCGGCGTTCGATCTCGCCCAGCCGCTGCTGGC
>JBBQIP010000239.1:0-3105 GCA_038325045.1 Sphingomonadales bacterium
CCGCGCCGTAAACGCCCGGCGGCCGCACCATCACCCAGTCGAGCGTGCTTGCCGCAACCAGCGCCTCGGCCGCCGCCTTGGAAGCCCCGTAATGCGACAGCGCTGGCTCGCGCGCGGCGAGGCTCGATACATGGACGAAGCGGCGCACGCCGGCCGCCTTCGCGGCTTCAAGGATGGCGGCGGTGCCGGCCACATTGCCCGCATCGAAGCCGGCACGGTCGCGGGCGTTCACCACGCCGGCGATGTGGATGACAGCATCGGCGCCTTCGCAGAGCTTTTGCAGAGCGGCGTGGTCGGCAAGGTCGCCGGTCACCCAGTGCGCTCCTTCGCGGGGGCGGCGGGTGAGGGCGCGGTAGGGCTTTGCGCTCAGGGCGAGAACGCGGTTGCCTACGAAGCCGGTGCCGCCGGTTATGGCTAGGGTCATTTCAGAGGGGGCCGTTTATGGCAAGGCAGGGCCGCGGCAAAGCCGCGGCTGGCGTCGGACGGGTTCGGGCGGCGGAGGGCCGCCCGCCCCGCCGGCCGGGCTTGCGCGAGTCGGCGCGCAGCGTGCGCGCTCGCCGCGCTACGCCGCCACATCAAACGGCTGAATCTCACCACTCAAATACTGCGACCGCGCCCGAGACCGGCTCAACTTCCCCGAGGATGTGCGCGGCAAGGTGCGCGGCGGCACCAGTTCCACCACACAGCTCATGCCGGTAATCGCCCGCACCTTGCTGCGGATCGCCTCGCGCAAATGGCTGCGCTCCTCCGGGCAGCTGGTGCGGCATTGCACCAGCACCGCCGGCGCCTCCTCGCCCGAAGGCGTGGTGATGGAGAAAGCCGCAATATCGCCCGCCTTGAAGCCGGGCAGCTGCTCGATCGCCCACTCAATGTCCTGCGGCCAATGGTTCTTGCCGTTGATGATGATCATGTCCTTGGCGCGGCCCACGATGAAGATCGAACCCTTCGCCAGATAGCCCATGTCGCCAGTGTCCAGCCAGCCATCGGCGGAAAGGGCGGCCGCCGTCGATTCCGGGTCGCGGAAATAGCCGGCCATCACCCCCAGCCCCTGCACGAAAATCCGGCCGATCTTGCGGTCACCCAGCACCTCGCCCGTATCGTCCCGCACCTCGATGGTCAGCCCCGGCACCGCCTTGCCGCAGTTCACGATGGCACGATACCGCGTGGGCCGCCGGCTCTCGGTGCGGCCGCCGGAAAGGCCAGCCAGCGCACGCTCATCAATAAGGTCGGAAACAATGCCCTGCCCCAGCGGCATGATCGAAACCGCCAGCGTCGCTTCTGCCAGACCATAGCTCGGCAAAAACGCCGATGCCTTGAAGCCGGCGGCCGCAAACACATCGACAAAAGCCTGCATCACCTCGGGGCGGATCATGTCGGCACCGTTGCCCGCCACCCGCCAGCGCGTAAGGTCAGAGCGCTCTGCCACCGGAATCGAAGCCGATATCCGACGCGCGCAGATGTCATAGCCAAAGGTGGGCGAATAGCTGAGCGTATTGTGCGGGTTGCGGCTGATCAGCGTGAGCCATGAAAGCGGCCGCCGGGCAAAATCTTCCGTCGCCAGATAATCCACCGAAATCTGGTTGGCGAGCGGCGCCAGCATGCACCCCACCAACCCCATGTCATGATACCAGGGCAACCACGAGACCACCCGGTCGCCGTGCCCCGCCTCCATGCAATGCGCATGGCCAGCCAGGTTCGCGAGCAGCGCCTCATGCGTCACCGCCACCCCGTGCGGAAAGCGGGTGCTGCCGCTCGAATATTGCAGATACGCGATATCCCCCGCCGCCGGCTGCGGCAGCGCCACTACAGGCGCAGGCACGGCAAAATACCCAGCCCAGTCATAGGCCGCGCACAGCCCGGCCGCCGCCTGCGCCACCATCGGGAACAACCCTTCGGAAGATAGCACCATCCGCGGGTCGCACGAGCGGAGCTGCACCGCAATCTGCTCCACATAGGCCTCGCGCCCGCCAAAGCTGGTCGGCAGCGGCAGCGGCACGGGAAGCGCACCGGCATAAATGGCCGCAAAAAAGGCGGCGGCAAAATCAGCGCCGGTCTCGGCAATCATCGCCACCCGGTCGCCGGGCTTCACGCCCTCATCAATCAGCCGCAGCGCCTGCACCCGCGCCCGCGCCGCCAGGTCGCGGTAGGGGAGCGCACGCACCAGATCGGCCCGCGCATCGTGAAAGTTGAAGCCCTTGCTGCCCAGCGCTGCATAATCCAGCGCCTCGCCCAGCGTTCCAAAATCGGCGCGGCGATAGGCCAGCTCGTCAAAGGTCGGAGTCGGCATCAGCCCGGTTTCGGCGCTTATGGACAAACCCGTATCTCCTTCACAGCCGGTCATCCGGCCACGCAACTGTGCAATCCTTCCGCCCCATGACACGCAGACGGGTTCAAATTCCGGCCCGATCATGGCAGGAAGAAGGCATGAACGATGCCGACCCCGGCGCAAAAGGCCGCAAGCGCCGCCAATACGCCCCGCGCGAACCCCGCTTGCCCCGCCCGCTCGATGCCGCCGGGCTGGAATCACTGGCCCTTGGCTATGCCGCCCGCTTCGCCACCACCAGCACCCGCCTCCACCGCTACCTCACCCGCAAATTGCGCGAACGACCCTGGGAAGGCACCACCCAGCCCGACCCACAAGCGCTCATCGATAGGCTCACCGCGCTCGGCTATGTAAACGACGAAGCCTGGGCCAGCATGAAAACCCGCGATCTAGGCCAGCGCGGCTACGGCGCCCGCCGCATCAACCAGGCCCTCGGCGCCGCCGGCATCAAACCCGATTCCGCCCGCGCCCACGCCGCCACCGACCCCCCCCTCGCCGCCGCCATCCGCTTCGCAAAACGCCGCCGCCTCGGCCCCTTCACCCGCGAACCGATAACCGACCCCGCCAAACGCCAAAAACAACTAGCCGCCATGCTCCGCGCCGGCCATGGGCTGGATACCGCCCGCCTCATCCTCGCCCAGCCCTCCGCAGAAGCAGCAGAAGCACTCGAACACGAGGAATAACGCCTCCGGCTGCGGCAAGATCGTGCCTCCGGCGGCCGGGGCCTCAGGCCCCGGACCCCAAATTTCAAACATGCACTTAGCTGTCGGCGCTACCGAAAC
>JBBQIP010000240.1:0-3054 GCA_038325045.1 Sphingomonadales bacterium
GTCACCACCATCGCCGTGCATGGCAACAGCCGGCTGGTCGGTGTGGCCACAATCCCGATCGGCGCCAACGATATTACCGCCGATATCGCCTCCACCTTCGGTATCAGGCTGGTGGATGCCGAGCGGCTGAAGGCGCTCGAAGGATCAGCCGTCGCGGTTTCCAAGGACATGAGCGAAACCGTTGAGCTTCCGCCGATGAATGACGAAGGGCTGGGCGAGCCGATCCGGGTGCCACGCGCCCAGATCATCGCGGTCATCCGCCAGCGGCTCGAATTGCTGTTCAACGAGGTCGAGCGGCAGCTTAACCTGCTCGGCTTCACCGGCCCGCGCGCGCGGCAATTGGTGCTGACCGGCGGCGGTGCCGAACTGCGCGCCATCGCCGAATTTGCCGCCGGCATGCTGGACCGGAATGTCCGTATCGGCCGGCCTTCGGGCGTGCTGGGGCTGCCGCCGGCACAGTCCGGCCCGGCCTTTGCCACGCTGGCCGGGCTGGTGCGCTTTGCAGCGCAGGAGGAGCCCGACATCTGGCATGCGGCGCCGGGGCCACGCAGCGGCCCGCCACTCACCGGTTTTTTTGCAACCATCGACCGATTGCGGAACCGATTCTGAGAAAAATAACATTCATAAACTATAGGCCAACAACACTTCATCTGGTATGCCGATTACAAGGGGAGACACGAGATGCTGGAATTTGAGCGCAGCGAGCCGACCGAACTGAAGCCCCGGATTACCGTGGTGGGCGTGGGCGGTGCCGGCTGCAACGCAGTGGCAAACATGATCGCTGCCGAGCTTCAGGGCGTCGAGTTCATGGTCTGCAACACCGATGCCCAGTCGATTGCCCAGAGCAAGGCGGCAACCCGCATCCAGCTCGGCCTCAAGATCACCCCGGGCCTTGGCGCCGGCGCCCGCCCCGAGATCGGCCGCGCGGCCGCTGAAGAGACGCTGGAACAGCTGGAAGCCAGCCTAGAGGGCGCACATATGTGCTTCATCGCCGCCGGCATGGGCGGCGGCACCGGCACCGGTGCGGCGCCGGTGGTGGCGCGCGCCGCCCGCGAGCGCGGCATCCTTACCGTGGGCGTGGTCACCAAGCCCTTCTCGTTCGAGGGCTCGAAGCGGATGCGCGCCGCGGAGGAGGGCATCATCGAGCTTCAGAAGGTGGTGGATACGCTCATCGTCATCCCCAACCAGAACCTGTTCCATGTCGCCAGCCGCTCCACAAGCCTCGTCGAAGCCTTTGCGATGGCCGATCAGGTGCTGCACCAGGGCGTGCGCGGGATCACCGATCTGATGATCCTGCCCGGCCTCATCAACCTCGATTTTGCCGATGTCCGCACCGTGATGTCGGAAATGGGCAAGGCGATGATGGGCACCGGAGAAGCGAGCGGCGAAGGCCGGGCATTGCTGGCGGCGGAAAAGGCGATTGCCAACCCCCTGCTCGATGAAGTGTCGATGCGCGGCGCCAAGGGCGTTATCATCAACATCACCGGCGGCACCGACCTGACGCTGATGGAAGTGGACGAAGCCGCCACCTACATCCGCGATCTGGTGGACCCCGATGCCAACATCATCGTCGGCTCCGCGCTCAACCGCGAGCTGGAGGGCACCATGCGGGTTTCGGTGGTGGCCACCGGTATCGATGCCAGCAGCCGGCCGGAACCCAGCCGGGCAGCCCCCGCCAAGCCGCGCGAGACAGCAATGCCCGCGCAGCCGAGCATCTTCAGCACGGCGCCGAGCATTGCCACGCCAAGCCATGGCAGCAGCGCGCCCGCCGAGCCGCAGGCGCAAGCCCTGCCGCCGGTGATCGGCGATGCGCTGGCCGCTTCCTCAAAACCCGCCGTTATCGAGGAAGAAGACGACGTCATCGACCTCGACAGCTATGCCGAGCCGGCAGAGGACGCGGAAGCCGCGCTCCCGACCGCCGGATACCGTTTCACGCCCAAGGTCCCTCCAGTCGGCTCTCCCGCGCCCACTGCCAATCCTTCGGCCACTGCCGGCAGTGTTTCGCCGGCAAAGATCCCAGAGCAGGCAAGCGCGCCGGCAAGCGAACCCGTGGTCGAACCGGCCCCCGAAGTGGAAAGGCCGCCGACCCTGTTCGAGAAGATGCTCGGCATGTCGCAGGGCAGCCGCAAGCCGGCCGAAAGCCCCACCAGCCTCGCCCCAGAGCCGACCGCGCACGAGCCGGAAGTGGACATACCGCCGTTCTTCAAGCGGCAGGTCAACAACTGAACGAGGATATTGGCAGCGGGGGATAAAGGGCGCCAGCGCGTAGGGACGGCATGACCAATGCCGCCGCCTCCGCGCTCAACCGCTTCGGCCTTGGCGCGCGCGCCGGCGATGCGCTGCCCGCCGACCCGCCCCGCGCGCTCCTCGCCCAGATTGACCGGTTCGAGCCAAGGCCGGACGCAATCGCCGCTACCGAGGGCAGCGCGGTGATGGCCAAACAGTTCCGCGAGTATCTGGACCGGATCAGGCCCTTTCTTGCCGCCAATGGTTTTGGCGGCCGTGCCGGGAGAGCGCGCCCGGCAGCCGACGCGCCGAAAATCGATGAAGCGGCCATCCGAACCGAATTGCGCCGCCAGTTCCGCGACAATTATGGCAGCCAGGTCCGTGCCCGGCTGCAGGTGGCGGCGGCCAGCGACACGCCGTTCGCTGAAAGGCTGGTGCATTTCTGGGCCAATCATTTTGCCGTGTCGGCAGACAAGTTGCAGACCATCAGCCTTGCCGGCACGCTGGAGTTCGAGGCAGTGCGCCCTCATATCGCGTCGCGCTTCGAAGACATGCTGCTCGCAGTGGAGCGCCACCCGGCGATGCAGCTCTACCTCGATCAGGCGCAGTCGATGGGGCCGGACAGCCTGATTGCCCAGGCAGCCAGGCGGCGCGGCGCGCGGCGCCAGCCCGGGCTCAACGAAAATCTGGCGCGCGAAATCCTTGAGCTGCACACTCTGGGCGCCGGCAGCGGCTATCGCCAAGCCGATGTGCAGGAGCTGGCGCGTGGCCTAACCGGCTGGAGCATAGGTGGTTTCGTGCGCCGCCCGATCGGGGTGGCTGACGCCG
>JBBQIP010000241.1:0-3019 GCA_038325045.1 Sphingomonadales bacterium
CGCCCGGCACGCACGCTGCCATGGCAGGCCATGGTGGATACCACCGCCTCCAGCCGCTCGCGCAGCGAAAGTGCCGCCCCCCATTCGGCCAGCTCGGCCGCCAGATCGCGCACCAGCCCGGCGGCTTCGCACGCCCCCAGCAGCGCCGGTGTGGCGCGCACCAGCACCGCATCTGCTCCAAAAGGCTCGATAACCAGCCCCAGCTCGGCCAGCTCGGCCGCGCGCGCCAACACGCGCTCGGCTTCGGGCGGGTCCAGCTCCACCATCTCGGGCACCAGCAGCGCCTGCGAGGCCGCCGGGCCGCTGGCCAGCGCCGCCTTCATCCGCTCAAGCGTCAACCGCTCATGCGCGGCGTGCTGGTCCACCAGAATCAGCGCATCGCCGGATTCGGCCACCACATAGGTAGACGCGATCTGGCCACGCGCCGCCCCTAGCGGATGCTCGCTTGGCGGCTGCTGGGGAACCACGGCAGGCCCGGGCGAAGCGGCGGCGGGCGGAAACGCCTGTGGAAACTCGGTGAACAGGCGCGGCGGCTCGGCCAGCCCCGGCCAGCCGCCGCCGGGCTGGGCCACGGTGCCCGCAAAGCCCTGCGGCTGCGAGAAGGCCGCCAGCGCCGCCGCCCCGATATCGGCCGCCGGGCGCTGGCCGGCAGCATCGAGCGCGCGGCGGACGCCCGACACAATCAGCCCGCGCACCAGGCCGGGGTCGCGGAACCGCACCTCGGTCTTGGCCGGGTGCACATTCACATCCACAAGATCGGGGGCAAGCTCCAGGAACAGAACCGCGACCGGGTGGCGGTCGCGCGCCAGCAGCCCCTGATAGGCACCGCGCAATGCACCGGCGAGCAGCCGGTCCTTCACCGGGCGGCGGTTGACGAACAGAAACTGCTGGTCGGCCACCCCCCGGTTGTGGGTGGCGATGCCGGCCAGCCCGCCAAGGGCCACGCCCTCGCGCACCAGATCGACCGCCACTGCCGATTCGACCATCGCCGGTCCCAGCACCGCCGCCAGCCGGGCGATTGTAGCCTCCGCCCCCGCATCGGCACCGGCGGCGAGTGCCAGCATCCGGCGGCCATCATGGGTGAGGGTAAAGCCCACATCGGGCCGCGCCATCGCCAGCCGGCGCACCACATCGAGGCAGGCGGCCAGCTCCGATCGCGGCGAGCGCAGGAACTTGCGGCGCGCCGGCACCCGCTCGAACAGTGCCTCCACCCGCACCATGGTGCCGTGCGGCAGCGCCGCCGGCGCCTCCCCTTCGCTGCGGCCATGATCGATGGTGAGCGCCCAACCCTCCCCGCCGCGCGGCCGGCTGGCCAGCTGCAGCCGCGCCACCGAGGCGATGGAAGGCAGCGCCTCGCCGCGAAACCCCAGGCTGGCGATGGCACCAAGATCATCATTTGCCAGCTTGGACGTGGCGTGGCGGGTGAGCGCCAGCGCCAGCTCGCCTCGCACCATGCCGCAGCCATCATCGGCCACTTCAACAAGGGCGATGCCGCCTTCCGACAGCGTGACCGATATGGAGCGCGCCCCGGCATCTAGCGCGTTTTCGACCAGCTCCTTCAAGGCCGCAGCCGGCCGCTCCACCACCTCGCCGGCGGCGATCTGGTTCACGAGATTTTCGGGCAGGCGACGAATATCCGGCATCGGAAGAGCCTAGGCGGGGCAAGCGCGCGACAAAAGCCCGGAATGTTTGCGATATGCGCGCCGCGCGCCTTGCAATGGCGCGAGAAGCGCTACTAATGGCTGCAGCCTGCCCATGTCCCCCAGTTCGGGTTTCATCGCCCGGGCGTATCAAACTGGTTTTCCCCGCCCATGTCGCTTTTCAGCCGGATGTTTTCCTTCCTCAGCCAGGACATGGCGATCGATCTCGGGACAGCCAACACGCTGGTTTATGTGCGCGGCCGGGGCATCGTGCTGAACGAGCCTTCGGTGGTGGCAATAGAGACCATCCGCGGCACCCGCACGGTAAAGGCCGTGGGCAATGAGGCCAAGGTGATGATGGGCCGCACGCCCGGCAATGTGGAATGCATCCGGCCGCTGCGCGACGGGGTGATCGCCGATATCGATGTAGCCGAGCAGATGATCAAATATTTCATCGCCAAGGTGCACACCTCGCGGCTGCCGCGCTTTCCGGAAATCGTGATTTGCGTGCCCTCGGGCTCGACCAGCGTGGAGAAACGCGCCATCCGCGATGCCGCCAACAACGCCGGTGCAAGCCAAGTCTATCTCATCGAGGAGCCGATGGCGGCCGCTATCGGCGCCGGCATGCCGGTTACCGAGCCGATCGGCTCCATGGTTGTGGATATCGGCGGCGGCACTACCGAAGTGGCGGTGCTCAGCCTGCGCGGGCTGGCCTATACCACCAGCGTGCGCGTGGGCGGTGACAAGATGGACGAGGCGATTGTCTCCTATGTCCGCCGCAACCATAATCTGCTGATCGGCGAAATGACGGCCGAACGGATCAAGAAGGAAATCGGTACTGCCAAGCCGCCGGCGGAAGGGGTTGGCAAGACGATGGAAATCAAGGGCCGAGACCTGATGAACGGCGTGCCCAAGGAGATTACCATCAACCAGGTGCAGATTGCCGAAGCACTGGCCGAGCCGGTGGCGACGATTGTGGAAGGCGTGCGGGTTGCGCTGGAAAACACCCAGCCGGAGCTGGCAGCCGATATCGTCGATCAGGGCATCGTGCTCACCGGCGGCGGTGCGCTGCTCGCCGGCCTCGATGCGGTACTGCGCGAGGCTACGGGCCTGCCGGTAACGGTGGCCGATGATCCGCTCACCTGTGTTGCCATCGGCACCGGGCGCGCGCTCGAAGACCCGATGTACCGCGGCGTGCTCACCACTGCCTAGCGGCGGAAGAAAGCTTGGGACAGGCACGGCTTGGGTCAGCCGGTCTGTCTTGCTACACAGCTAGTCAGCGCCGGCGGCTTCTGCCCCCTCCACCGGCGCCAGAAGGACCTTGATGGACTGGACCACGTCCTCCCGCCGTTCCAGCGCCATGCGCCGCGAACAGAACC
>JBBQIP010000242.1:0-3004 GCA_038325045.1 Sphingomonadales bacterium
CGCCCGCCTTGCGCCCGATCCGGCGGCCGGCTGAGCGCGGGCATGGCGGCGCTTGTCCTTCCTGTGCTGGTTCTGGGGCTGCTGGCGCTGGCGCTGCGGCAGCCGCGCGCGGTGCTGCTGCTGGCGCTGTTCGTTGCCGGCTGGGGCGGGCTTGATGTGGATGTCGGGCTGCGGCTCACCGGCTATCAGCTGGCAATGGCCCCGCTGTGCCTTGCGGTGGCACTGCGGCTGGCCTGGCCGGGGTTTGCCGCGCGCGGGCTGGCAATCGGCCCGCTGTTCGTTGCGCTGCTGCTCTACAGCGTGGTGGTCTCGGCATTCCAGATCGGCTTTCTGCCGGCCGTCACCATCGATAACAGCGCACTGCGCGGGCCGGTGGCGCGGGCCATCATCCAGATTTTGCTCTTCCTGTTCGTCCTGGCGCCGGTAGTGCTGGTGCCATTGCTCATGCGCGGCCCGGCCGATGCCCGCAGGCTGCTGCGGGTCTGGTTCGGCTCGATGATCACGCTGGCGGTGATCGGCTGGGTGCAGCTGGCGCTCTGGTACGGCACCGGCACCAACCCGCTGCCGGTCGGCGCTGTAAACGGCTGGCTGGGCGGCAGTGCCGATTACAACCGGCAGGGCATCTTCGTTTTCGAAGGGCTGGGGCTGTTCCGCATGAACTCGCTGGCCGGCGAGCCGCGCAGCCTCGGCACCTTGATGGCAATTTCGATGGTGGCAATCCAGGGCCTGGCGCTGGCGCAGCGCGAGGTGCCGGGCCGGCGCTGGTTCGCGCTCTGGCTGTTCTTCCTCGTCACCGCCCTGTTCACCTACAGCACCTCGGCCGTAGCGCTGTGGCTCATCGGCACGGCAGGGCTGCTGCCGGCGATGCTCCTTACCGGGGTGCGGGTGCAGCGGTCATTGCCCGCCCTTACCGGCGTGGTGCTCGCCGTATCGCTGCTTGTTGGCGGCGCCGTGGTTGCAGCAACGGCAGCCGGCATCCCGATCATCGAGATTGTTTCGGAGCGCACCATCGACCGGCTGGAAGCCTCGGGCGCAGTGGAGGATTTCGACCTCGCCATTTCGGACTGGCTGCTCGCCAACCCGGACAGGCTGTGGCTCGGCGCAGGGCTGGGCAACGCGCACCTGTTCGCCACGCCCTATCTCGATCCGGTGTTCGCCGGCTATGCCGAAGGCCAGGTGTTCCAGGCCAAGACACTGGGCCTGCGGCTGGTGTCCGAAATAGGCATCATCGGCTTCAGCCTGTTCCTTGCCTTCTACCTGTCGCGCGTGCTCGCCGCCGGCTGGGCGCGGCGCGAGCCCCAGCTGGCGCCGCTGCTGCCGCTCTCCATGGTGCTGCTGCTGCTCGCCATGGCCAACAGCGCGCTGTTGAACGAGCTGGTTCTGGTGGCCGGCGTGCTGGTGCTGGTGGCCGGCATGCGGCCCCAGCCGGCACCGGCCGTGGCAGCCATTGCCTGACCATGCTCGGCGTTATTCACAGCGTGGACAGCCTGGCCGAGCGCCACGGCGGCCCCTCGCGCAGCATCGTGGCACTGGCGGAGGCACAAGCCCGCGCCGGCGCAGGGGTGCGGCTGCTGTGCATAGCCCCGGCCGATGACAGCGCGCTGATCTTGCCCGACCCCGCACTTGTAGCGCTGGTGCAGGTACAGGCCGGCGGCAGCCTCGCCCGGCTGCGCGCCGTGCGTGCTGCACTCACCGCCATGGCGAACGAGACCCCGCCCGCTCTGCTGCACGATCACGGCCTGTGGCTGCCGGCCAATCTGGCCAGCACCGGCTGGGCATATAGGCGCGGCCTCCCCTATGTGATCAGCCCGCACGGCATGCTCTCGCCCTGGGCGCTGGCGTGGCGGCCGGGGCGCAAGCGGCTGGCGCGCGCGCTCTATCAGCAAAGGCTGCTCGACCGGGCGGCCGGGCTGGTGGCAAGTGCAGAAGCCGAGCTTGCAGATATCCGCGCGGTGGTGCCACGGGTGCCGATCGCCATCATCCCCAACGGGGTCGATATTCCGGCCATCCCGCCGCAGCGCACGGCCGATCCAAACCGCCGCCGGTTGCTGTTCCTGTCGCGGCTGCACCCGGTAAAAAACCTGCCGGCGCTTATCGATGCCTGGGCCCGCATCGCCGCCGATCCGGCGTTCGCCGCCTGGGAATTGAAGATCGCCGGGCCGGATGAAGACGGCCACCGCGCCGTGCTCCAAGCCGCACTGGCAGCGCTCGGCCCGGATGCGCGGATCACGCTGGCGCCGGCGGTTCCCGATAGCGCCAAGGCGGCCGAATATGCCGCCGCCGAGGCCTTCATCCTGCCCTCGCTTTCGGAAAATTTCGGCATCGTGGTGGCCGAAGCCATGGCGCATGGCCTGCCGGTCATCACCACCACCGGAACGCCCTGGGCGGAGCTGCCAGCCGCCGGCGCCGGCTGGCACTGCGCGCCCGATGCCGCCAGCCTCGCCGCCACGCTTGCCGATGCGCTTGGCCGCCCGCCTGCCGAGCTGGCGGCCATGGGCGCGCGCGGCCGGGCGCTTGCCGAGCGCCGCTTCGGCTGGCCGGGCATTGCCGAAAAAAGCCTCGAATTCTACCGCTGGCTGGTTTCCGGCGGCCCCCGCCCCGATCACGTCGATAGCTGAGGCCCATTCAACGAAAAAGCCCCGCGCCGGTGGCGGCGCGGGGCTGTTATCTGGTGAGGTGGTGGAGCCTAGCGGGATCGAACCGCTGACCTCTACAATGCCATCGTAGCGCTCTCCCAGCTGAGCTAAGGCCCCGAAAACCGATACGCCCCCGCTGGTTCAGGGGCTGGGAAGCGGCGATTATGCCAAACGATGGCGGCGTGCAAGCCCCTTCGCGCAGGCCTAAAGTCTATTGCAGTAAGGCGACACCGGCCCGCGCCACTCAATTCTCGTCCTTGTCGTCCTTGGTAGCGACGCCCAGATCGTCATCGTCATCGCCCAGGTCCACATCGGGTGCCTCGGCATCGTCCTCGGCGTCGATGTCCAGATCATCGTCATCGGTACCT
>JBBQIP010000243.1:0-2947 GCA_038325045.1 Sphingomonadales bacterium
CGCCGCGATCGCCGCCTGGGGGCAGACACCGGCGGAGGCCCGGGCCGAATCGGGCGCGCTATGGGCCGCCCTTTCCGACATTGCGGCCGGCAACCCCTTTGCCTGGACCCGTACCCCCCAGCCGGCCGAAGCGATCACCACGCCCACACCTCGCAACCCGCTGATGGTATGGCCCTATACCCGCGCGATGGTGGCCAACAACACGGTGAACAAGGCCGCCGCCGTGCTGATGACAACGCTTGCCCTGGCGCGCGCGCGCGGCGTGCCCGAACACCGGATCGTGTACCTGCACGGCGGCGCACTGGCGGCCGAGCCGTTCGATTATCTGACGCGGGACAGCTTCACGCGCCCGGCCGCGCAAACTGCCGTGCTGGAAGCTGCCCGGCGGCTGGCACCAGGGGGCATTGACCGCCACGAGCTGTACAGCTGCTTTCCGATCGTGCCCAAAATGGCCCGGCGCGCGCTCGGGCTGCCGGCGGGTGCTGCGCTGAGCGTGGCCGGCGGGCTCAGTTTCGCCGGCGCACCCTTCAACGGCTATATGCTGGGCGCTGCCTGCACGATGGTGGCCAGCCTGCGCGAGCGGCCCGCAGCCGCAGCGCTGCTCTACGGCCAGGGCGGGGCGCTGATGGACAAGCACCACGCCCTGCTGCTGGGCAGCGACCCGGCCCCGCCAGCCAGCCTGATGACCCCAATGGACGTGAACGCCGCCGCCCAAACCCTGCGCGGCCCGGTGCCGGCCCACGACCCCGGTTATGCCGGCAAGGCAACAATCGAAAGCTACAGCCTCGTTTATGGCCCGGAAGGCACGGCCATTCGCGGCAGTGTGATCGGCCTTACCCCCGCCGGCACCCGGGTGTTCGCCCGTGTCGATGCCGGATCGCCACCCGTGATCGAACGATTGACCTCGCTGGCACGAAGCCCGGTGGGCGATGCAGGCGATGTGCGCGTGGGCGCCGATGGCCTGCAGGACTGGATGGGCTTTTTATAGGGAGGCAGGGCCTCCGGCGGGCAGGGCCGGCGGCCCTGCACCCATATATGGGCTGGTTCCTTCAGCCGGGGTGGCCGGTCCTGAGTTGGGACATGAAAAATCCGGGTGCAGGGCCGCCGGCCCTGCCCGCCGGAGGCCCTTCTACCTATCCGCTTGCAACGGCTCGAACTGGCCCAGCGCGTGGTAGAGCAGCACGCCGGCGGCCACGGCCACGTTCAGGCTGTCGGCGGTGCCTTTCATGGGCAGCCTGACCAGCGCATCGCATTCGCTCGCATAGGCTGGTGGCAGCCCGGCCTGTTCGCCGCCTACCATCAGATAGGCGGGGCGCTGCCATTGGTGGTGGCGGTAATCGGTGCTGCCCGGCCCGAGTGCGGCGCCGACGAGCTGGCCGGGGCGGGCGCGCCGCCATGCGAAAAAGGCTGGCCCGCTGGCGAGGGCGATCTGCCGCGAGAAGATTGCTCCCATGCTGGCGCGCACGGCTTCCAGGCTCCACGGGTCGGCGCAGCTATCGAGCAGGATGAGCCCGCCGGCGCCGGTGCCGTCGCAGCTGCGCAGCATGGTGCCGATGTTGCCGGGGTCGCGGATGCTTTCCGCCACCAGCCATAGGGGCGCGGTGCCGGTCTCCAGCCGGTCAAGCCCGGTTTCGGGAAGCGGATAGGCGGCGGCCACGCCTTGCGCGTTGTCCTTGCCGGTAATGCGGCCGATGATTTCGCGCGGCACCTGCATGGCGGGGCGGCGCGCTGCCAGCACCGCTGCCAGCAGCTTTGCGCCGAGCGGGTGGGCGGCTGCCTCGGTGGTGATGGCCAGCACTGCGGGCAGCTGGCCGGCTTCCAGCGCCTCGGTGCAGACGCGCAGGCCTTCTGCCAGAAACAGGCCTTCTTCGCGGCGCGCCTTTTTATCGGCCAGCGATTTCAAGCGCTTGACCATGGGGTTGGCGGGGCTGGTGACTTCGATAAGGCTCATAATACGGCCGTGTTGTAATGGTGCCAGGCAAATACCGCGAGCGCGCCGCGGTGCGGGCGGAAGCGTTCTGCCAGCAGGCGGGTGGCCTTTTCGCTGGGTCGGCTTTCCAGCTCCAGCAGCCGGCCAAGTTCCACCTGCACCGCGAGATCGCCGGCGGGGAACACATCGGGCCGGCCTTCGGCGAACAGCAGATAGATTTCCGCCGTCCAGCGGCCGATGCCACTTATGCAGGTAAGGGCTGTGATGGCCGCTTCATCCTCGGCCGGCAGGCTGTGCAGATCGAGCCCGCCCGCCACGGCACCTGCCAATGCATGCACGTAGCGCGCCTTCTGGCCGGAGAGGCCGGCCGCGCGCAGCGCCTCCACCGGGGTGCGGGCGAGGCTGGCCATGTCGTTTGCATCCCCGCCCAGCAGTGCTTCGAACCGCGCCCAGATGCTGGCGGCGGCCTTCACGCTCACCTGCTGGCCGATGATGGCGCGCAGCAGCGTGGCGGCACCGCGCGGCTGGATGCGAGGCTCGGGCATCCCGGCGCGGGCGATAGCGGTCGCCAGACGGGGTTCGGCAGCGGCAAGAGCTGCCATGGCGGTTTCCAGCTGAGCAGCGGAGAGTCCCATGCAGCCAGCGTGTTACGGGCATTTGTGCGAGGTGGCCAGCGCAGCGTTGACGGCAAGCTAGGCGCAGGCGCCCGGATTGGGTTATGAACGGGGCCAGATGTTGAACGATTTGCGCTCCCAGCGGTTCTTTACCGACAAGAACCGCGCCTTCTGGTTGCTCCAGACCGGCGGCTGGACCGCCTATCTGCTGCTGCGGGCGCTTTCGGGCCTGGCCAATTCCATGGGGCTTGCCTTTGTGCTGCCCGCCATCATCGTGACCGGCACCGGCTTTTCGCTCACCTTGCTGATGGCCAGCGCGTACCGGCGGATCATCACCATGCGCCCGGTGCAGGTCTGGACCCTGTCGCTCCTCGTGCTGGGCAGCGCATCGGCGCTGTTTTCG
>JBBQIP010000244.1:0-2932 GCA_038325045.1 Sphingomonadales bacterium
GCCGGTAACGCTTACGTGCCTGTGGCAGGTGTATCGCCGGCTGCCGGTGGCGGAAGCCACGCGGATTGACCGCGCGCGCGCGGCTGGTGAAGCGATTTAGGAACCAAGCGATGACCATGAAGATCGACAGCCTGTTCTCGGTGGCGGGAAAACAGGTGGTGGTCACCGGCGGCAGCCGCGGCATCGGCGCGATGATCGCGCGCGCCTATGTGGAGAACGGCGCACAGGTGATCGTGACCGCGCGCTCCCCTGATGCCTGCGAGGCGCTGGCCGCCGAGCTGGGGCCGGACTGCCATGCGATACCCGCCGACCTTTCGCAGATGGCGGAGATCGAGCGTTTTGCCAGCGCAGTGGCGGCGCGCTGGAGCCGGGTGGATGTGCTGTTCAACAACGCCGGCGCCAGCTGGGGAGCGCCTTTTGCCGAATTTCCCGAAACCGGCTGGGACAAGGTGATGGACCTGAACGTGAAATCGGTCTTCTTCCTCACCCAGAAGCTGTTGCCGCTGCTGGTGCGGGGTGCAGCCCAGGACCGCAGCCGGGTGATCAACATCGGCTCGATCGATGGCCAGCAGGTTTCGGAACTGGAGACCTACAGCTACGGCGCCTCCAAGGCGGCGGTGCTGCACATGACCCGGATGATGGCCAAGCAGCTGGCCGGGAAAGGCATAGCGGTGAACGCCATTGCGCCCGGCTTCTTCCATTCGAAGATGACCGCCGGCATTGCCACCACGATCGGCGATGCCCTGACCGAGGCCACGCCGCTCAAGCGCTGGGGCAATGCCGAGGATATGGCCGGGGTGGCGCTGTTCCTGGGCTCCAGGGCAAGCGCCTTTTTGTGCGGCAGCACGGTGACGGTGGACGGCGGCTACAAGACCACGGTGTAGGAAAACTGCCGTTATTTTGGGCAGCGGGCTGTTGATTGGGCAGCGGCGGGCCGGTTTTCGGCCATACTGCCAAGGCGGCGGCCGCTGGCACAGACTTTGCTTTGCAATGGCCAGAAGCGCGCTATGCTTGGCCATCGAATGACCAAGTTGCACGATCAGGGGGACCGGGTGAAGAAGATCGAAGCCGTGATCAAGCCGTTCAAGCTCGATGAGGTGAAGGAAGCGCTGCACGAAGTGGGCGTATCTGGCATCACCGTTACCGAGGCGAAGGGCTTTGGCCGCCAGAAGGGGCATACCGAGCTTTACCGGGGTGCCGAATATGTGGTCGATTTCCTGCCCAAGGTGCGGCTTGAGGTGGTGGTGGACGATGACCAGGCCGACCGCGTGATGGAGGCAATTGCCAATGCCGCACGCACCGGGCGGATCGGCGACGGCAAGATCTTTGTTTCCTCGATCGAAAGCGCAGTCCGGATTCGCACCGGCGAGCGCGATTCGGACGCTCTTTGAGGCTGCGGCCATGAATTAGCCCGCATTTGACAAGCCGCTCGCAGACATTAGTGGCTGAAACCGCATTCTCGGGCGCGGGCGCGGTCTGCATTGCAATCCGACACACTGATCACAAGAAGGGGAAAATCATGGCGACGAGCGCTGCCGACATTCTGGCGATGATCAAGGACAAGGAGATCGAATGGGTCGATCTTCGCTTCACCGACCCCAAGGGCAAGTGGCAGCACCTGACCATGGTTTCGGGCGTGATCGATGAAGATATGCTGACCGACGGCTTCATGTTCGACGGCTCGTCGATTGCCGGCTGGAAGGCGATCAACGAATCCGACATGATCCTGATGCCCGATCTGGGCGCCACCTATATCGACCCCTTCTCGGCCACCCCGATGCTCATCCTGGTGTGCGATGTGGTGGAGCCTTCCACCGGCCAGCTTTACAGCCGCGACCCGCGCTCCACCGCCAAGCGCGGCGAAGCCTATCTGAAGGCCAGCGGCATCGGCGATGTGGCCTATATCGGGCCGGAAGCCGAGTTCTTCGTGTTCGACGATGTGCGCTTCGGCCTTGGCTATAACGAGGGCTTTTTCCACCTCGACGATATCGAGCTGCCGACCAATTCCGGCCGCGAATATGAAGGCGGCAACATGGCCCATCGCCCCCGCGCCAAGGGCGGCTATTTCCCGGTGGGGCCGGTAGATTCGGCCGTTGATCTGCGCGGCGAAATGGTAGCGACCATGCTGGAAATGGGCCTGCCCTGCGACAAGCACCACCATGAAGTGGCCAGCGCCCAGCACGAACTGGGGCTGACCTATGGCACGCTGGTGGAAACCGCCGACCGGATGCAGGTGTACAAATATGTTGTGCACCAGGTGGCGCATGCGTACGGCAAGACCGCGACCTTCATGCCCAAGCCGATCAAGGACGATAATGGCTCGGGCATGCACACCCATCTTTCCATCTGGAACGGCAAGACCCCGCTGTTCGCAGGCGATGGCTATGCCGGGCTTTCGGAGATGGCGCTCTACTTCATCGGCGGCATCATCAAGCACGCCAAGGCGCTGAATGCCTTCACCAACCCCTCCACCAACAGCTACAAGCGGCTGGTGCCGGGCTTTGAAGCGCCGGTGCTGCTCGCCTATTCCAGCCGCAACCGCTCCGCCTCCTGCCGCATTCCTTACGGCACGGGTGCAAAGTCCAAGCGGGTGGAAGTGCGCTTCCCCGATGCGATGGCCAACCCCTATCTGGCGTATACCGCGCTGCTGATGGCCGGGCTGGACGGGATCGAGAACAAGATCCACCCGGGCGCGCCGATGGACAAGAACCTGTATGACCTGCCGCCGCGCGAGCTGAAGAAGGTGCCGACCGTGTGCGCCTCGCTCCGCGAAGCGCTGGGCGCGCTGGAAAAGGACCGCGCCTTCCTGACCAAGGGCGGCGTGTTCACCGACGATCAGATCGACAGCTATGTCGAACTGAAGATGGAAGAAGTGCAGCGCTGGGAAATGACCCCCGCGCCGGTCGAATTCGACATGTACTACAGCTTCTGA
>JBBQIP010000245.1:0-2920 GCA_038325045.1 Sphingomonadales bacterium
GGTAATTGCGTTGTACCACCGGAAACTCATCCACGGTCACCGGAATGGCATGGGTACCCTTGGTGAAGGCCATGTCTTCACGGGCCTTCAGTCCATAGTCGCCATGGACCTGGGACGAGAGCGGCACCAGCCCCGAATAGAACAGCGGGAGGGTCTGGGCGTTATCGGGCGAGCTGGCCATCAAAGGGTCTTTCGGACTGGACTTGGAAGGAAAAGCGACTGCGCGATCAACCGCGCGACCGCATCCCTAGGAAACATGCCGCAAAGGCGCAAGCCACGATGCCACGCACGCCGCTTGATACCGGTGGCTGAGTGCTGCCACTATGGCCGCATGCGCACGCTCCTCACCGCCTTTCTGATGCTTCTGATACCGGCCGCTGCTGCCGCTGCCGATCCGGCAATGCCCGGCCTTCCCGATCTGCGCACCATGGCGGCGGCGCGCGATGGAATCGTGTCGCAAAGGCTGGATGCGCTGGTGCCGGGGCTGATGCGCCGGGCGGGCGTGAAGATGTGGATACTGGTAGCGCGCGAATATAATGAGGACCCGGTGGTAAAGACCATGCTGCCCGCCACCTGGATGTCGGCACGGCGGCGCACCATCCTGGTGTTCTTCGACAAGGGGCCGGATGAGGGCGTGGAGCGGCTGGCGGTAGCGCGCTACCGGATCGGCGATTTTCAGCAGAGCTGGAACCCCGATGAGCAGCCCGACCAATGGGCGCGGCTGGCCGAAATCGTGGCCGAGCGCGCGCCCGAGACCATCGCTGTCAATATTTCCGACACTTTTGCGCTTGCCGATGGGCTTACCGTTTCGCAGCAGCGCCAGCTCATCGCCGCCCTTGGCCCGGAGTTCGCCTCGCGGCTGGTGAGCCAGGATGCGCTGGCCATCGGCTGGCTGGAAACCCGGGTTCCCGCCGAAATGACGCTATATGCCAGCATCATGCGCGCCGCCCATGCGCTCATCCCGCAGGGGCTTTCTGAAAAGGTCATCACCCCCGGCGTCACCACCACCGAAGATGTGGTCTGGTGGTACCGCGAGCGGCTGGCCGATCTGCGGCTCGACCCCTGGTGCCAGCCTTCGGTTTCCATCCAGCGCCGCGCACTGGCACCGGCCGGGCTGGCCGCAGCGCTCCCGGTGGCGCCGCCCCCGCAGCGGATTGAGCCTGGCGATCTGCTGCACGTGGATTTCTGCGCCGGCACGCCTGCGCTCAAGACCGATACCCAGCAAATGGCCTATGTGCTGCGCGCCGGAGAGAGTGCGGCACCCGCCGGGCTGGTCGCCGGCATGCAGGCCGCCAACCGGGTGCAGGATGCGCTCACCTCTAGCTTCCGCACCGGTATCACCGGCAACCAGCTGCTGCAGACAGCGCTTGATAAAGCCAAGGCCGCCGGTCTCAATCCGATCATCTACACCCACCCCATCGGCCTCCATGGCCATGCCGCCGGCGCCGCCATCGGCATGTGGGACAATCAGGGCATCGTGCCCGGCAACGGCGAATGGCCGATAAACCCTGACACTGCCTGGTCCATCGAGCTCGCCGCCGAGCAGACCGTGCCCGAATGGGACAATCAGAGCGTGCGCTTCAAGCTGGAGGTGGACGGCTTTTTCAACGGCACCGATTTCCGCTGGATCGATGGCCGCCAGACCGAACTTCTGCTGGTCCCGCGTCAGCCCTGATCCTGCTTCAGCCCTGATCCTGCTTCAGCCCTGAGGGGCAGGCTCGGGAACAGGAGCCGGCACAGGCACCGGCAGCGGCGCCGCGATGCGGCTGGCCTTCACTATCTTCACCGGCTTCTCCAGCATCTGCCCCTTCATCGGCCCCTCGCCCAGCGTGGCGGAGGTGGGGGCGGACTGGATTTTGACCACGGTATCACGGCCCCCCACCACGCGCCCGAACACCGCAAACCCGTCCGGGTCGCCCTCGCCTGCGGGCTTGGCATCAAGGCCTGAAAGATCGCCCAGAATCAGAAAGAAATCGCCCTGTGCAGAGCCGGGCGCCGCGCGCGCCATGGCAATCGCCCCGTCCTTGTTGGTAAGCCCGGTCTGGCTGGTCGGCTCATGCTTCACCGGCGGCAGCAACCGCTTCACCTCGCCGCGCGTGCCGCCCTGGATCAGCCCGAAGCTGCCCGGCTCGCCCGCCAGCATCGCCCGGTAAAAAACCGTCCCATCAAAGCGCTTTCCGTCCACATAGCGCAGGAAATTGGCAACCGTCGCCGGCGCCTTCACCGATTCGAGCCCGATATCGATCGGCCCCAGCTCGGTCTCCAGCCGCACGAACGGCCCCGCAGGCAATGATGCAGGCGGCGAGGTTGGGAGCGTCTGCTCAGGCGCCGGCTGGGCCAATGCCGCGGCGGCCATCAGGCCGCACAGCAGCACCATCGCTTTGGGTCCGATCATGCGCGCTTTTCCTGTTCCGTGTCCTGTTCAGCCAATCCTGCCGGCGGCCGGCGGCCAAGTCCATCGCCCGCCCTCAAACAGGGCTGGACAAGCCGCGCGCCTGCACCGCATGTGCGAAGGCCGCAGGTATCGGGGGAAAGGGGAACCGGGTCACCACCATGAACGAGCTGCTGCGCCCGCTTCGCCGCTTTCTCACCAACGTCGGTATCGGCCGGCTGCTGGTCACTGCCGGCGTGCTGCTGCTGGCGGTGGTCATCGCCCGGTTCAGCTGGACCCTGCCGGTGCTGGTGGAGACCGAGCGCGGGCTTTACGATGTGCGCCAGTTCATCGCCGCGCCGGTCGTGGAGCAGGACCCGCGCATCGTCATCATCGTGTTTACCGAAGAGACGCTGGCCGCCACCGGCAAACGCTCGCCGCTCGACCGCAAGCTGCTGTCGGATGCGCTGGCCACCATCGACACCATGGGCGCCCGCAGCATCGGCATCGATATTCTCATCGATCAGGCCCAGCCCGATGATGCAGCAC
>JBBQIP010000246.1:0-2902 GCA_038325045.1 Sphingomonadales bacterium
GGTGATCTGGAAAGCATCGGTGACATGCCAAGTCAGCTCGCCATAAACGGCGCGCTCGGTGAAGTTCTCGTCACGGCGATAGATGAAGTCCTGATCGCTCGACACAGCAGCCGCCGCGAAGGGCAGGAACGCATCCCACCAGCGCTTGAATCCACGCAGGAAGCTGTCCTGCGAAGCGAAGCGGCTCTGCTGCTGGTAATAACCACCGATGATGTAGTCGATCGTCGTGCCGGGCTTTGAGACGAGCCGCAGTTCCTGAATGAAAGCCTCGTCCGAGTAGGTCCGCACCGCCGACGCCATCGGGCGCGGATAGTTGTAGTAGAATGAGAGGAAGCCGGACTGGGCATAGAAGCCGGTATTCTCGCTGATGCTGTCGCCCTGGTGATCGTAATAAGAGGAGCTGGATGTCAGGGTTGCAAAACCCAGATCGACATTCATCTCCAGCGCGGTCCACGTCACGTCGCGATTGCCGGGCTCAAGCTGGATCGAGCCGTTCTCAAAGCGCTGATAGGGGCGGCCGAAGCCGTCGCTGCCCAGCGTATTGCCACGGCGGCCGCCATACTCGTCCTTCTGGTAGGCGAACTTCACTGTCGCATCGAACCAGTCGGTCGGCTCCCACAAGAGCGAGGCGCGGACGAAATGGGTCTTCAGAAAGTCGGCGTCCTTCTTGGAAGTGTAGGACGCTGCCGGATTAAGAACGCCAAGTGGCGCGGCGGGCGCGCCCGTATTGTCGAGCACGTAGAGGTTCACGTAGTCGGTGACGCCGGGATAATCGAGGATCGAGCCGCTCACACGCAGCGCAAGTTTGTCGCCGATGGGGAGGTTGACCGTTAAGTCGCCGGCCCAGCCGATACCGCCTGAGCCGTTGACGTTCGACATGGTGGCAGAGGCCGACACCGAAGTCTCACCCAGCCGGGGCTTGCGGCTGAGATAGCGCACGGTGCCACCGAGCGCGCCCGAGCCGTAGAGTGTGCCCTGGGGACCCAGCAGCACTTCAACCCGGTCAATGTCGCGGAGCAGGAAGTTGGCAAAGAGCGGGGTTTCATCGACGTAGGTCGCAACCGCGGACACCGCCGATACCGCGTAATCGCCAAGCGCTGCGCTATCGGTGTTGACGCCGCGAATGCGGATGCCGTCGACCACGGCTGCGTTACGTGCACCGCGATCGACATAGCTGACGCCGGGCACGCCGCGCATCAGTTCGGGGGCGTCCTGGATCTTCTGATCCTCGATCTTGGCACCGGAAATCGCGGTGATGTTGTAAGGCACGTCGATGACGCGCGTGCTGCGCCGCGTCGCGGTCACGGTGACTTCCTCTTCGGCGGCGGGCTCTGCCGGGTCAGTGGCGACCGGGGCGGCATCCTGAGCCAGCGCCGCCTGCGGCAGCGACCAGAGAAGCCCGGTGGAGCCGAGCAGGGCCGCCACAAAGAGCGGCAGGCGGCGGGACACATTGGTCACAGGTGCGGTCATGTTGAACCCTCGGCATCGGAGACAGTTGGAAATTCAGGGGGGCGCTCAAGGCGGCCCAACGCGGCCAGAGCCGGCGAATTGCGCGCGCCGGAGCGGTATTGGGGATACTCAATCGGAGTGTCGCGGAAGCTCTTGAGCATCTGGCCAATGCCGTTCCAGCCACGCTCACGAACGTGGCGGACATGCTCAAAGTCGAGCTCCAGCGCGAAGGCTTCATGACCCGAGCCCGCGGCGTGCAGCAGCTCGCCACCGGGGCCAAATGCGGCGGAGCGGCCAAAGCCGAGACGGCCGGCGACGTTCACGTCGATGAAGTAGAGCTGGTTCTGGGCCGCGCTCGCCCGCGAAATCGCGAGTTCGGCGTCACGGTCGATGGTGTTGGTCATGGTGGGGTGGAGGATGGCCTCGGCCCCCATCCAGGCCAGCGCGCGGGTCGTTTCCGGCAACCACATGTCGTTGCAGATCGAGACGCCGAACCTTGCGACACCCGGCACATCGAAGACGCAAAAGCTGTCACCAGAGGCAACCCCCGCCTCGTAAGGCAGGAAGGGATACATCTTGCGATAGCGAGCGACGATATCGCCTGCCGGATTGATGACCGGCGTGACGTTGAAGATGCGATCGCCATCGCGCTCATAGTAGGAGCCGGGGACCAGCCAGATGCTGTGGCGGCGCGCAATGTCGCGGAAAGTGGTTTCTGCAATGCCGCCCTGCGGCTGGGCATTTTCAAGGCCGGCGCCATAAGCGCTGAGCTCACCCAGCACCACCATCTGCACCCACGGCAGGCGCGCCTTCAACAAGCGCACCTCTTCGGCGAGCTGCTGCAGGTTATCTTTTTTGGTCAGCACGAGCTGAAGCCCGGCGATGGCAAAACGGCGCATTCATCCCCCCGCCCGCAATGCGAGCGTCATGAGAGTGTCAAGAAATGCGGCAGGGGCTTAGCACCAGTTCCCATCCATCGATTGGTCCAGATGGGGAAACCCTGCGACCGATGTTAATCTGGACTAATCCTTGCGGGCGAGCACGCCGGCGTCGACCAGGGCGCCACCTTCGGGCCTGAACCACTCGATCCTGTCACCCGTCAGCCGAACGCGCAGGCGGGAGATTTCGCCGTAGGCCCAATTGGCCCATTGCCGGCACCACAAATCGCCCTCGATCCACCAGCGGCCGTTGTCGACATCCTCACCGTCGGCCCCTGCCGTTCCAGACATGCTGCCGTTGGCATGAAGCTCGATGGTGCATGGATCGGCATAAACCGTCCTGCACAGCAGCGTTGCACCCCGCGACGCTTCTCAGCCGCCGGGTCACCGCCCTTGGCGACCATCTTGCGTGCCTCGTGGCGCTCATCACGCGCGTCGGCGAGGGATATGTCGGGATACTTGCCGATCGAGAGCTTCTTCTCAATGCCGTGGATGATGAACTTCAGCCGCCACAG
>JBBQIP010000247.1:0-2830 GCA_038325045.1 Sphingomonadales bacterium
TCCTTCACCATCTGCATGGCATTGAAGGGCGCGGAAAGCTTGGTGATCGTCTGCCAGCCGATGAGCAGCGGCGAGCGCCGCTCATAGATGGCGATATTTACCCCGTCCGGCCCGCGCAGCACGATATTGCGCAGCACCACACCGCCGAAATCGAAATCTATGGGGTCATTGAACGCCGAATAGCCAAGCGCCTGGTGGCGGGCAAAGGCGCTGTCCAGATCCCTTGACCGGGTCATCAGGCTGAAGAACCCGCCAGTATCCCATGGCATGGCGCTGGAGCGGATTTCCAGCTGCGGCCCGGCATTTTCCAGCGCCACCAGCCGCACGGTGCCGGATGCATCGCCGGGGTTGCCCAGCAGCAACTCGCGGCCGCGCGCACCAGGCGGCAACTGCCACAGCCGCAGCACTTCAGCCGGTGTCCGGGCCTCTTCGCGCACCGTCCAGCCGGCCACATCGGCCAGCCAGTCCCGCGTGCGGGCAAGGTTGCGCACAATCACCACCGCTTCCGCCCAGCCGGCGTCAGGCCGGGGCGGGCCAAAATAGGTGGCGGGCGTGATCTGCTGGGCGGCAGCAGCGGTGCCAGCCAGCAGCGCAGCAGTGCCAGCCATAAACCCGCGTCGAGTGCTTGTCTCGTCCATGCCGGCACCCTAGCCATGCTGGCCGGGCGCGCAAGCCACTCACATATCGAGCGGCTTCAGATAGCCGGTCATCTCCAGATAGCCCCGCCCGCCGGGCACGCGCACCGCCCCTTCCCAATACACCGGCCCGCCGCCGCTCCGGCTGTCCAGCTCCTGGTCGTCCATCAGCGGCGTCACCTTCAGCCGGCGCACCCCGCCCGGCAGCTGCACCTCTATCTCGGGGGCCACCGGGTAGCGGGCGCCGGTGCGCGGGCTCCGCCACAGCCGGCCGGGTGTAAAGCGCACATCGGCCGGGGCCAGCGCCAGCACCGGCTGGCCGGGCGCGCGCAGGCTGCCACCGGCCCAAAGTGCGCTGCCATCGGCGCGGCGAATGCGAAACAGCGTCAGCGCGCTGCCATCGTCCATGTTCAGCCCCAGCCAGTCCCACCCCACAGCGGCCTTGTTGAGCAGCGTTGACGACCACTCCCGGTCGATCCAGCCGGTGCCGGTCACGGCTTCGCGCTTGCCGTCCCGCACCACGCTGCCGCTCACCTGCAGCTGCGGCAGGCTGTAATAATGGCTGGCCTCGGCCGGGTCGGGGCCTTTCTGGCTATAGCCGGCGCGGCCCTGCAGCAGCGGCGGCTGGGTGGGCGCCATCACCAGATCGAGCGCGAAATCCTCTGCCCCCACATGGCTGCGGATGGCACCGCCCGGCGCGCGCACAAACGACCAGTCATCCAGCACCAGCGCCATGTCGCCGGTCTTCGCTTCTGCCAGGCCAAAGCCTTGGCGCGCAATGCGCTGGCCATGCCGCAACCGCCCCAGCGCCGGGTCGGCAAGCGCTGCATGGGCGAAGATGATCTGGCTGGGCACAAAGGCACTGGGGTTGGCGGGGTCCACCTGCAACCGGGAGCGGAAGAAGGTGATCTGATAGCCCAGATCCTCGCCGCTCGCGGTCTTGAGCCAGCCGGTCGCATACCACCATTCGGTGCGAAAATCCGGGTGCGCGCCGTGATCGGCCGGAAAGCTCATCGGCACGCCGGGCCGCACCACCGGGAATGGCGGGGCAGCGCCCATCAGCAGCAGGCACAGCAGGGCAAACAGCCGCTTCACCAGTCGTTCCGCACCGCGAGCACCGCCGATACCGCCAGCGCGCGGCGCCCGGCGATGACCGCGGTGCCGGCAGCGGCCACCACCAGCGCCGCCAGCAGCCCGGCCATCAGCCCCCAGGGAACACTCGTCGCCATGGTCCAGTTGAAGCTCTGCGGGTTGATGACATGGATCAGCACCTGCGCCATCACCAGCCCCAAGGTAATGCCCGCCAGCCCGCCGAGCGCACCAAGTGCTGCCCCTTCGCTGGCCAGCTGCCAGCCGATTTCGGCGCGGGTAACGCCCAGGTGCCGCAGCACCCCGAACTCGCGGGTGCGGGCAAGCGTTTGCGCGGAAAATGCAGTGGCAACACCGGCAAGCCCGATGAGAATTGCAATCACTTCCAGCGCATAGGTCACCGCAAAGCTCTGGTCGAAAATGGCGAGCGCCCGGGCGCGGAGCTGGCGCGGCTCGGCAATAAGCGTCTGTTCGGCCAGCGCTGGCGGCAGGGCTGCCTTGATCGCGCGCGCCACCGGCGCACCTGCGAGGCCCGGCGCCAGCGTAAAGGCCGCCTCGGTCTTGCTCAGGTCGCCGGTCAAGGCCTCGAAATCCTTGGCATCGAGCGCCACAGCCCCGAACTGGCGCGAATAATCCCGCCACACACCCGCAACCGTGACGGTAAGCCCGCCGCCCACCGGCAGCCGCAGCGTATCGCCGGGGGCAAGCCCATAGAGCCGCGCCATCGGCTCGGAAATCCACGCCGGGGTCTCGCCGGCAGCCACGCTGCGGCTGGCGCCGGTCAGCGGCAGGGCAGCAGCGGGATCGGCCTTGATCGGCTGGCCGGTGAGCGCGACAGGCGGTCTGTCCGCCGCCAGCCGCACCGGCATCTGGCGCACGAAGCGCACGCCCGCCACGCCCGGCAGCGCCGCCAGCCTCGCCTGCAGATCGGGGTTCAGGCCGCCGGCATCGGCACCCTCTATGTGCAGATACAGATCGGCCGGCAGCAGCTGGCCCAGCCATTCATCCACCGAGCCGCGGAAGCTGGCCACCATCACCGCCATCGCCACCATCAGGCTGGTGGAGGCGACAATCCCGCACAGCGCCACCGCGGCCTGCCCCGGTGC
>JBBQIP010000248.1:0-2778 GCA_038325045.1 Sphingomonadales bacterium
GATCCCGATGTCGAAATTACAATTCTGGCCGATGAGGGGGCGACAGTTGCAGCGGGCACCGATTTGATGTGGCTGAGCGGCAATGCGCGCGCGATGCTGACCGCCGAACGCTCGGCGCTCAACACCGTCCAGCACCTCACCGGCATCGCCACCCTCACAAGGGCGTATGTAAATGCCATCGCCGGCACCGGCGCCACGCTCCTTGATACCCGCAAGACCCTGCCGGGGCTCCGGCTGCTGGAAAAATACGCAACCCGCATGGGCGGCGCCACCAACCACCGGCTGCGGCTCGATGACGGCGTGCTGATCAAGGATAATCACATCGCAGTCGCCGGATCGGTCCATGCCGCCGTGGCCGCCGCCAAGGCCGCCGGGCTCAAGGGCATCGTGGTGGAGGTGGACACGCTCGATCAGATCGAACCCGCGCTCGCCGCCGGCGCAAACCGGCTGCTGCTCGACAATATGCCGCCTGCCGTTCTGCGCGAGGCGCTCGCCCTCATCGCCGGCCGGGTGCCCAGCGAAGCCTCGGGCGGCGTAAACCTGCACACCATCCGCGCCATCGCAGAAACCGGCGTCACCTACATCAGCGTCGGCCGCCTCACCCAAAGCGCACCCGCCGCCGATATCGGACTTGATTTCGGCTGACGCCGAAGGGCGGCCTCAATCTCGGCTAGCGCAGAAGCTCAGCCCTTCAGCATCGCCGGCAGCGCATCCCGGTGCGCGGTCCGCAGCGCCTCCAGCCCCGCGCCCGCCAGCGTTTCGCCCCCCGTGCGCCCGATGCGCCGCACCGGCACCACAGTCTCCGGTAGCGCAGCGCCCGCCGCCACCGTCACCACATAGCGCCCCTGGCCTTCGCCAAAGGCCGCGCCCGTGTCCATGGCCTCCACCTCGGCGCCCATGCCGCCCGCCAGCGCCATTTCCGCCAGCGCCACCAGCAGGCCACCATCGGCCACATCATGCACAGCGGTGGCCACCCCGCTGCCGATCAGCCCGGCCACAAAGTCGCCAGCTGCCCGCTCGGCCGCCAGATCGACGGGCGGCGGCGGGCCATCCTCCCGGCCCAGAATTTCGCGCAGCCAGATCGACTGGCCCAGATGGCCGCCCTCCTCGCCCACCAGCCAGATATCCTCGCCAGCGGTCTTGAAGCCCAGCGTCATCACCTGCGTCCAGTCCGCCACCAGCCCCACACCGCCAATCGCGGGCGTGGGCATGATCGCATTGCCGCCGCCGGTCGCGCGGCTCTCGTTATACAGGCTCACATTGCCGGAAACGACCGGGTAATCGAGCACCCGGCAGGCCTCCGACATCCCCTCGATACAGCCCACCAGCTGGCCCATGATCATCGGGTTCTGCGGGGACGCGAAGTTGAGGCAGTTGGTGATGGCAAGCGGCTTCGCCCCCACCGCAATCAGGTTGCGCCAGCTCTCCGCCACCGCCTGCCGCCCGCCCTGCACAGGGTCCGCAAAGCAGTAGCGCGGGGTGCAATCGGTGGTCATGGCCAGCGCCTTGGGCGTCCCGTGCACCCGCACCACGGCCGCATCCCCGCCCGGCCGCTGCACTGTATCGGCGCCCACCATATGGTCATATTGCTGCCAGATCCACGCGCGCGAGCACAGGTCCGCACTCGCCATCAGCTGCAGCAGGTCCGCCCCCGCATCCTTGCTTTCCGGCACCGCGCCCAGCGGCGCCGGCGGCGGCGTCGGCACCCACGGCCGGTCGTATTTCGGCGCCTCGTCCGCCAGCGGCGCCAGCGGAATTTCGCCCACCGTCTCGCCGTGGAAGGTCATGGTCAGCATTCCGCCGTCCACCACTTCGCCGATCACCGCAAAATCCAGCCCCCATTTGCGAAAAATCGCTTCCGCAAAGCCCTCGCGCCCGGGCTTCAGCACCATCAGCATCCGCTCCTGGCTTTCGGACAGCATCATCTCATAGGGCAGCATCGCCGCCTCGCGGCAGGGCACCAGGTCAAGGTCCAGCCGTATCCCCACGCCACCTTTCGAGGCCATTTCCACGCTGGAAGATGTAAGCCCCGCCGCCCCCATGTCCTGAATCGCCACGATGGCATCCGATGCCATCAGCTCCAGGCAGGCCTCGATCAGCAGCTTTTCGGTAAACGGGTCGCCCACCTGCACGGTGGGGCGCTTGGCATCCGAATCCTCGTCGAATTCGGCCGATGCCATGGTGGCACCATGGATGCCGTCCCGCCCCGTTTTGCTGCCCACATACACCACCGGGTTGCCCACACCGGCGGCGGCCGAATAAAAAATCCTGTCCGCCCGCGCCACGCCCACGGTCATCGCGTTCACGATGATGTTGCCGTTGTAGCTGGGGTGAAAAATCGTCTCGCCGCCCACCGTGGGCACTCCCACGCAATTGCCATAGCCGCCGATGCCTGAAACCACGCCCTTCACCAGATGCCGCATCCGCGGTGCATCAATGGCCCCGAAGCGCAGCGCATTCAGGTTCGCAATCGGCCGCGCCCCCATGGTGAACACATCGCGCAAAATGCCGCCCACGCCGGTCGCGGCACCCTGATAGGGCTCGATAAAGCTCGGGTGGTTGTGGCTCTCCATCTTGAAGATCGCCGCATCGCCGTCCCCGATATCGATCACGCCGGCATTCTCGCCCGGCCCACAGATCACCCAGGGCGCGGTGGTAGGCAGTTTCGCCAAATGCATGCGGCTGGACTTGTATGAGCAATGCTCGGACCACATTACCGAAAATATGCCCAGCTCCAGCAGGTTGGGCGCCCGGCCCATGGCCGCCTCGATCGCTGCA
>JBBQIP010000249.1:0-2739 GCA_038325045.1 Sphingomonadales bacterium
CTATCGGCCCGCGCACCAGCGGGTGCGGGTGCACCGGCAGCAATATCTCCGCCTGCCCGGCCAGCTCTGCCAGCGCGTCGATGATCCGGGCCAGCGGCGCCCCATGGTTTTCGCGCCGGTGCACCGTGGCCAGTATCACCGGCCTCGCCGGGTCGAGCGGTGCGAAACACGCCGCCGCCTCGGCCGCCAGCGCCGGCTCGGCCGCCAGCCGGTCGCGCATCAGCAGCAGCGCATCTATCCCGCTGTTGCCGGTAAGATGAATGGAGCCGGCCCCAACCCCTTCCGCAATCAGCGCCGCCTGCGCGAGCATGGTGGGCGCAAAATGCAGGTCCGCCAGCTGCGCGATGACCCTGCGGTGCATTTCCTCCGGAAACGGATCGCCGCCGCCGGTTCTCAGGCCGGCCTCCACATGGGCAAGCGGAAGCCGCGCATAATGCGCCGCCTGCGCGCCGGCAAAGGCGCTGCTGGTATCGCCCTGCACCACCACCGCCGCCGGTGCCAGCGCCGCAAAGCGTTGCGCCAGACGCGGCACCAGAGCCCCCACCACTTCGGGCGGGGACCGGGCACCCTGCATCACGTCCAGGTCCTCGTCCGCCTGCAGGCCGAAGGCGGCCAGTGTTTCATGAAAAAGCGGCCCATGCTGGCCGGTGGCAAGCAGCCAGGTCGGCAGCCCGCGCCGGCGCATCGCCAGAATGACCGGCGCCAGCTTGATCGCCTCCGGCCGGGTGCCACCGACAAAGACAAAGACTGCGCCCCGCGCCTCTATCGTCATCCGCCCTGTCTATTATGGGCAATTGCCTACGACAAGCCTATCCGCCACCCGTTCACCGCAGCTGCGCTCTGCCCTTCACAGCCCGCATCCTCTCGCCTATCGGCAGCGGGTGCAACCGCCTCTGCCCCCGCTTGTGATCGCCGTGGATGGCCCCGCCGCTTCGGGCAAGGGAACCGTGGCGCGCGCGCTGGCCCGCCACTACGGGCTGCCCCACCTCGATACCGGCAAACTCTACCGTGCCACCGGGCTGGCGCTGCGCCGCGCCGGCACAGCGCCTGAAGATGCCGCCGCCGCCGCACTGGCCGCGCAAACACTCGATCCGGTGCTGCTCGATGAGCCCGGCCTGATGTCGAGCGTAAATGCCCAATATGCGAGCATCGTATCGGCCCATCCGGGCGTGCGCGCGGCGTTGCTGGCGCGCCAGCAGGCCTTCGCCGCCCAGCCCGGCGGCGCGGTGCTCGATGGGCGTGATATCGGCACGGTGATCGCGCCGGGTGCAGCCGCCAAGCTGTTCGTCACTGCGCGCGCCGGCGTGCGCGCCGAGCGCCGCCACCGCGAGCTTGCCGGCAGCGGAGATCCCCGCAGCCTGGCCGATGTGCTCGCCGATATCGAAACCCGCGACGCCCGCGACCAGAACCGCAGCGCAGCACCCCTGCTGCGCGCGCACGACGCTGCCTTGCTCGATACCAGCGACCTCGCTATAGCGACCGCAGTCGGAGAAGCGATTCGCCTCGTTGAGGAAGCGCTCTCCCGCCGGGGCCTGTAGGCGGCCTGAGGCGCCGGGTCATCAGCTCGGTGCCCTTTTCGTTTGCAACGCTCCTTCAGGAGCGGTCGGCATGGTGCCGCCCGCGACGACGTGGAAGTGGCGGGCATGGTGCCCGGCACGAAGCTTCACAGGGGCGATAAACGCTCTGTGCCGGCTTCAACGATACAAGGTTTGTTTCTTTTTATGGCCAGTGCTGCCCAGCCGACGCGCGATGATTTTGCCGCGCTCCTCGAATCGTCCCTTGGCAAGGACCAGAGCTTTGAAGGCCGCGTCGTTCGTGGCCTGGTAACCGCCCTCGAAAATGATCTTGTCGTCATCGATGTGGGCCTCAAGTCCGAAGGCCGGGTGCCGCTGCGCGAGTTCGCCGGCCCCGATGGCAAGGCCGAGATCAACGTCGGCGATGAAGTCGAGGTCTATGTCGACCGGGTGGAAAATGCGCAGGGCGAAGCGATGCTGTCGCGCGACCGCGCCCGCCGCGAAGCCAGCTGGGATGCACTCGAGCATCAGTTCGCCGCCGGCGAGCGTGTGGAAGGCGTTATTTTCGGCCGGGTGAAGGGTGGCTTCACTGTCGATCTCAACGGCGCCGTGGCCTTCCTGCCCGGCAGCCAGGTGGATATCCGCCCGGTGCGCGACGTGACCCCGCTCATGAACCTGCCGCAGCCCTTCCAGATCCTGAAGATGGATAGGAAGCGCGGCAACATCGTGGTCTCGCGCCGATCGATCCTTGAAGAGAGCCGCGCCGAGCAGCGTTCGGGCCTCATCCAGAGCCTGGCCGAGGAACAGATCGTCGATGGCACGGTCAAGAACATCACCGATTACGGTGCGTTCGTCGATCTGGGCGGCATCGATGGCCTGCTGCACGTGACCGACATGAGCTACAAGCGCGTCAACCATCCGTCCGAAGTGCTGAACATCGGCGATGTGCTGCGCGTGCAGATCATCCGCATCAACCGCGATACCCAGCGCATCTCGCTCGGCATGAAGCAGCTTGAGGCTGATCCCTGGACCACTGCTTCGGCCAATTATTCGGTTGGCACCAAGCACACCGGCCGGGTCACCAACATCACCGAATATGGTGCCTTCGTCGAGCTCGAAGCCGGCATCGAAGGTCTGGTGCACGTCTCCGAAATGTCGTGGGTCAAGAAGAACGTCCATCCCGGCAAGATCGTCTCGACCAGCCAGGAAGTGGAAGTCATCGTCC
>JBBQIP010000250.1:0-2717 GCA_038325045.1 Sphingomonadales bacterium
CACCGCGGCGGTCTACGCGACGGTGCACAAGCACTCGGCGGAGGTGCTGTTCGAAGCCGCCCAGGCGCGCCGCATGCGCCTTGTCACCGGCAAGGTGATGATGGATCGGCAAAGTCCGCAGTTCCTCAATGACAGCGCGCAGTCCTCATACGAAGACAGCGCCGAGCTGATCGAACGCTGGCATGGCCGCGACCGATTGACCTACGCGGTGACGCCGCGTTTCGCGATCACCTCCTCGCGCGAGCAACTGCGATTCGCCGCCCGTCTGCTGGACCAGTATCCGGGGGTGCGAATGCAAACCCATATCGCGGAGAACCATACCGAGATTCGGCTGGTGGCCGAGATGTTTCCGGACAGCCGCGACTATTTGGGCGTCTATGAAGATTTCGGGCTGGTGCGGCCGGGAGGGCTGTTCGGCCACTGCATCCACTTCGATCAGTCGGCCTGGAGCCGTTTCGCCGCCGCCGGAGCGGTGGCGGTGCATTGCCCGACCTCCAACCTTTTTCTGGGCAGTGGTTTGTTCGACATAGATGCGGCACGCGGCGTGGGTGCGCGCATGGCGCTGGCTACCGATGTCGGTGGCGGCACCTCGTTTTCGATGCTGCAAACCATGAACGAGGCCTACAAGGTGGCGCAGATGGGAGGCCACCCGTTTAGCAGTCTGGACGGTTTCTACATGGCGACTCTGGGCGGTGCGCGCGCCCTGGGCCTGGATGCGCAGATCGGCAACCTCGATATCGGCAAGGAAGCCGATTTCATCGTTCTCAATCCACGCGCCACGCCTTTGCTGGAGCGGCGCATGGAGCAGGCACGGACGCTTGCCGAAAAGCTTTTTGTGCTGATGATTCTGGGCGACGATCGTGCGGTGGCGTCATCCTGGATTCTCGGGCGGCTAGCAGCCGCGCCTACCTGAGGCTCAGGCGGCCGACCGCGGTACACACCGCCAGTTCGCTGCCCAACTGCTGCACGATGGCAACCGTATATTCGCCGGGGGCCAATTTGCCGGCCGCCAGTGCCAGACGGAACCCTGCTTTGGCATAGACAGGGTCGCCCAATGCCTTGGCGACATCCGGCCGTTCGATATTGCGCGGTATTTCGATCAACAGGCCGGGGCCGCCGCTGCGGTCAAACAAGCGTATCCAGGCCTGTTCCGGAATACGCGGTCTGCGCGGGTCAGCAGCCCAGCCGGAAATGCGCAAGGGATCGGCGGAAGAGGCGACGATCGGCTCGGCACCGACGATCGCTTCGTTGATCTCGTCTACGTAACAGGCGCTGGTCTGCTCGAGTAATTTTTGCGGCTGCACCGACGCGGTCGCGCCAGGCCCCAGGCGCAGGCCGGTCTCCCCCAAGGGCTGCAGGCCGCGGCCCTGGAACGCGCTACCGGCCGCTGGCGGTTGAACGGGATCTTCGCGGCGCGCCGTGGCGCGCGTGGCGGCCGATGCAACGGCGGCAACGGCGGCAACGGCGGCTTTTTGGTTCTGCTGCGCGCTCGGTGCTGCTGCTCCCTTGCCGCTCGCAGCGGTTGCAGATGTCGGAGGCGCCGGCGGTGTCGCCATGACCGGAGTTGCCGATGGTGCCGGTGATTCGCGCGCCGGCGCCGAAACGGGCGGTGCGGCCGCCGGCGGTGGCGAAAATGCAGTCGACGGCGCGATGGGTGCCGATGGCGACAAGCCAGCGGGCGGAGCACCGGGTGCAGGCGCGGGCCCTGCAGCCGGCGAGGGTGCCGCGACGCTCGAAACATCGGGCCTGGATGCCGCGGACTCTTCCGGCCTGGCTTGCGCCGCCGCCAACTGACGCTCGGTTTCTGCCAGAAGCTGCCTGAACGCAGCCGTGAAATCAGCATTGCTGCGCACCGTCAGGAGTTTTGGCGAGCCCCTGGATATGCCGTCGACATAGGTGATCGTGGCAAGGCTGGTCCAGTACTTCGCGCTGTCCTCGAACATGTTGAAGGTTTCGCGTAGCCATGTGCCCTGACGCTTGCCCGCTGCTGCGGTTCCGGTCAGGTAAAAGGCGTAGCGCCGGTTGCGCTCGTTTTCGCGCACCACACCCTGGTGGCGCAAGCTGCCCGGACCGTCGATCAGGCCGTTAATACACTTTCCATCCCAGGTAACCGTTCCCTGGGCGGCAATCTCTTTCAGGCGCGCGACCGAGCTTGTCGAGCCGATGATGCGGCAGCCGCGGCTCTCGGTGAAGTCGACCAGCGGCTCCGCCGCCTGCGATACCACGGCAACAAACAGCAGCGGACAGAGCGGCAGCAGCATTCGATGGAACAGTGCCGAGCGGGGCTTCATGCGCGGGATAGTGATTCGCTGACTCCAAAGGGCGGATTGCGGGGTACAGTCGGTTACCCGGGTTCTGACCAGGATAGAGGCGTGTGCGACTGACGGTTCTGGTGGGCGGATATGGTTGGCGGGCGCGGGGCGGCGAAGGGCTTAAGGTTGATGCGGATTCGTAGCTTAGCCGACCTGCAATTTGCCGGCGGTACCGCACACGGAAAACTCGTTGCCGCGCTGCTGCACGACTGAAACCAGGTATTCGCCTGCGGACAAGCGGCCCGCTGCCAGGGTAACCCGAAAGTGGGCATTCAAGTGCGCTGCCCCAGGCGTGTTGGAGGTACCGTCCGGATTCGCCGATGCGCGTGGTATGTCGACCACCACGGCTGGCCCACCAGCGCTGTTGATAAATCTTACCCACGCACGTTGCATGTCGGGCGCCCG
>JBBQIP010000251.1:0-2678 GCA_038325045.1 Sphingomonadales bacterium
GCCGTGTTCGGCGCCTATGCGGTCATGTTCGCGAACAGCCGTGCCGAGCCGCGCCGCATTCTCGGGCTCACCGTCTCGGGGGAAACCCTCACCGCGCTGTGGTTCGCCGCCACCTGGATCGGCCTGCAGCTCCTCACCAGCCTCGCCTTTTCCGGCACCGGAGGGCTTCGGATCGCTATCTGGACGCATATCGGCGGCTTTCTCACCGGGCTGCTTTTGGCCCGCAAATGGGGGCCTGGCCCCAGCCCGCTGCCCTGAGCGGTGCAGGCGTTCGTCTGCCATGCGCTGAACGAGCCGCCGCGCCTGCACCCGGACTGGCCGGAGCCGCCCGACCCCGGCCCCGGCGAGCTGATGGTGGCGGTTGCCGCCGCCGCCCTCAACCACCCCGACCTTCTGATGCTGACCGGCGGCTATCAATACCGCCCGCCGCTGCCTTTCGTGCCGGGGAGCGAAGCCGCAGGCCGGGTCATCGCCACGGGCACCGGCGCGGAAGCCTGGGCGGGCCGCAGGGTCATCGTCGGCACGCGCAGCGGCTGCCTGGCTGAACGGCTGACCGTGCCGGTGCGTGCGGTGCGGGCGGCACCCGAAGCGCTCACCGATGCCGAGGCAGCCGCCTTCACGGTTGGTGCGCTCACCGCCTGGGTGGGGCTGGTGCAGCGCGGCCGGTTGCAAAGGGGCGAGCGCGTGCTGGTAACCGGGGCGGGAGGCGGCATGGGGCTGGCAGCAGTCGCGCTTGCAGCCCGGCTTGGCGCGGAGGTTACAGCGCTCGCTTCCTCGCCCGAGCGGCTCGCGCTGGCAGCGGCTGCGGGCACGCACCATCTGCTACAGCGTGACCGGTCGGCACCCGCCATCGCTGCCACGGGCTTCGATCTTGTTTTCGATACTCTGGGCGGCGGCATCACGGCGGCGGCGCTGGGCTGCCTTGCCCGCGGCGGCCGCTATCTGGTGATCGGCTTTGTGGACGGCGGGCCGGCGCGCGTGGCGCTCGACCGGCTGCAGGCCAGTGAAATCGAAATCATCGGCGTGCGCGCCGGCGAACAGGGGCGGCAGGACCCGGCATCGGCGGCCGCCGCCCTACAGGCTATTGACGCGCGGGCAGGGACGCTGCGCCCGGCAATAGGCCTGCAAGTGCCGCTCGCCGAGGCATCCCGCGCCTTTGCCGCCATGGCCGCCGGCACGCTCGCCGGCAAAGCCGTGGTCCTGATGCCCGAATTCAGGCTCTGAGCAGGGCCGTATCGATGGGCAGCGAGCGCAGCCGCACACCGGTGGCCGCAAAGATCGCATTGGCAAGTGCGGGCGGCGTGGCCGGATAGGCTGGCTCGCCAAGCCCGGTCGGCGGGTTGTCGGAGAGCACGAACTCCACCTCCACCGGCGGCGCATCGGTAATCCGGCGCACAGGAAAGTCGTTGTAATTGCTCTGTTGGGCAGCCCCCTCAACCAGAATGATCGCCTGGGCGGATGCAGAGCCGAGCGCGTCCATCACCGAGCCCTGCACCTGGTTTCTGGCGCCCGACGGGTTGACGATCTGGCGGCCGACATCGCCTGCCGCCCACACCTTCTTCACCGTGACTTCGCCGTCCCTGGCCACTGCAACCTCCACCACATTGGCGAAATAGCCAAGGTGGCTGAAGTGGAAGGCGATGCCCAGGCCTTCGCGCGCCGGCAGCTTGCGCCCCCAGCCCGACATGGCCGCCACCTTTTCCAGCACGTTGAGCGCCCGGCCGGAATCGTAGCTGCTGCGTGTCCCGGCTTCGCCAAACAGCCTTGGCTCCCCCAGCAGCACCTTGCGGAATGCCAGCGGGTCCTGCCCTGCCGCATGGGCCAGCTCGTCGAGGAAGCTCTGCATCACAAACCCAAAGCCGTTATTGGCTGGCGCGCGCAGAAAATTGGTCGGCGCCGCCAAGGGCAGCAACGTGGCTTCCGCCTTGAAGTTGGGAATGAAACGCGCCGGAAACTGGGTCGCATCCAGGTCGGCAGCACGAGCGAACTTGCCGTCCTTGCCAAAGGTCACGAAATGGTTTTGCCAGGCCACCAGCTTGCCCGCCTCGTCCATGCCGGCTTCCAGATGATGCCAACCGGCGGGCCGAAAGTTGCCGCGGCCGATATCATCCTCGCGGCTCCACAGAAGCTTGACCGGAACGCCCGCTTCACGCGCAATCCAGGCCGCTTCCACCATATATTCGGTGGTAAGCCGCCGGCCAAAGCCGCCGCCGCAGCGCATCATGTGGATGGTGATGTCGCTTTCCGGCACCCCCAACACGCTCGAAACCTGCTTGCGGCCCTGCTCGGGGATCTGCGACGGCGCCCAGATCTCCACCTTGCCGTCCACCACATGCGCGGTGCAATTGATCGGCTCCATGGGGGCATGGGCAAGGAAGGGATAGTGATAGCTCGCGGAAAGCCGCTTGGCGGCACCCGCCATGCCGGCGCTCACATCACCCTCGGTATATACGGTTTGTGCCCCCGGCTTGCCCGCCAGAGCAGCCGCAAGCGCTGCAAAGCCTTCGGTGGATTGGCCGGCACCTGCGCCCCGGTCCCATTCCACCACCAGCGCCTCGCGTGCCTTGTTGGCGTGCCAATATGTGTCAGCGATGATGGCGACACCTGCGGCCAGCTCATACTCATTGCCATTGCCCGGCACCACAAACGCCTTGCGCACGCCCGGCTGGCGCAGCACC
>JBBQIP010000252.1:0-2671 GCA_038325045.1 Sphingomonadales bacterium
TGGGCACGTTCTCGAAATAGTTGGTGCGGTCGAAGAAGGTGGTGCCGTTCAGATCGGTGGCGCCGACACTGTCCATCTTCTTGAAGAAAACGCCTTCGTTATTCTCGGACCCGTAGAACATCAGGTGCTCGAACAGGTGCGCAAAGCCGGTCTTGCCGGCCGGCTCATCCTTGGAGCCGATGTGATACCAGACGCTTACCGCCACGATGGGCGCCTTGCGGTCGGTATGGACAATGACCCGCAGGCCGTTGTCGAGGGTGAAGGCCTGATGCGGAATATCGACGGCGCCAACGAGCGAGGCGAGCGGCGCGGGTGCCGCCAGTGCCGCTGCTGCCGGGGCATTGGCGGGTTGCGCGAGCGCTGCGGGGGCCGCCGGCACCAGCGCAATTGCCACTGCCATCGCCGTTGCCAGCATGCCGACCAGAGAACGCATAAACACTCCTTGCACCGACCGATGCTTAAAGGCGTTTGCGCACGGTCGGAGCGCTTGCTAGCAAGCTTTCATGATGAAATCATCCCTCTGCGGCTTTGTTGCCGTTCTCGCCCTTTCCGCAGCATTGGTTTCACCGGGAGGGGCACAGCCAGTCGCGGCGCCTGCCGGGCCGGCACAGGAGCGGGACCGCCTGGGGCAGGCGCTTGAGGGACACATCCGCTTTCTGGCCGATGATCTGCTGGAAGGGCGCGGGCTTGGCCAGCGCGGCCATGAGATTGCGGCGCGATACATTGCGGCCCAGTTTGCCGCGATCGGGCTGGTTCCTGCAGGGGATGGGGCCGGGGCAGATGCCTGGTTCCAGAGGATAAACTTTGCGGAGCGAGCGTTTTCTAGCAGCAGCGAGACGCTTACCTTCGATGCAGGGGGCAAGAGCTTGCGCTGGGTGAACGGCGTGGACGCGGCCTTTGGCCCGGGCGCTGTGCAAGGGCCGGAAACGGTAACGGCGCCGCTGGTGTTCGTAGGCTTCGGGATCAGGGACAAGGCGCTTGGGATCGATGATTATGCCGGGCTCGATGTGCGTGGAAAGATCGTGGTGGCGCTTTCAGGCGCGCATCCGGGCATGAACAGCGAAGTGGCAGCCCATCTTGCCCGCACCAACAAGGCGATTGCGGCGATGGAGGGCGGGGCCGTTGGCCTGGTGCAGGTGCGCACGCTGGTGGAGCAGGAGCGGCTGCCTTTCGAAAAATTGGCATCGCGGGTGCGGATCCCGGCGCGCGGATTGCTGACACCGGAAGGCGAGCCGATTGGCGATGGTTCGGCGCTGAAGCTGCGCGGCACCCTTTCGGAGCCGGCGGCGACGGCGTTGTTTGCGGGAGCGCCGATGGATTTGCAGCAGGTTCTGGCTGCTGCCGCCAAGGCGCCGGTAAAGGGCTTTGCGCTGGCTGGCACCCTCACTGTCCAGCGCGCGCAGACGATCAAGCGCATCACCAGCCCCAATGTGCTTGGCCTGCTGCCAGGCGCTGATCGAAGCCTTTCGGCGCAGATCGTGCTGGTGCAGGCCCATTCGGACCATCTCGGCCTGAAGGCCGATGCGGCACCGGGCAGCGATGCCATATTCAACGGCGCCATGGACAATGCCTCGGGCACCGCGACGCTTATCGAGACGGCGCGTCTGGTGGCCAGCGGCAAGCGGCCGGCGCGGTCAATTCTGTTTCTGGCAACTACCGGCGAGGAAAGCGGGCTGCTGGGTGCAGATTATTGGTCGCGGAGGCCGACATTGCCGATCAGCCGGGTGGTGGGTGTGGTCAATATCGACATGCCGATCCTGAGTTGCGACTTTGGCGACATCGTGGCCTTTGGTGCCGATCGCTCGACGCTGATCGACCCGGTTTCGGCAGCGGCGCGGTCGGAGAGATTGAAGGTCTCCCCCGATCCCCAGCCGGAGGAGGCGGTGTTTACCCGCTCCGACCATTACCCGATGGTGCGTGCCGGCATTCCGTCGGTGTTCCTGAAAACCGGGCACATGGACACGCGCGGCGGCATGCTCTGCCGAGACGTGGAGCGCGATTTCCGCCTCAACCGCTATCATGAACTGGGCGACGACATGAACCAGGCCTTTGACTGGTCTGCCGCGGCCAAATTCGCGCGGGTGAATACGGCGATTACGCTTGGTATTGCCAATGGCAGGACCGCACCGCGCTGGTTTGCCGGCGATTATTTCGGTGACAGTTTCGCGCCAGCCGCTCCCAAGGCCAAAGCACGTTGAGCCGGGTTTCGCGCCGGCGGTTTTTGGGCGGTCTTGCCGCCTGCCAGGCTATTGGCGCAGTGCCGGGATTGGCGATGGAGCGAGCCGCCACTGAATTCGGCGACGGCCATCGGCGCGTGCTGGTGCATTCACCGTTGATGCCAGCCACCTCGGAATCCGGCCAGCTGGTGGGGCTGCTGAAAGCGCAGGGTGTTCAGGTGGTGGAGCTGGCAGACGCACTGGAAGGTGCGATTGCCGCCACCAGGCAAGCCCCGGAGTTGCAAGCCTTTCTGGAGAGCCTGTTTCCGGGCGAGCGGCATGACCTCATGCAGGCCGGCGCTGCGATGATTTTGCAGCGGCTGGATGGTCTTGGAACGTTCAGGCCCGGCAGCCTCGGGTTTGCGTCCCCCTCCGGCGTGGTGCTTGGCCGCGCTGCTGACGGCCGGCAGCGCCGCGAAGCCATGCTGGTCCGCTTCTGCCATGCCTATTCGCCG
>JBBQIP010000253.1:0-2649 GCA_038325045.1 Sphingomonadales bacterium
GCGGTCGAAGGCTTCTTCGCCAAACTCTCCAAAAAACGGCTTAAACGCGGCGTCTTCCATTCCGTCGTCGACCTGCAAGCCGCCATCAACCGCTTCGTCGCCGAGCAAAATGCCAACCCAAAGCCATTCGTCTGGACAGCAAATCCCGACAAGATCATCGCCGCTGTGAAGCGTGGGCACCAAGCGTTAGAATCTATCCACTAGCGTGAGCGGATGCGGCTCTGGAACACCCCCGGGCGCGGCGGCAGCGGCTTTGCCTTTTCAGCAGCCGGTGGCGCTTTGCCGGCAGCCGGCTTCACGGTGCCGCCGGCCGCAAGTCTTGCAAGGCTGGTGGCAATCTGCAGAGCGCCTTTCAGGCGCGCGGCTTCGCTGGCCCATTCGGCGGCCACGAAAAGCTTCTGGTCCGGCCGCAGTTTCGCCCGCGCGCCCAGCTTGTTTATCCAGTCCAGCAGCCCCTGCGGATTGGCGAACCGATCGTCGCGCAGCGTCACCAGCGCGCCCTTGGCGCCGGCCTCCAGCCGCGCCACATTGGCCTTCAGGCAGGCAAGTTTTATCTCGATCACGCCGAGCAGGTTCTGGAACTCGTCTGGAAGCGGACCGAAGCGGTCGATGATCTCGGCGGCAAAGCCGTCGATGGCGGGGCGATCCTCAAGCTCGTTCAGCCGCCGGTACAGCGCCATGCGCACGTTCAGATCGGGCACATAGGCTTCCGGAATCAGGATCGGCAGCTCCAGCGTGATCTGCGGGCTGAACGCCTCTTCAGGCGGCTTGGCCCCGGCAGCGGTCGCGCGCGCCTCCAGTATCGCATCCTCGAGCATCGATTGGTAAAGCTCGAAGCCGATCTCGCGGATATGCCCCGATTGCTCGTCGCCCAGCAGGTTGCCGGCGCCGCGCTGGTCAAGGTCGTGGCTTGCCAGCTGGAACCCCGCCCCCAGCGTATCGAGCGCGGATAGCACCAGCAGCCGCTTTTCGGCCGCCTCGGTAACCTGTTGGTCGGCAGGCGTGGTCAAATAAGCATAGGCGCGGGTTTTGGCGCGGCCCACCCGGCCCCTGATCTGGTAGAGCTGCGCCAGGCCAAACCTGTCTGCCCGGTGCACGATAAGGGTGTTGGCGGCGGGAATATCCAGCCCGCTCTCGATGATTGTGGTGGCCAGCAGCACATCGAAGCGCTTGTCGATAAAGCCCGACATCCGCTCCTCCACTTCGGAAGGGCTCATCTGGCCATGCGCGGTAACCGCGCGCACCTCGGGCACCGCCTCGCGCAGCCAGCCCTCGATGTCGGAGAGATCGGCAATGCGCGGCACCACGAAGAAGCTCTGGCCGCCGCGGTAATGCTCGCGCAGCAGGGCTTCGCGGATCACCACCTCGTCAAAGGGCATCACATAGGTTCTGACCGCCAGCCGGTCCACCGGCGGGGTGGCGATGATCGACATATCGCGCAGGCCTGTGAGCGCCATCTGCAGGGTGCGCGGAATCGGCGTGGCGGTGAGCGTCAGGACATGGACATCGGCCTTCATCGCCTTCAGCCGCTCCTTGTGCACCACCCCGAAGCGCTGCTCCTCATCCACAACCACCAGCCCCAGCCGCTTGAAATCCACCGATTTCGCCAGCAGCGCATGGGTGCCGATCACGATATCGACAGTACCATCGGCCAGCCCCTCGCGGGTCATCCGCGCCTCGGTGGCACCCACCAGGCGCGACAGATGGCCAACCCGGATCGGCAGCCCGGCAAAACGTTCGTGAAAACCGGCAAAGTGCTGGCGCGCGAGCAGCGTAGTGGGGCAGACCACCGCCACCTGAAGCCCCGCCATGGCAGCCGCATGCGCAGCGCGAAGCGCCACTTCGGTCTTGCCGAAGCCCACATCGCCGCACACCAGCCGGTCCATCGGCCGCCCGGAAGCAAGGTCGCCCAGCACATCGTCGATAGCGCGCAGCTGGTCTTCCGTTTCGGCATAGGGAAAACGGTCGGCAAAGGCAGCTGCGTCATGCGCTTCGGCTACCGCCGGCTCACCTTCACGCAGCGCGCGCGCGGCCGCAGTTTTCAGCAGTTCGCCGGCAATTTCGCGAATCCGCTCCTTCATCTTGCCGCGCCGCACCGCCCAGGCAACCCCGCCCAGCTTGTCGAGCGCCACCCCTTCGCTGTCCGAGCCATAGCGCGACAGCACATCGAGATTTTCCACCGGCACATAAAGCCGGCTGCCGCCGTCATAGCTCAGCGCCACGCATTCGTGCGGGCGCTTGCTCACCTCCAGCGTCATCAGCCCATCATACCGCCCGATGCCATGGTCGCGGTGCACCACCAGATCGCCGGGCGCGAGGCTGGAGAGCTCGGCCATGAAACTGTCTGCCTTGCGCACCGATCGGCGGCGGCGCACCAGCCGGTCGCCCAGCATGTCCTGCTCGGTGAGCAGTTGCAGCACCCCGCGCGGCTCGTGGCGGGTGAAGCCATGGTCGAGCGGCAGCACCACCAGCGCCACCTTGCCCTTGGCGGTCGCGGCCAGCGCCGAGGGCCAGTCATCGGCCGGCAGCAGCCCTTCCACCCCTTCATCGACCAGCAGCCCGCCCAGCCGGTCGCGCGCGCCGGCAGAATAGCTGGCGAGCACCAGCCGTGTGCCAGCAGCGCGCGCCGCCTCGATATGCGCCTTGATG
>JBBQIP010000254.1:0-2645 GCA_038325045.1 Sphingomonadales bacterium
AGGCCGGCTCGCAGCGGGCGGCGGCATTTCTGGGAGCGCGGCCCGGCGAAACCGTGCTCGATCTTTGCGCCGGCGCCGGCGGCAAGACGCTGGCGCTGGCAGCACACATGGCCAACCGGGGCCGGCTGATCGCCAGCGATACCGACCGTGGCCGGCTGCAGGCGATGCCGCCAAGGCTGGAGCGGGCAGGGGTGACAATCGCCGAACCGCGCCTGATCGACGGCGGCCGCGAGGCGGTAGCGCTGGCCGATCTGGCAGCCGCCTGTGACAGGGTGATAGTGGATGCCCCGTGTTCGGGGAGCGGCACCTGGCGGCGCAACCCGGAGGCGCGTTGGCGGCTGACACCGGCGAGGCTGACCCGGCTGGTGGCCGAGCAGGCGCGGCTGCTGCGGCTGGCGGCCACGCTGGTGCGGCCGGGCGGGCGGTTGACCTATGTGGTGTGCTCGCTGCTGCCGCTGGAAGGCGAGGCGCAGATGGCAGCGCTGCTGGCCGATTGCCCCGAATTTTCCCTGCTGCCTGAGGCCGGTGCGCTGCTCACCCCCGCCAGCGATGGGTGTGACGGTTTCTACATCGCCAGTGCGGAGCGAATCGGCTAGTGTTCAAGCCATAGGGGCTGGGAGACGAGTGCATGAAGGTCCGCCTGACATTGATTTTGGCATCGGCGATGCTGATTGGCGCAGCGCCCAATGCAACGACTGGCGCGCGCGCCGTTGGTGATGATGTTCTGAAGCCGCAATCGTTGAAGATGGCCGGCTACGGCGAGGCGGCGCTGGCGCGTGGGGATGCCCAGGCGGCGATTGACGCCTATGAGGCGGCGCTGGCGGCCGACCCCAAGAATGTGAGCGCCTTGAACGGCATTGCCACCGCCTATGGCAAGCTGGGCCTGCCGGGCACGGCGGTGCGCTATTACCGCGAGGCGCTGGCGCTCAACCCTTCGGACCTGACTGCGCTTGAAGGCCAGGGCAAGGTGCTGATCGCGCGCGGGGCCACCGCGCGTGCGCAGATCAACCTCGCGCGCATCAAGGCGCTGTGCAAGGCCGATTGCCCGGAAGCCGCGCGGCTGCAGATGGCGCTGAACACTGCCACCGCCACTGCCGATGCAAAGCCGGCAGCCAAGCAGGCCAGCAACTAGGAAACAGTTGCTGGTGAAAGCCGCGCTGCGGCGAGCGCCCAGGCCTCGACAGGCACGGTCTCGGCCCGGGCTTCGGGGGATATCCCTTCCGCCATCAGCGCCTCCAGGGCGCCGGGAAACGATTTCAGGCTGGCCCGCAGCATCTTGCGCCGCTGGCCGAACCCGGCGGCGGTGAGCGCTGCGAGCACGCGTGGTCGTGCCGGCGCAAGCGGCGCTTTCGGCACGATATGGACGACGGCTGAAGCTACCTTGGGCGGTGGAACAAAGGCCGCTGCCGGCACGCCCAGCGCAATACGGGGCTGGCTTCTCCACTGGGCGAGCACTGCCAGCCGGCCATAGGCGCCGCTGCCGGGCGCAGCGATAATCCGTTCCGCCACCTCGCGCTGGAACATGAGGGTAAGGCTGGGCCAGAACGGCGGCCAGGCCTCTGCCTCCAGCCAGCGCACAAGCAGCGCGGTGCCGATGTTATAGGGCAGGTTGGCGATGATGGCGGTGCCGGGCAGGAGCTCGGCGGCTTCATCCAGCTCCAGCGCATCGCCGGCGATCACCCGCAGGCGGCCCCCGCTGGCATCGGCGAGCTCGGCCAATGCGGGCAGGGTGCGATCATCGCGCTCCACGGCCACCACATTGGCTCCGGCGCGGAGCAGCGCCCGGGTTAGCCCGCCCGGCCCGGGGCCGATTTCATAGACGGTCCTTCCGTCCAATGGGCCGGGCACGCGCACGATCCGGTCCAGCAGATTGCCATCGAGCAGGAAGTTCTGGCCAAGCGATTTGCGCGCCGCCAGCCCGTGGCGGGCGATAACTTCGCGCAGCGGCGGCAGGTTTTCCAGCGTCAAGCGGCGGCCATGGCACCGGGACCGGCAGCCGACAGCAGCCGCCTTGCCGCACAGGCGCCAGCGAGCCGGATGGCGGCGATCATCGCCTGCGGATCGGCCCGGCCGGTGCCAGCAATATCGAAGGCGGTACCATGATCGGGCGATGTCCGCACGATGGGCAGGCCGAGCGTAATGTTCACGCCTTCATCGAAATGCAGCGTCTTGATCGGGATAAGCGCCTGGTCGTGGTACATGCACAGCGCTGCATCATAATGCCGGCGCTGGGCGGCGTGAAACATGGTGTCGGCAGCCAGCGGCCCGGTGATGTCGATCCCCTCGGCGCGCAGCTCTTCCAGCGCCGGGATTATGGTCTCCACCTCCTCGCGGCCGATGGTGGATTTTTCGCCGGCATGGGGGTTGAGGCCGGCAACTGCAAGCCGGGGCCGTTCGATGCCGAAATCGCGGATGAGCGCCCGCACCACCACCCGGGCGCGGGTGAGGATCAGCTCGCGGGTAACCAGCCGCGGTACATCGGCAATCGGCACATGGACGGTGAGCGGCACCGTGCGCAGGCTGGGGCCGGCGAGCATCATCACCGCACGCGCTTCGTCCACCCCGCAGCGTTCGGCCACGAATTCGGTCTGGCTGGGATAGCTGAAGCCTATCTGATAGAGCTGCGCCTTGCTGACCGGGCCGGT
>JBBQIP010000255.1:0-2637 GCA_038325045.1 Sphingomonadales bacterium
GGTGCCGCCTTGCTATAACAGACACTGCTGCCATTCAGTTCCTGAGCACCAGCTTCACTCGGGCGCCGGGCGCCAGCCGGCTGTTCGCCTCCAGCCCGTTCAGCACCAGAAACCGGTTCAGCCGGTCGTCGTCATAGGCCATGCGGTCGGCAAGCGATTGCACGGTGTCGCCAGACCTCACGCTCACCACCCGCAACCGCCGGCCAGCAACCGCACCGATTTCGCTCTGGGACAGGCGGCGCACGGTGCTCGACATCGTCTCCAGTCCCATCTGCTGCCCGGCCGGCGCAATGGTCAGCAGCTGGTACCAGCTGTCATTCGCCCAGCGGTAAACGGCGAGCGTCGCATCCACATCACCGCCCCGCTGCCGGGTCCGCAGCCTCGATATCGCGGTTTCCACCCCGTTCACCCGGCTGATCTGCACAGCCGGCGGCTGGCTGGCCCCGGCGGCGCGCCACACCTTGTCGGAATAGCTGGAGAGCGATTCGTTTTCCGGCCGCCCGCCCGAAAACTGGAACCGCGCCTGCCCGCGCGAGCCGGTCACGGCCGTGGGTGAATTGGCGAGCGCAAACCCCGCCGGCGCCTCAAAGGCCAGGCCCAACCCGGGGTGGCGGAAACCGGTGCCGGTAATCACCCCCTGCGCCGGGTCATCATCATAGGGCATCCCGTCGATCGCGTTCAAAAACACATCCCGCGCCGTGGTGCGGGCGCCCGGCTTGGCCGCCACCGCCTTCTGCGCCTCCGCCCGTATCCGCGCCACGCGCTCAGCACTTGCCGGGTGGGTGGAGAGCCAGCCAGGTGGCGCTGCATCGCCCCGCCCCGCCAGCCGCGCTTCCAGGCTGGTCTGCGCCTCCAGCGCATGCAAAATCACCGGTGCCGCCATCGGGTCATAGCCGCTGCTCAGCAGGTATCGCACCCCCAGGCTGTCGGCCTGCCGTTCCTGCTCGCGGCTGAAGCTCAGCGTGTAAAGCTGCGCGCCGGTGTTGGCGAGGTCGCTCACAATGCTCGATCCGGTCACCACCCCCAAAATCGCTGCGCCAATGCCGGTCAACGTCGATCGGCTCTGTCGTTTCTGCGAATGGCGGGCCGCCACATGGCCCACTTCATGGCCCATCACAAAGGCCAGCTCGGCCTCATCGTTCATCAAAGCCAGCAATTGCCGGCTGATGTACACATAGCCGCCGGGCAGCGCGAAGGCATTGTTAATGTTGGAATTCAACAGCGTGACCGTATAATCCTGCGGCCTCGCGGCCATGCCGGATTCAGCCGCTATCCGCTGCCCCACCCGGCGCACATAATCGGCCTGCGGTCCTTCATAGGCCCCGCCAAACTGCTGCAGCAGCTGCGGGTGCGCCTCCGCCCCCAGCCGCCTGTCGCTGGCAGAAAAGCCGGGCGCCTGTGCAGCCGCCGGAGCCGCTACCGCCAAAAGCGCCAGCGTGAGAAAATGGTTTCTGAGAGCTGATTTCATAATGCCGGTCATAGCAGCAGAGGCGGCAACCAAAAAGCCGCTGCTTAAAGCCCGCGCCCCATGGCCAGAAATTTCGCCCGCCGCCCGGCCTTCAGCGCGGCTGCGTCCAGCGCCAGCAGCGGCTCCAATGCTTCGGCCAGCGCAGCTGCCAGTGCGTCTGCCGCCCGCACCGGGTCGCGGTGCGCACCGCCCAGCGGCTCGGGCACAATCACATCGATCACGCCCAGCTTCTTCAGGTCCTGCGCGCTCACCCGCATCGCCTCGGCCGCATCGGCGGCATGGCTGGATGCGCCGTCGCTGCCGCGCCACAGGATGGAGGCACAGCCCTCGGGCGAAATAACCGAATAGATCGCATGCTCGAACATCAGCACCTTGTCGGCCGCCGCCAGCGCCACCGCCCCGCCCGAGCCGCCTTCGCCGGTTATCGCGGTCAGCACCGGCACCGGCGCTGCCAGGCAGGCCTGGGTGGCGCGCGCAATCGCTTCCGCCTGCCCCCGCTCCTCGGCATCCAGGCCGGGAAAGGCGCCGGCGGTATCCACCAGCGTCACCACCGGCACCTTGAACCGCCCGGCCAGCTCGATCAGCCGCACTGCCTTCCGATATCCTTCAGGCCGCCCCATGCCGAAATTGTGGCGCACCCGGCTGGCGGTATCATGGCCCTTTTCATGCCCTATCAGCATCACCGGAATATCGCGGCCCTTCAGCCGCCCCAGCCCGCCGATAATCGCCTCGTCCTCGCCAAAAGCCCGGTCGCCGGCCAGCGGGGTAAAATCCTCCACCAGCGCGCTCACAAATTCGCTGAAGTGCGGCCGCGCCGGGTGCCGGGCCACCTGGGTCTTCTGCCAGGGGGTCAGCCGCGCATAGGTTTCCGCCAGCAGCCGCCGCGCCGCGCCTTCCGCATGTCGCGCGCCCGCCTCATCGCCGCCGGCCCGGTAATCCCGCGCCCGCGCCTCGATGGTTCCCACCTGCTTTTCAAAATCGAGCATCATCACGCCGCTGGGCTAGGTCACATCGCCGCCCCGGTCAATCGCTTGGCCGCCCCGTACCACAACGAACTGTACCAACAGCGAAAGGGCCTCCGGCGGCCGGGGCCGGCGGCCCCGGACCCCATATTATTTAATCGCAATCCATGAGCGGACCGGCTTTCGATTTTCGATTGGTCATGTTCG
>JBBQIP010000256.1:0-2559 GCA_038325045.1 Sphingomonadales bacterium
CGCGTATTACTATCTTGTCAATCGTTGCGCTTTAGCGCGGCTCGCGGGCCGGCGCCTTGGGGCGCCGCCCGGCTTCATGCCTGTGGTTTTAAAAACGGAAGGTTAGGCCGGCGCGGGCCGGAATGTCCCACCGAGCGCCACCATCGTTGATCGTCTGGAGGCCAAGGCCGCTCAGCGCGGTATCGTCTCCGCTTAGCTTGCTGGTCCAGCGCAGGCCGGTCTCGAGGTTGAGTTCGATACCCTTTGAGACGGGAATTGCCACACCGATATCGCCGCCAACGGTGGCCGAGACCGAGTTCTGGTAGAACGGCACGTTGTTGAGGGCGATGGCGGCATCAGGCACGCGGAAATTGGCCTGCACACTGTCGTTAAACGTCACGCCGGCACGGGCGGCCGCGTAAGGCTGGATGGTGCCGCGCGAGAAATAGCGGCGATAGCCAACTTCGCCACTATAGGCCTTCTGGCTGCTGAAATCGCCGAATGTAGCGAGGCGGGCGTTAAGCGCCGGCACCACTGCTTCGCCAACCTGCAAGCTGCCGGCCTTGTTGCGCTGGTACCGGAAGCTGCCGAAAATTTCCGACATGTCCGAGATGGCATAGCCGAGTTCAGCACCGAGGCCGAGGCTGCCATTATACCGGTCCCGGTTGCTGCGCTCGCCGATAGCGAGCGTTGCCGGAACGCCGGCGAGGGCCGGGTTGAGCGCGCCCAGATTGGCTACCGGCGCATCTACGCCACCGTGGAACTGCCCACCGATGGGGAAATCTGCGCCGCCCAGAACCCGGATGCTGATTTGGCCCTTTTCCGGTGCGGCATAAGCCGCTGTGCTGGCTGCAAGCGCTGCGAACGTAACCGCGATGATTTTAAGCATGAAATAACTCCACTGATACACATGGGCCACATGGCCCATGTGCAGGAGTGGGTACGGGCGCGGCCAAATTCAACCGGTTGAGGCCGTTCTGCGGCAAATTGTGAGTTTGCCGGGCCGGGCAACAGACCCTAATCGCCGGCAATGGCCGATACTGAAGGGCGGCGGAACAGGGTCCATGTATAAAGCGCGAGGCCCGACCAGATCAGCACAAAGGCGATAATGCGCGCGCGGTCTAGCGTTTCCCCGAACAGCCAGACGGCCTGCAGCAGCACAACAGTGGGCGTGGAATATTGCATCAACCCCAGCGTGGTGAGCTTGAGGCGCCGGGCACCGATGCTGAACAGGATGAGCGGGGCAGCGGTGACGATTCCCGAAGCCGCGAGCAGCGCCAGCATGTGCGGCGGGTGGGCGAACGGGCCCTCCGGCCGGGTGGCCAGCCAGAGCAGCGCCATCGGCGCCAGCATCGCGGTCTCCAGAAACAGCCCGGTGGCGGCATCCACATCGGCGCGTTTGCGGATGAGGCCATAGATTGCGAAGCTGCCGGCAATGCCGATGCTCGCCAGCGGCAGCGAGCCCCGGTCAACCGCCACTACCGCTACGCCAGCGAGCGCCAGCCCGACCGCGACCCACTGCAGCCGGCCCAGCCGCTCACCGAGCAGCGCCACCCCGAACAGCACATTGATGAGCGGGTTGATGAAATAGCCAAGGCTGGCATCGATGACATGGCCGCCCAGCACCGTATCCATATACACCAGCCAGTTGGCGCCGATGGCGAGCGCGCTGCCGAACAGCAGCGCCAGCAGCCGCGGCTGCGCCAACGCCGAACGCAGCTTTGCGCCGCCGCCCATCAGCGCCAGCAGCAACCCTACCCACAACAGCGACCAGAGCACGCGCTGGCCCAGCACATCAGCCGCCGACATGCCGACAAGCTGCTTCAGATACAGCGGCAGCAACCCCCAGATAAGATAGGCACCAGCCCCCGCCAGCAAACCAGTGCGGGTTTCGGACGACAGGGGAGGACGCGGTGCCATAGCTGCGCTTAGCGCGCGGCGTCGCCCTGCGCCATGGGCGGTGATGGCGGGATTCGGACGTGAAGGGGGCCTCCGGCGGCTGGGGCCTTGGGCCCCAGACCCCGATTGTTGCGGTTCGGCCGTAACCTTGCCCGTTTTCGCGCGCGAAGCGCTTTCAAATGCCTGCGGCGCGCTCAACTGCCCATTACACGCGCGACACCTCCAAAATCGGGGTCTGGGGCCCAAGGCCCCAGCCGCCGGAGGCCCTTTCCGCAAGTCTCAAAGCTTCGGCAGCGTGACCCCTTGCTGGCCCATATATTTGCCGGCGCGGTCGGCGTAGCTCACTTCGCAGGGTTCGTTGCCTTTCAGGAACAGGAACTGGCAGGCGCCTTCGTTGGCGTAGATGCGTGCCGGCAGTGGCGTGGTGTTGCTGAATTCGAGCGTCACATGGCCTTCCCAGCCGGGTTCGAGCGGGGTGACGTTCACGATGATGCCGCAGCGGGCGTAGGTGCTTTTGCCCAGGCAGATGACCAGCACATCGCGGGGCACGCGAAAATATTCGACCGTGCGGGCGAGCGCGAAGCTGTTGGGCGGGATGATGCAGACATCGGTCTGGCGATCGACGAAGCTGCGCGGGTCGAACTGCTTGGGGTCGACGATGGTGGAATCGACATTGGTGAA
>JBBQIP010000257.1:0-2553 GCA_038325045.1 Sphingomonadales bacterium
CTGGGGCCGCAGGCCCCAGACCCCATTTGTTTCATTCGCATCCAACCCGGCCGCCTTTTAAGCGAGCTATCAGCACGGGGTCCGGGGCCTGAGGCCCCGGCCGCCGGAGGCTCTTTGCCGGCCGCTTCAATCTGCATGCAACCGAGCGTAGTGATAAAGGCCTGACATTTGGCGACCGCCGACGGATCGATTGAACGGCGACAATTGGGTGGTTAGCTGACGTTCCGGATTAATCCTCGGCATCCATGATCGGCTGTCGGTTTCGCAGGCGACGAACGATGTGGATGCTGATAGCGCTGAACAAAACGATCCCATAGCTTCCACCGAGAAGCACAGCCGCCGCGATCAACACTGTTGACCAGTACTGGGTCAGCTCTACGCCAACCATCCGGACGATAAAGGCAGCAGCAAATATATAGAGAAACGCGAGGATAATGCCGCTACCTAGAAAGTAGCCCCGCAGCCGCCGGCGAGCTCGTCTTAAGCGTGCAGCCTCCATCATCTTCGTAAGGATGCCAGCACTTTGCGATTTCCGCTAGTGGGCGGCAGCCTTCATAGCCGTGCCCGACCACTCAATCCGCTCCGGAAGGGCCGGAAGTGGTGGAAAGCGGTCGTTCGCCAGCGCGGACAACGCTATGCCGAGGCTATGGCACCCGCAGACATACAAATCCGCTTAGCGACAATACTCGCTGCCGAGAAAGCACCGGTAGTGGACTGGTCCGCTGTCGACCGCCTTTGTGACCAACTGGAGCGCGATCTTGGAGCATCTAGCGGTGACATCCCCGAAATCGTCGCACATTTTCTGTCCGACAGCGACATCCGCGCTCGCGATGCCAAGTATGGTGAGGCTCAGCGCGACGCTATTCGCACCTATCTCGCCACTGGTGAGTATGACGATAGCGTTGCGGTGCCTTGGTGGGGGTGCTTGGCGCTGGTGGTAGTCGTGGGGGGCGTTATTGCGTGGATGTTGGCTTAGCCGAATGTCCGCTTCTGGGCGACTCCCGCCGGGGCTGCTTTTCCGCCTGAACGCGGACGAACAGCGCGCGGGTACCAAATGTCAGGTTTCCACCACTAGCGTGAAAGCCACCAGAAGCGGCCCCAGAGCAGCACCGCTGAAACCAGACTGGCAGCGATGATGCCGAGCACCAGCCCGGTGACCCCGAGGCCAACGGGGTGGGCGAGCGCCCAGGCGAGCGGGATCATCAATGCGAGATAGCTCGCGAGGTGCGTGGCGGTGGGGAGCCAGACATCGCCGCGCGCGCGCAGTGCCTGTGCGGCCACGCACTGCAGCCCATCGGCCAGGTAGAACAGGCAGGACAGCAGCAGCGCGGCTGCGGCGATGGCCGCCACCGCCGTGTCTGCCGTATAGGCGGCGGCGATAGCGCGGTTGCCGATGGCGACACCGGCGCAGACCAGCAGCAGCACCACTGCGGTGACCAGAAAGCCCAGCCGGCCGGCGGTGGCCACGCCCGCCCGGCTGCGCGCGCCGTGCGCCTGGCCGACCAGGACGGCCGTGGCCGCCGACAGCCCGAGCGGGACCATGAAGATGACCGCTGCCACGTTGAACACGATGGCCCAGGCGGCCACCGCCTGCGCGCCCAGCCAGCCGGCGAAGATGCTCATGGCGCCAAAGGCCGCGCTTTCGATGAAATAGCTGGTGGCGGTGCCGTAGCCGATGCGGCGCTGCTCGGCCTCCGCCTGGCGGTCTGGCTCCGCCTTGCGGAAGGCGCCGTAGCTGCGCGCCGCTGGCCAGAGCGCGATTGCAGCGGCGATGAACACGAGCAGCGCCAGCCGGCTGATGGTGGTGGACCAGCCGCTGGCAACCGCGCCCGACACCGGAAAGCCCGATGTGCCCGGCACCAGCCACAGGTTGAGCACCAGATTGACGATATTGGCGGCCCACATGGCCACCATGCCGGGCACCGCGCGGCCGTGCGCCTCCAGCCAGAACATGCCGGCATCGGCAAGCAGGATGGGCAGCAAAGACAGCGCCAGCACCTGCAGAGGTGCGGTGGCGCCGTTTGCCAGCGCTGGCGACAGGCCGACAGCGTGCAGCGCCGGGCCGCCGGCGAGCACCAGCAGCACCGCCGAGGCCAGCCCGATTTGAAAGGCATAAACGAGGCCGCGCCGCAGGATGGCGCCGGTCGCCTCGGGCCGGCCCTCCCCGATGGCGCGCGCGGTCATCACCTGAATACCGTACAGCAGCCCGAGTGCGGTGGTGACGACCACGCCGGTGGGCGCCCAGGCCAGCGCCAGATAACCCAGCTCATCGGCCGAATAGCGGCCCACCACCACCGTATCGACCAGCCCCATGACCATGATGCCGAGGCGCGATGCCACCACCGGGGCGGCCAGACGCAGCATCGGCTTCAGCCGGGGCTGTGCGGGATCATCAGTGAGGGCGACTGTGGTCATGAGAGTGCTCGGGAACGGCCGGTCCTGGCCGGCGCGCGGGTTTGGCCGGGCGGGGCCTCCCGGTCAACACCGATAGTGTCGCTGGGTGTTGGCGCCGCTTGCGCGGCAATGGAGCCGGCACCGGCCCGCGCCCCCGCC
>JBBQIP010000258.1:0-2553 GCA_038325045.1 Sphingomonadales bacterium
TTGACGGCCTTCAATGCGAGGCCGGTGACGAACGCATAGCCCAATCCGACATGCAGGAGTCCCACAATGCCGAGAGACACCATGCGGTTTCTGCTCATCCCCTGATCAGCATATGCCATGAGTTGCCATTCTCCCTTACCCATGGGCTGGCCGCAAGAGGCTTCGCCTCTTTATCGACCCCCCGATGCTCCCTGAGCCTGTCTTAACCGCAAGCCAGCGAAGGCCGCAACCGCTTTATCATACGGCATGCGACAAACCTGCCAAACGGTTGCCGAGGCCCACGTCGCTCTTTAGACAGCCCGGATGCGTGTTTGTCACCTCCCAATATTTATCACCGCACTGGCCGGCGCCCTTCTGATGGCCGCGCCTTCCCTCGCGCAACAGCCGCCACCGGTCATGCCGGGCGCCAATTATGTAGTGCTGGCAGACCTGACCCTGAATGCGCCGGTCATCGTGAAGGCAGGCATAACCAGGACCAGGCGGATCAAACCCAAGGATGCGCCGGGCCTGGCACCGGGCCGGGCGCGGCTGCTGCTCGAGATGCAGGTGGAAGCCGCTCTGGTCGCCCGCTCCGCCGTGCCGGCCAAGCTGGAATGGCTGTGGGATGTGCCGCTCGATGCGCGCGGCAAGCTGCCTTCGCTCAAGGGCCAGAGCGTTCTCGCGTTCCTGCAACAGCCCGCCGCTGATGGTCAGGCGCGGCTGATGGCCGGGCCGGCGATGCAGGCCTGGAACCCGGCGCTGGAAAGCCGGGTGCGTGCCATCGCTACCGAGGCCGCCGCCGGAACCGTGCCGAAAATTACCGGCGTCTCCAACGGCTTCCGGGTGCAGGGCACGATTGCCGGTGAAGCCGAAAGCCAGTTTTTCCTGACCACGGCCGATGCCCGGCCGCTCACCATGGTGGTGCTCGACAGGCCGGGCCAGCGCCGCCAGATTTCGGTCGCCAGCACCGATATCATCGACGAATCGGCCATCAAGGTACAGCCGGAAACCTTGCTCTGGTATTCGCTCGCCTGTTTCCTGCCGGCCAGCCTGCCGGCCCGCGCGGGCGGAGCCGATCCCGCGCTCGCCGCCGCCTGGTCCAGCGCCATCGACAGCCTTGGGAAATGCACGCGCTAAAGCGCTAGAAGCTGCTGATCTCCACGCCCACCGCAGCGCAATCCGGATAGACATCGGGCTTGCGGGTAGAGACGCGCAGCCCGCTCACGCCCGGCCGGGCGGCCACCAGATCATAAATCTCGTGCGCCACCGTTTCCTGCAGGTTGAACCGCCGCTGGTGCACCAGAGCCAGCACGGCGGAGCGCAGCAGATCATAATCCCAGGCCTCGGCCACGATGTCGGAACGCGGAAAATGGTCCGGCTCCAGCCATACCTCGATATTCACGCGCAGCCTCTGCGGGTGGCCGATCTCGAAGGCATGAAAGCCGATATCTACCACAAGATCAAAATCTTCGAGCATGATCTTGCGGCTGCGTGGCGCCAGCGCCTCCGGCACCAACCGCTCGATACGGGGCCTCGACACCAGCGTGTCAATCTCTGTCACAGTCATAAATCCACCATATAGGCCACATCGCGCGGCAGTCCGAGCAGCCGCTGCCCGCCATCGAGCACCAGCGTCTGGGCGTTGAAGGCGGGCGTGGCAATAATGAAGCGAAGCGCCGCCACAATATCCTCCACCGCGACACCGCGCCGCAGCGGGTTCATGGCGTGCACCGCCTCAAAATTGGCGCGGCTCTGCGGGCCTGAAACCAGCGTGACCGCAGGCGCGATGCCGACGGCGCGAATCAGCGGCGCATAGCTGCGCGCGATCAGCTCGGTCAGCCCCTCCAGCCCGATCTTTGACAGGGTGTAGCTGAAATAATCGGGGTTCAGGCTGGCCAGCTTGGCATCGAGCAGGTTTACCACCAGCGCCGGCACCGGCCGCCCCTCAGGCACATGCGCGGCAAAGGCGCGGGCCAGCAGCGCCGGCGCCCGCAGGTTGATCGCCATGTGCCGGTCGAACTGCGCAGGCCCGAAATCCTCGATTCGGTCATAATCGAAGCGCGACGCATTGTTGACGAGCAGCCCCGGTGCCGAAAGCCCGGCCACCGCCGCCATGATTCTATCCGCCGCATCCGGCTCGGCCAGATCGGCCGCCACCACCGCCGCCGCGCCAGGCAGGGATTCGGCCAGCGCCTGCGCCTCCTCCAGCGAGGAATGGCAGTGAATGAGCACATCCCAGCCGTCTTCGGAGAGCGCGGTTACCAGTGCGGCGCCGATTCGCCTGGCACCGCCGGTCACGATCGCGGTTTCGCCGCGCCTGCCAGTTCCGCTGTTGGTCGCCTTGCTCATGCCAGCCGGTTAGCGGCGCTGCCGTCCGGCTGCAACGCCAGCGGCAACGTGCACCAGGCGGCGGCGCCAGCCCGATACCCTTTCCCCGGCGGCGCTGCCGCCCTAAATCGCAACAGTGACCATCGATCGCTTTTCCGAAGATAGCGCCACCTTTGCGGTGAAGGGCATCGACACGCCCGATCTCGAAACGGGCGTGTCGGCCATCCGCAACGTGCTGCGCACCCT
>JBBQIP010000259.1:0-2548 GCA_038325045.1 Sphingomonadales bacterium
TGGCCATAAGGGCCGAGCTCAAAAACAAAGCGCGAAACAGCTGCATCTGCCCCCGAATGGCACAGCCGGCCGCCGACCGGAAGGGCAAGCGAAAAGCCGCCGCCTCTTGCAGACCGGCCCCGGCCCCTGCATGAGCAGGCTTGCCTTGGAAAGGTGGCCGAGTGGTTTAAGGCAGCGGTCTTGAAAACCGCCGTGGGGGAAACCTCACCGTGGGTTCGAATCCCACCCTTTCCGCCATCAGCCTGCTGCTTGCCGGTCTGTTTCGCCAAGGATTTCGATGCTCCGACATTTCAAGGGTTCGATTGCTTTTTCCGTTGCCAGCCTGGCGGCGGCGGCGGGATATGGCTGGTTTTCCAGTGGTGCTATCGGCCCGGTGCTGGAGATTTTGTGGATCTGCTTTGTGCTTTCGGTGCTCGAGATTTCGCTGTCGTTCGATAATGCGGTGGTGAATGCGAGCGTGCTGAAGGAAATGTCGCCGGTCTGGCAGCGGCGGTTTCTGACCTGGGGCATAGTGATCGCGGTTTTTGGCATGCGGATTGTGTTTCCGGTGCTGATCGTGGCCGTGGCGGGCAGTCTGGGGCCGCTGGAGGCGGTGCGGCTTTCCTTCAGCCAGCCGGCTGAATATGCGCGGATAGTCTCGGGCGCGCACGACAGCATCATGGGGTTTGGCGGCGCATTTCTGATGCTTGTGGGGCTGAAGTTCTTTTTCAATGCCGACAAGGAGCAGGACTGGATTACGCTCATCGAGCGGCCGCTGCGCCGGGTCGCCTCGTTGCAGGCAGTGGAGATCATGGTCGTGCTGGCGGCGCTCTATGCCATCTCAAGGGGGCTGGAGGCGCCGGCATCGGAAGCGTTCTTCTATAGCGGGCTATTCGGCATTTTTGCTTTTTTTGCTGTGGCCTGGGCCAGCAGTTCGCTCGGCAGCCCTGCCGCAGACGGGGCGGCGCGCACCGGGCTGGGGGCATTTTTGTACCTTGAAGTGCTCGATGCCTCATTTTCCTTCGATGGCGTGATCGGCGCCTTCGCGCTCACCACGAACCTGATCGTCATTGCGCTGGGGCTGGGGATTGGTGCCATGTTCGTGCGCTCGCTCACCATAGCCTTGGTGAAGGAAGGCACGCTCGGCCAGTTCCGCTACCTTGAGCATGGCGCGTTTTGGGCAATCCTTGCGCTGGCGATCATCATGATGCTGAGCACTTTGGTGCATATTCCCGAAGCGGTGACCGGGCTGGTAGGGGCGGCGCTGATCGGTCTATCGCTCTGGTCTTCGGTGAAGGCCAACCGCCGCGATTGAGCGGCGGGGCGTTGGGAGGCTGGGCAAGGGTTGGCGTTACCGGCCAGTGGGGATACATACACCCGGTAGCCGAAAGCTGGGGAGCGTTATGGCGATTACCATCAAGATCAACGGGCAGGCCATGGAGGTGGACGCCGAGCCGGAAATGCCGCTGCTGTGGGCGCTGCGCGATGTTCTGGGGATGACCGGCACCAAGTTCGGCTGCGGGGCCGGGCTGTGCGGTGCCTGCACCGTGCACATGGACGGGGTGGCGGTAAGGTCGTGCCAGACTCCGCTGGAAGCGGTGGGCACGGCCAGCATCACCACCATCGAGGCGCTGGCCGCCGATCCGGTGGGGCGCAAGCTGCAGGATGCCTGGGTGGCGCTCGATGTGCCGCAGTGCGGCTATTGTCAGGCCGGGCAGCTGATGAATGCAGCAGCGATGCTGAAGGCAACACCGCGCCCCAGCGAGGCCGAGATCGACGAGAACATGGCCGGCAACCTGTGCCGCTGCGGCTGCTATCTTCGCATCCGCGATGCCATCAAACAGGCGGCCGGCCTGCAGTCGGGAGAAGTCGCATGAACGCGGTTACGCTCAACCGGCGGCAGATGCTGTTTGCAGGCGCGCTTGCCGGTGGCGGGCTTTGGCTGGGCATGGCGCCGTCGGGCGCTGCAGCGCTCACCGCCGATTCTGCCAGCCTGAACGCCTGGGTGCGGATCATGCCGGACGGTGCGGTTACGATCATGTCGCAGAACCCGGAAGTCGGCCAGGGGATCAAGACCTCGATACCGATGCTGGTTGCCGAAGAGCTGGACGCCGACTGGGCCAATGTGACCATCGAGCAGACTCTGGCAGATGCCAAAATCTATGGCCGGCAGGCTGCCGGCGGCAGCATGGCGACCACGCTGCTCTTTGATCCGATGCGCCGGGTGGGTGCGGGCGCGCGCGCCATGCTGGTGGCCGCGGCAGCGGTGCGCATGGGCGTGCCGGTAGAAAGCCTTTCCACCGAAAAGGGCCGGGTGCTGCACAAGGCCACCGGCCGGTCGATGGGCTATGGCGAACTCGCCGCGAGTGCAGCCATGCTGGCAGCGCCCGACCCCAAGACACTGGTATTGAAGGACCCGGCAAGCTTTACCCTGGTGGGCACGCCGGTTTCTGGCGTGGACAACCGCCGGATTGTGGAGGGCCGGCAGCCTTTTGGTATCGATACCGTTTTGCCGGGGATGAGGGTGGCGGTTTTCCACAAATGTCCCACCTTTGGCGGCACCGTTGCC
>JBBQIP010000260.1:0-2547 GCA_038325045.1 Sphingomonadales bacterium
CGCCGCGCGCAACCACCATGCAGCCGCCACAGGAGCGTTCGCAGCCAACCCCTGCCCGCGCGCCGCCATGCCGCCGAGCAAAGTCTCCGCCACCGCCGACCCCTGCGCCGCCAGTGGCAGCAGGGCCGCGCGCGCAGCGGCGAAATCCCCGCGCGCATAGGCATCGATGCCGGCCTGCAGCCCGCTCGCCGCCACACTCATCACCAGTGCAACCATCACCGTCATGAACCGCCGCCTATCATCCCGACCGCAGCAGAGCCACGCCGGCATCGCGCTCGAACAGATAAAGCAGCACGCGCGCCGCCGCCCCGCGCGGCGCCTCCAGCCCACCGTCCCGGTCCAGCAGCAGCCGGGCATCGTCATGCGCCATCGGCACCAGCCTTGCCACCTGCTCGGGATCGGCAATGCGAAAGGCCGCCTCCCCCGATTGCCTTGTGCCCAGAATTTCGCCCGCCCCGCGCAGCTTCAGATCGGCCTCGGCAACCCTGAAGCCATCATCGGTTTCCCGCAGCAGCGCCAGCCGGGCGCGCGCGGTCTCGGTCAGCTCCGGCCCCCGCAGCAGCATGCAGCGCGATTTGCCGGCCCCGCGCCCTACCCGGCCGCGCAGCTGGTGCAGTTGCGCCAGACCGAAGCGCTCGGCCGCCTCCACCACCATCAGCGTGGCGGCAGGCACATCGACGCCCACCTCGATCACCGTGGTGGCGACCAGCAGCGGCACCTCGCCGCTGGCGAAGCGCGCCATCACCGCGTCTTTCTCCGCCGGCTTCATGCGGCCATGCACCAGCCCGACCCGGCTTTCCCCCAGCCGGGCGCGCAGAAAGGCGGCGCGGGTCTCGGCCGCCGCTTCATCGCCGTCTTCGGTGCCGGAGACCAGCGGGCACACCCAATAGGCCTGGCCGCCGCCTTCAAGGTGCCGGGTCAGCGCCTCGACCAGCGGCTCGAAACGCTCCGGGCCGATGACCAGCGTCTCCACCGGCTGGCGGCCGGGCGGGCGCTCATCGAGCCGCGAAGCGTCCATCTGGCCAAAACTGGTGAGTTCGAGCGTGCGGGGAATAGGCGTCGCAGTCATCGCCAGCAGGTGCGGCGGCCGGGCGGCCTTGGCGGCCAGCAACAGCCGCTGCGCCACGCCGAAGCGGTGCTGCTCATCCACCACCACCAGCCCGAGGTCGTTATAAATCACCTCTTCCTGAAAAATCGCATGGGTGCCGACCAGGATGTTGACGCTGCCATCGGCCAGCCCGGCCAGCAGCTCGCGCCGGCCCCGGCCCTTGTCGCGCCCGGTGAGCACGCCGAGCGTGACCGGCAGCCCCTCCAGCATCCGGGCCAGCGTGGCCGCGTGCTGGCGGGCGAGTATCTCCGTGGGCGCCAGCAGGCAGGCCTGGGCGCCGGCCTCTACGGCGCCGAGCATGGCGATGAGCGCCACCAGCGTCTTGCCGCTGCCCACATCGCCCTGCAGCAGCCGCAGCATGGGGGCGGCCTGCGCCATGTCGCCGGCAATTTCGGCGCCCACCCGGCTTTGCGCGGCGGTGAGGCTGAACGGCAGCCGGGCCAGCATCTGCGCCACCAGCCGGCCATCGCCCACCAGCGCCCGGCCCTTCCTGGTGCGGGTATCGCGCCTGACCAGCAGCAGCGCCAGCTGGTTGGCCAGCAGCTCGTCATAGGCCAGCCGGTCTTTCGCGGCCGCGCCGCCGGTGAGCGCATGCGCCGCCAGCATGGCCTCTGCCCAGCCCGGCCAGCCGTGCTTTGCCAGCACCGACGGCTCGGCCCATTCCGCCAGTGCCGGCAGCCGCTGCAGCGCCTGCGCCACCAGCCCGCCCAGCCGCTTGTTGGTAAGGCCTTCGGTGAGCGGATACACCGGCTCGCGCACCGGCAACTGTGCGGCGGCGGCGGGGGAAAGCACATCGGGGTGGCTGATCTGCAGGCTCATGCCGAACCTGTCGAGCTTGCCCGACACGATCTTGGGCTCACCCACCGGCATCAGCCGCTTGGCCCAGGCCCCGGTCTGGCCGAACCATACCAGCTCGATGAGGGTGCCGGCAGCATCGCTCGCCATCACCCGGAGCGGGCGCTTGCCAAAGCCTTCCTCCACCCGCACCGCTGTAAGGGTGGAGACCACCGGCCGGCCGACCAGGCTTTCATCCAGCCGGTCGGTCACCACCCGCTCTATCGCCATTACCGGCAGATGCAGCACCAGATCGATCACCCGGCCTATCTTCAGCCGCGCCAATTGCCGCACCAGTGCCGGGCCAACACCATCTAGCGAGGATGTTTCGGCAAACAGCGGGTTGAGGATGTCGGGCCGCATGATAGATGCTCATAACCCCCATTTGCGAGCGAACAAGAGCACCCCTGTAATGGATATGGACCAACGCCTGCGAAGGCTGCAATTCCGCGCCGACCACCGCGGCACCCGCGAGGCGGATTACATCATCGGCGGCTTTGCCCGCGCCCATGCCGGCAGCTGGGGAGAAGCGGAGCTGGTGTGGTTCGAGGCGATACTCGATGAGCAGGATGTCGATGTGATGTCCTGGGCGCTGGGTACCGCCG
>JBBQIP010000261.1:0-2544 GCA_038325045.1 Sphingomonadales bacterium
AGTTCATCGGCATCGACGATCACGGTCAGATTGCGCAATTGCAGCCCAAGCAAAACCGTCATGAGCAGCGTGAGCAGCAGAATGACTGCTCTGTGACGAACAACGAGACTGGCGTATTGGCGCAACATCGGCAATTCCTAATATCTGGTGCAAGCTATGAAGACTGGCGTTGTTTCTTGACCGTTTGCCGGCCTGCGGCTCTGCGCCGGGGGCGGCATTGAACGGCCGCCCCCAGTGCCGACCCCTCCCCAGGGGCCGGCGCCACTTTTCCGGAAGCCCTCCTTCCGGACCTGTGTTGTGGTCTGTTGCCGTGAAAGTTTGCCGAAAGTCAGCGTGAATTCAGCGTGAAAAAACACCATTCCTGACATTTCTTCCCGTCAAGAATGATCGCTTTGATCCGCTCGGTCGGCCCAGCGATGGCGATTGAACAAGGGGTGGACGCAGCGCGACGTTTCCCACGACCGTTGTTGAACGACCGGCGGCAATGCCGAACACCCATGCGAATTGTGGTATTGCGGGCCGCGCCGCTCTACGCGGCTCATCAAAGCTCAAACAGATCAGGCAAACGCATGGCCCGCAGAAATTCCAGAAATGACCCCTATGGCGACCTTGGGCGCGAGGAGGAGGTACAGGCGGCGGCGGTTGCCTGCTGGCTTTGCGGCCGGCCAATCGGCAAGACTACCGTTCTACACCATCCTGTGCCCAAAAGCCGGGGCGGGCGTGAAACAGTGCCCATGCACCCCATTTGCCAGCAGACGCTGACGATCAATTTCACCAATTCCGAATTGCAGCGACACGGCATGGACGTTGAGGGCCTTTTGGCTGACCCCAGCGTGCGCAAATTTGTCGATTGGGTGGCCAACAAAGACCCGGATTTCACCGCGACGATCACCAAAAAGCAGCGGTAAACGCCGCGTGCGGAACCTGTCCCTTCTGCACCCAAGGCTTCGCCCGCTGTACCGGAGCTGACGGCGCCTTCTCGACAATGGCTGGCGCTTCAACCAGTGTCGGTCGCATGAAATCCCTTTCTCACGCCCGGCCGCTGGCTCGACCGTTCATCGCCTGGCCGGCCGCAGCGCTGGCCGGAGTTGTGGCACCGGCGCTCGCCATGCTGATGCTGGTGGATGCGCCGGCGCCGGCACCGCTGGCCCTTATTGGCGGCCCGATATTGGCGGTGGGGCTGATGGGCATCGGCATGATCGCCGCCGCTGCTGCCGGGCGCCTGTGGGTGGGCGTTCTACTTGCCCTGCTTGGCGGCGCTGGCCTCATCATGCTGGCGCGGGCACTTGGCATGCCACCGCTGCCACACCCGTTCTCAACCGGGCTGGCCGTCATCATCGCCAGCTTCAGCTTTGCTGCGCGGGGCGCCCTGTTTGCCCGTAGCGCATCTGAAAAGGGCTGGTGGATCGCCGTATTTGTCGTTTCCGGCGAGGCGGCCATTCTTTCAACAGCCTCGGCGCTGCCGGGCTCGTTGCCGGATTGGCTGCTGGTCCTGTTGCCCGCGCAGTGGGCCAGCACGGCGATACAGACAGCACTTACCGGTACTGGCACACGCGCAGCCAGCGCGGCCTTGTTTGCGCTCGCCGGCACAGCTGCGGTCACGCTGCTGGTGGCCCGGCTGTTGCCGCGCCGCTGGCCCTATGCCTTGATGTTCACGGCGTGGCTCGGCCTTTCTGCGCTGGTGTGGAACCGGCCTGGCCCGCCGATGCCCCGCGCCGATCTGGCTATTGCTGCCGCACCGGCCGGGGCTGTCGCGCCCATCGCCACCACAGCGCCCGATGCCGCAACCACCAGCGCGCTCGCGCGGGTCCAGCGGCAGATCGAGAAATGGCCTGCTGCGGCCGATCCAGACCTTGCCCAGCGCGCGCGCAACCTGCTGCTGGTGGCCGCCGTGCCCGATCTCTACGATACCGAACCGCTGCAATCCCACCTGCCACAGCTGGTCGCGGCCGAATTGAAAGCCCGCCTGCCCGCCGATCAGCGCGCCGCCATCCTGGCCGCCATTGCGGCCGACCCCGCCGCTGGCAGCGTCGCCGCCCGTGAAACCCTGCCGGTGCTGGGCCTGCCAGCCAATATGGGCGATGAGGCGCCGGTGCGGAACCGGATGGGACTTTATGCGGCGCGGCTGGCCGGCAATTAGCGGCCGAGTATTGATCAGGTGAGCGGCTTGCCCCATCCCAGCGGCACCTCGCGCAGGAGGGCGATCAGCTCGGTCTGGTTGGAAAGCCCGGTTTTGGCGTAAAGCCCCTTCAACAGATATTTGCCCGCATTATGGGTTACGCCCCGCGCGCGCGCATATCCTTCAACGCCGGTGCCTTCGATGAGGAAGGCGGCGAGCCGGGCTTCGGCGGCAGTGAGATCGAACGCCTGCTGGAGCGAGATGACCAGCTTTTCCGACACCAGCATGCGCTGGCCGCCGACCAGCATCAAAGCGGTGCCGCCAGCGCGGTTGGCGAAATGGTCGCTCTGGCTATGGTCCACGCCCAGCGCCTGCATCATGAACTGCCCGCCGGCCGGATCATCGAGCATGAAGGTCATCGATCG
>JBBQIP010000262.1:0-2515 GCA_038325045.1 Sphingomonadales bacterium
ACGATCCGCAGCGCATGGGCATTATGATCGAACCCGCCGAACGGGGCCATCGCCGCCGCCAGCGCATCCTCGCCGCTATGGCCGAACGGCGGGTGGCCAAGGTCGTGCGCCAGCGCCAACGTCTCGGTCAGGTCCTCATCCAGCCCCATCGCCCTCGCCAGCGTGCGGGCGATCTGGCTCACCTCCAGGCTGTGGGTGAGCCGCACCCGGAAATGGTCCCCGTCCGGCGCCACGAACACCTGCGTCTTGTACCGCAGCCGGCGGAAGGCCGTGGAATGGATGATCCGGTCACGGTCCCGCTGGAACGGCGCGCGGGTGGCGCTTTCCGGCTCGGGGTGAAAGCGGCCGCGAACGGCTGTGGTGGCAAGCATCGCTGCCTTAACCCCCGTGATCCATGACCGAGCCGGGGGTGGCGGAAAAGCGCGGCGCGGGCGCAGGCTGCATCACGCCGTTCACCTCGATAAAGGTGCCGCGCGCGGCATTGTGCGGGTGCGCGGGCGCCTCTCCCATGCTCAGCACCGGCGCCACACAGGCATCGCTGCCATCGAATATGGCGCACCATTCCTCCCGGCTGCGGGTGCGAAGGAGCGCTGCGACCTTGGCTTTCAGCGCCGGCCAGCGCGCCCGGTCCATCTGCGCATCGAACTCCGGGTCGGAATCCAGCCCGGTGCGGCGGCGCAGCTCGGCATAGAATTGCGGCTCCAGCGCGCCCACCGCGAGCCATTTGCCATCGGCGGTCTCATAGGTGTCGTACATCGGCGCGCCGGTATCGAGCAGGTTGGTGCCGCGCTCTTCGCTCCACATGCCGTGGGCGCGAAACCCCCAGATCATGCTCATCAGCAGCGCTGCACCATCGGTCATCGCGCAGTCGATAACCTGGCCCTGGCCGGTACCGCGCGCATGCAGCAGCGCCGCCACCATGCCGAAGGCCAGCAACATGCCGCCGCCACCAAAATCCCCCACCATATTGATGGGCGGCGTGGGCTGCTCACCAGCGCGGCCAAAGGCATGGAGCGCGCCCGCAAGGGCGATATAGTTGATGTCGTGCCCGGCTGCCTGCGCCCAGGGCCCGGTCTGCCCCCAGCCAGTCATCCGGCCAATCACCAGCTTGGGGTTGGCCGCCAATAGCGTTTCCGGCGCCAGCCCGAGCCGCTCCAGCACACCGGGGCGAAAGCCTTCGATCAGCCCGTCGGCGTCTGCCAGCAGCGCCAGCACAGCTGCCCGGCCTTCCTCCGATTTCAGATCATGTGCCAAAAAGGTGCGGGATCGCAGCAGCGGGTCCCTGGCGTCCGGCCGGCTGCCGGGACGGTCGATCCGTATGACCTCGGCGCCGTGATCGGCAAGCATCATGCCGGCAAAAGGCGCCGGGCCAATGCCTGCAAGTTCGATGATGCGGATGCCTGAAAGTGCGCCGGCCATATAGGCTCTCCTTCGCGTCTGCGGCCGGTTGTGAAGCCGCCCGGCGCTGGATGCAACAACCGAAAAGGGCGGACCTTTCGGCCCGCCCTTTCCATTTTTCCAAACCGGGCAGCTACGCTCTTAGAAGCGCAGGTTGACACCCAGCTGGTACGACCGACCCAGGACATCGTACAACGCCGGGAAGGTGTTGCCGTTGTTGAAGGCGGTGCCACCCACCTGTCCACCGACGATCGGCGGCTGCTTGTCGAGCAGGTTGTTGACGGTGAAGTTGATGCGCAGATTGTCCATTACACGCGCCGCAAGTGCCAGGTCGAAGTAGTTATAGGCAGGGATCGAACGGAATTCCGGCAGCACGGTCGCCGGGTTGGGTCCGCCGAACTGCGCGGTTGTGAGCGGCGGATTCCGGGAAGCACCGGCACCCGTAGCTGTCGATGCCGGCTCGAGGTTTACACGGCTGATGTAGCGCCACAGCACCGACACGTCGAACGGACCCTGCGAATAGGTCACGCGCGTGTTCGAGCGAACCTGGGCACGCGGGAGTTCGCAATCAACCGAGTAGATCCCGACGCAGCGACGGTTGATCGCGTTGGGGCTGGACTGGAAGTTCCAGGTGTCGAGATAGGTCGTGTTGTTGGCGAAGTTGATGGTGCCCTCACCGACATTGACCCGGTAGTTGAGGCCAACATCAAGACCTTTGGTCCGGATGATGCCAAGGTTTGTGTTGAGCCGGATGGCGCCAAGCGTGTCGCCGGCACCGTTGAGCGAGCCGTTGATCGGGTTGCGGCCAACAAGCTGGCAGAACACATTACTGGCGCTGAGCCCCGGGTTAAGCGCCGGATTGTAGCAGCCGCCCAGAATGTCGCCGGTAGCCGGCTGGGTGATCGCATCTGCAACGCGGATATCGAACCAGTCAGCGGTGAACGACAGGCCTGGTGCGAACGACGGTGTCAAGACTCCGCCGAATGTTATGGTACGCGCACGCTCGACCTGAAGGTTCGGGTTGCCCTCGTTGGTCTGGTTGACCTGACCGGCGGACGGCTGGGGCACCAAGCCTACTAGACCTGCTGGCACGCCGGTAGCGACGCAGAGTGCTGCG
>JBBQIP010000263.1:0-2477 GCA_038325045.1 Sphingomonadales bacterium
TGGGGGCGAAGGCGGCGATCCAGCGCGGCGCGCCGAGGGCGAGGGCGTAGAGGTTTCCGGCGAAGATGAGGCTGCCGAGTGTGATGCCCATTGCTGCGGTGCGGATGAAGGCGTTGTTGCGCCATGCGAGCAGTGCGAACACGGCGGCGACATGCGGCAGCTGGAACAGCACGCCGGTCATGATCCATTCGCGGGCCTGGGGGTCTTTTATGCCGTGTGCGGCGAAGGTGCCGAAGGTGAGGCTGAGGATGGCGTTGAAGGCGGCGAGTGCGGGGATGGCGGCGGGGTAGCGCATCAGTTGCTGGCTTTCATGAGTTCGCGGCCGATGATGACGCGCATGATTTCGTTGGTGCCTTCGAGGATCTGGTGGACGCGCAGATCGCGGAAGATGCGCTCGACGGGATAGTCCATCAGATAGCCGTAGCCGCCGTGGAGCTGGAGCGCGCTATCGGCGATTTGCATGCCGGCATCGGTGGCGAGGCGCTTGGCCATGGCGGCGAAGCGGGTTTTATCCGGGCTGCCGGCGTTTACTTTTTCGGCCGCCATGTAGAGGAGCGCGCGGGCGGCTTCCAGATCGGTCGCCATATCGGCGAGTTTGAACTGGCTGGCCTGAAAATCGATGATCGCCTTGCCGAACTGCTGGCGGGTGCGGGTATAGGCCATGGCTTCATCGAGCGCGCGCTGGCCGCCGCCCAGCGAGCAGGCGCCGATGTTGAGGCGGCCGCCATCGAGCCCGGCCATGGCGATGGCGAAGCCCTGCCCCTCGATGCCGATGCGGTTGGAGGCTGGGACGCGGACTTCATCGAAATTGACCTGGGCGGTGGGCTGGGAATGCCAGCCGAGCTTGCGTTCCGGGGCGCCGAAGGAGACGCCCTTCATGTCTTTTTCGATCACCAGTGCCGAGATGCCGCGCGGGCCATCTTCGCCGGTGCGGACCATGGTGACATAGAGATCGTTCACCCCGGCGCCGGAGATGAAGGCCTTGGTGCCCGAGACGATGTAATCATCCCCCTGCCGGACCGCGCGGGTGCGGAGCGCTGCGGCATCGGAACCGGAGCCGGGCTCGGTGAGGCAATAGCTGCTGATCAGATCCATGCTGACGAGGCCGGGCAGATATTTTGCCTTGAGCGCCTCATCGCCGAACTGGTCGATCATCCAGGCGGCCATGTTGTGGATGGAGATGAAGGCGCTGGTGGAGGGGCAGCCGTGCGCCATCGCCTCCATGATGAGCGCTGCTTCCAGCCGGCCAAGGCCGATGCCGCCGCCGGCTTCGGACACATAGATGGCGCCAAAACCAAGAGCCGCAGCCGCGCGGATGGTTTCCAGCGGATATTCATGCTTCTCGTCCCAGCGGGCAGCATGGGGCGTGATGGCATCGGCCGTGAACCGGCGGGCGACTTCCTGAATGGCCAGCTGGTCGGCGGTAAGGGCAAACTGTTCGGCGTGCATGGGGACGAGGTTCCTGTGGTGGCAACTCCCCCCTAGCCCAAGCCCGGCCGATGGGGCAAAGGCCGACTGACATGAGCAGCCCGCCACCCAAGGACCCGCACGCGATCGTGGATGCGCTGGTGGCGATGCATGACGGGGCCATTGCCTCGCTGCGGGAAGCGCTGGCGGCGTATATCGAGGAGGGCATTCTTCCTGACGCAGGGGCGCGGGTGCGCGGCGATTGGTCCTACCCCGAGCTGCGGCTGCGCTTTGCCGGCGAGGCGCCGGGCGGCCAGCAGCGGCGGGTGCGGGCGTTTGCGCGGCTCAACCGGCCGGGGCTTTACACCACCACCATCACAAGGCCGGCGCTGTTCCGCACCTATCTGGTGGAGCAGCTGAGCCTGTTGATGGCCGACTATACGGTCGAGATCGAAACCGCGCGCTCGGCGGTGGAAATTCCCTACCCTTATGTGCTCGATGGCTCGGACCTGCGGCTGGAGGGGGCTTCGGCAGCCGATCTGGCGCGGCTGTTCCCCACCACCGAGCTGGCGCAGATCGGCGACGAGCTGGCCGACGGGCTGTGGGACGAGGGCCGCGCCGAGGAGCGGCCGCTGGCATTGTTCGATGCCCCGCGCACCGATTTCTCGCTGGCGCGGCTGAAGCATTATACCGGCACCGAGCCGGCCGATTTCCAGCGCTACATCCTGCTCACCAACTATCACCGCTATGTGGACGAATTCGTGCGCTGGGCGGGCGGGCAGCTTGGCGCCAGCGATGCCGAGCGGCTGAGCTGCCCGGGCGGGCTGCACTTCGAGGCGGGCGAGGACCCGGTGGCGGCGAGCGACTTTGCCTGGCGCAAGTTCCAGATGCCGGCCTGGCATCTGGTGGCGCCGGGCGGGAACGGCATCAGCCTGGTGAACATCGGCGTGGGGCCGGCCAATGCCAAGACCATCACCGACCATCTGGCGGTGCTGCGGCCCGAGGCCTGGCTGATGATCGGCCACTGCGGCGGGCTGAGGTCGACCCAGACCATCGGCGACTATGTGCTG
>JBBQIP010000264.1:0-2389 GCA_038325045.1 Sphingomonadales bacterium
GATCCGAATTTTCGGATTGCAGGAAGAAGGGGAGCACATCGGCCCAGCCCCAGCCGGTGCAGCCGACCTGCGCCCAGCGATCATAATCCGACGCGTGGCCGCGAATGTAGACCATGCCGTTGATGGACGAGGACCCGCCCAGGACCTTGCCGCGCGGCCAGTAGAGCCGGCGGTTTCCAAGCTCTGCCTGGTTTTCCGTGAAATAGCCCCAGTTCATCGGGCTTGCCTTCTCCGGCGGCAGCAGCTGGGCGAGCCCGGCAGGCATATTGATGAGCATGGCCTTGTCGTTGCCGCCGGCTTCCAGCAGGGCGACCCGGGTGCCCGGGTCTTCGGAGAGGCGACCGGCCAGGGCGCAGCCGGCAGACCCCGCGCCGACGATCACGAAATCGAAGCTGTCTGCCATGCTTTTCCTCCCGGCGTATGTCGCGCAGGTGTAGGCCAGCGCGAGCGGTGCTGCCAGCCTGATTGATTGAGGCGGTGATACCGTGCCCAACGATGATGACCCATCCATTCGGCGAAACGCCGCAAGCGCTCCTCGCGCGCCGGCCGACAGGCCGCACCCGATGAGTCTCGCCTCAAGCTATGGTATGCGCGCATCTTTCCGTTGCAACCATCGCGGGCTACGGGGTTCAGATGCGCGCCATTCCCCTGTTGTTTCTTGTTGCCGGTTGCACGCTGCAGGCGCCGCCACCGGAACCGCATGTGGTGCCGCCGCCGATCGACCTCGCGGCGGTGTTCGATTGCCTGCGGGAAAGGCGGCTGGCGCTGGTTTCGGCGCACCGCGGCCAGCCGGACCCGTCGAAAGCGGAAAATGTCCTTTCGAGCTTTGCCGAGACAGTGAAAGCGGGGCCGATCCTGATCGAGCTGGACATCGGCACGACTGCCGATGGAGGCCTTGTGCTGCTGCACGACGACACGCTCGACCGCACCACCGAGGGCAGCGGGCCGCTCGCCGCCCGCCCGCTGGCGCAGGTGCGAACCTTGCGGGTGAAGGATGCGGAGGGGCGACTTGCGCAAGGCACGGTGCCAATGCTGGACGAGGCGTTGCTGTGGGCGAAGCGCGCCGGGGCGTTGCTGCAGCTGGATGTGAAGCGCGGGACCGCGTTCGAAGCGGTGATTGCAAGCGTGCGGAAGGCGCAGATGGCGGATCGGGTGATCGTCATCACTTACAACCTCGCGGACGCGAAGCGGGTGCAGGCGCTGGCGCCGGAGATGATGCTGTCGGCAAGCGGGCGGAATGCGGACGAAATTGCCGCGCTGCTGGCGATGGGAAATCGCCGCCTGCTGGGGTTCACCGGCCTGGGCGCGCCGGCGGCGGAAACCATTGCCCGCATGGACGCAGCGCGCGTGGAGGCGATCACCGGCACGCTGGGCGCCGCCGGAAAGCGGCTGGACGACAGCTACATGGCAGATGGCGACGGCAGCGAATATGCAGAGCTTGCCGCACGCGGCACGGCGCTGATAGCGAGCGATCGCCCGCTGGATGCCTGGGCAGCGCTGCAGGCGGCCGGCCGCAGCGGCGAAACATGCCTGACAGGAGACGACGCATGAAGGCGATACGGTTCGAAGCCCATGGTGCACCCGATGTTCTGCAGTTGGTGGATGTCGTGGTGGGCGCGCCCGCAGCCGGCGAGGCCCGCGTGCGGCATACGGCGATCGGCGTGAACTATATCGATACCTATCACCGCACCGGCCTGTATCCGGTTGCGCTGCCATCCGGGCTGGGAGTGGAGGCGGCCGGCGTGGTGGAGGCGGTGGGCGAGGGCGTGTCGCACGTGGCAGCCGGCGACCGCGTGGTGTATTTCACCAGCACGCTGGGCGGCTATGCCACCCACCGGCTGATTGCCGCGCGCTGGCTGGTCAAGCTGCCGGACGCGATTTCCGATGATGTGGCCGCTGCCGTGTGGCTGAAGGCCTGCACGGTCGAGTTTCTGGTGGAGCGCTGTGCAAGGGTCAAGGCCGGCGATACGGTGCTGGTGCAGGCGGCGGCCGGCGGAGTGGGCGTGCTGCTGTGTCAATGGCTGAAGGCGATCGGCGCGACGGTTATCGGCACGGTGGGATCGCCGGAAAAGGTGGAAACTGCGCGCGCGGCGGGCGCGGAGCATGTGCTCGCCTATGCCGATGTGCCGGCAAAGGTCCGCGAACTGACCGGCGGCGAGGGGGTTGCCTGCGTCATCGACGGGGTGGGAAAAGACACGTTCGAGGCATCGCTTGATTCGCTCCGGCGGCGCGGGCTGCACATCAGCTTTGGCAACGCCTCGGGTGCGATCGGGCCGGTCGATTTCGGCATTCTGGCGCGCAAGGGCTCCCTGTTCACCACGCGGCCGACGCTGTTCGACTATTATGCGACCGATGCGGATTTTGCCGCGGGCAGCGCCCGGGTGCTGGC
>JBBQIP010000265.1:0-2357 GCA_038325045.1 Sphingomonadales bacterium
CCTACGCCCACGACAGTTATGTGGACGATCGGACCATCGACAGCCACATCAAGCGTCTGCGCAAGAAGTTTCGCGCCGTCGACGGCGGATTTGTTGCCATCGAAACCCTGTATGGTGTCGGCTATCGCTTCGATATCGAGGAGCAGTAGGCCCGCGCGATGAACGCACCTGCGCCAAGGATCACGCCACCTGGAAGTTCGAGGCTCCGCAGCCCCCGCTTTTCAAGCTGGTCGTCGCTGGTCACGCGCATTCTGGTCGTCAATCTCCTGGCCCTGTTCGCGCTTGCAGGCGGCATTTTGTATCTCGACAGCTTTCGCGCACGCATGCTCGAAACCCGCACCACCGAGCTGGTGCAGCAAGGCGAGATCATCGCACATTTTCTCGCTGATCAAGGGCTTGCCGAGGGATCGGCAGCGCTCGCGAATTTTTCCAGCCAGCGCGGCACCCGGGTCCGCGTCTATGGGCCAGATGGCGCTCTGCTGGCAGACAATTGGAGAACGGTCGGGGTTACCCGTTTTGCGTTGGAGGATCCGACAACGGAAGGCTTCCGGCGGAAAAGCGCCATAGCGTTCGATCGGTTGATTGCCTTCCTCACCGGGCAGCGCGAACTGCCTGAGCTGGCAGAGCCAGTGTCCGATGTGCGGCAGGCGTGGAGCGAGGCCGATACCGCATCTGCGACCGGGCTGGCGCAGACGTCTGCGCGGCGCACCCCCGACCGGCTGGTGGTTTTGCAGGCTGCGGTGCCAGTGCCCGCAGGGCCTTTCAAGGCCGGCAGCGGGGCCGTGGTTCTGTTGACGGTGGACACGCCCGATGTGATCGATCTGGTTCGGCGGGAGCGACAGACCTCTTTCATCGTGTTTCTCGTGGTGCTCGGGTTCAGCCTGTTGCTCAGCCTGTATCTTGCCCGCACGGTGGTGGTTCCCTTGCGGCAGCTGGCGCTGGCGGCGCATCGCGTGCGGCTGGGCCGGGCGCGCGATGTCGTTGTTCCCCGGCTGCCGCACCGGCGCGACGAAATTGGCGCCCTTGCCCGTGCCCTTGCCGACATGACCGCAACCCTCAGGCACCGGATCGATGCCACCGAGGCTTTTGCCGCCGACGTGGCGCACGAGCTGAAGAATCCGCTCGCCAGCCTTCGCAGCGCAGTCGAAGCGCTGGGCTCCGTGCGCGACAGGGAGGCGAGGGCGCAGCTGTTCGGGCTCATAAACGATGATGTGCTGCGGATCGACCGGCTCATTTCGGATATATCGGCAGCGTCGCGGATCGATGCCGAACTCTCTCGCACCCGGCTGCAACCGCTTGATCTTGCAGAACTTGCCCTGGGAACCGTGCATGCGATGCAGGCATCGGGACCGCTTGCCGACGGCACAAGGCTGAGGGTTGACGCACCGGACGAGCCGGTGATGGTGGTGGCGGACGCGGTGCGGCTCGGGCAGGTTCTGAACAATCTGATCGACAATGCGGTCAGTTTTTTGCCGGTTGGCGGATTGGTGCTGCTGCAGGTCCAAACTGCTGGTGGGCACGCGATGCTGGCGGTCGAAGACGATGGGCCCGGTGTGCCGCACGAGGCGCGCGATGCCATTTTCGAACGCTTCTATTCCGAGCGTCCGGCCGGCGAAAATTTTGGCCAACACAGCGGCCTGGGGCTGTCCATCGCCCGCGCCATCGTGGAAGCGATGGACGGAACCATCCGCGTTGAGGCTCGCAAAGATGGGCTGGCCGGAGCGCGCTTTGTCATAACGCTGCCGGCCTTGTGAAGCTGCTGCTGCACGCCACCGCAGTTGCATTCGGCGATGCCGCAGTGCTGCTTGTCGGGCCGCCGGGAGCGGGAAAATCCGATCTCGCGCTGCGGTTGATCGATCGGGGCGCCTTGCTTGTGGCAGATGATCAGGTGGACGCGGAAGCGGTGTGCGGCCGGCTCATCGCCAACGCCCCGGCCGCCATCGCCGGCTTGCTGGAGATTCGCGGGGTCGGCCTGATTGCCTTGCCCTTTGCCGTGGCCGTGCCGGTCATTCTGGTGTGCGATCTCGGGATGGCTGTGGAGCGTTTGCCATGCCCGGCCCACAAACGGATTGGCAGTGTTTCCATTCCTCTGCTGGCCATCGCACCGTTCGAAGCGAGCGCACCGAACAAGGTGGAAAGGGCAGTGGCGCTGGGCCGGCGGTCTGCGCTATGGGCTTCAGATGGTGGGGGCTGAAATGGCAGTTGGTGGACAGCCAATGGCGGAGGTTCTGCCGCCCGTGCTGGTGGTCACCGGCATCTCCGGCGCCGGCAAGTCCACCACATTGAAGGCGCTGGAGGATCTGGGCTTCGAGGCGGTCGACAATCTGCCGCAATCGCTGTTTGCGCCGCTTCTGGCA
>JBBQIP010000266.1:0-2318 GCA_038325045.1 Sphingomonadales bacterium
CACCTGGCTCCGACATCGCCCACCGAAGGGGCGGGCGTGATGAAGGGTCAGATGATTGCGGCGCCGGTGAAGATCCTGGGGGTGAAGCGGGTGAAGTAGGCGTTATATAAAGGCTCGATGAGGAAGACTCATCGAGTTCGGCCTACCGGCAGGCGCGCGGTCGCGCTTGCGGCGTGCCGCCGTTTGCAATGGGTTTTCATCAACGGGACGCGGTATCAAGCCCGCAATCGTTGTAGTGCCTGCTCGCGCCCGATGAGCGGCAACATGTTTGCCATGTCAGGGCCATGTTCGCGCCCTGTCAGCGCCTGGCGGAGCGGCATGAACAGCGGTTTGCCCTTGCGGCCGGTCTGCTCTTTCAGCGCGCTGGTCAGCTGGCTCCATGTCTGCTCTCCGAACGGCATGGCTTCGAGGAGGCGGGCGGCGGTGGCGAGGAAGCTTTTGTCTTCGCTGCCGAAGGCGGGTGGTGCGACAGGGCCGGTGAAGACGGCTTTCCAGCTATCGGCTTCGGCAACGGTTTCGATGTTGCCGCGCACGGCATTCCATTGGGCTTCGGCAAGGCTGGTACGGCCGGCAACGGATGCATGCTCCGTCTGGTGCAATATGCGGCTGTTGAGCGCCACCAGCTCCGCCTCGTCGAAGCGGGCGGTGGCGCGGCCGAGACTGGCGATGTCGAAGCCCGCAATGAGCGGCGCGCTGCTGGTGACCGCTTCGACGGGCTGCGAGGTTCCCAGCCGGGCCAGCAGCGCCTTCAGGGCAATCGGCTCGATACCACGGTCGCGGAATTCGCCGACGCCCACCGAGCCGATGCGTTTGGACTGGGCGCCGTCGGTGCCGGTGAGCAGGGCGGCATGGCCTGGGCTTCGAAGCGGGCGTGGTCTGCGTCGGTGAGCGCCAGCGCGGCGCGATCATAGACCGGCGGCAGGCCGCGCCCGAGCAGCACCTTGCGCTTCAGATCGAGCTCTTCGGGGGTTTCGTAACAGCGGTAGGCATGGCCGGCGGCGGCAAGCCCGGTGAGCACCGCCTCGTAGCGCGGCAGACGGGCGGACTGTTTCTCCTCGGCGTCGGGCGCCATGCCGAGCCAGTCGAGATCGTCGCGGATGGATTGCGCATGCGCTTCGGTCGAGCGCGCTGCATCGGTGTCGTCCAGCCGCAGCAGGAAGCGTCCGCCCTGTTGTCGCGCCAGCAGCCAGTTGAGGAGGGCCGTGCGGACATTCCCCACATGCAGGCGGCCGGTGGGGGATGGGGCGAAGCGGGTGATGATCATGCGGCGCGGGATAGAGCGCCACAGCGCCAAGGGCAAATGGGCTGATTGCCCGGCGCTATGCGATCCCGAGCGCTCGCAGCACGGCATCGTCCACCGGGTTGGCAGGGTCGCCGACGGGCAGGCCCTGCCGGGCCCGGAAGGCGGCGATGGCGGTGACGGTTTTCGGGCCGATCTGGCCGTCGGCGGCGCCGACCCCGGAAAAGCCGAGCGCCAGCAGCTTCTTCTGGACGGCGATGACGGTGGCGGCCGACGGCTGCGCCTTTTTCGGCGGCACGGTCGCCAGCACGCGGCGGGCCTTGTCCAGCCATTCCAGACGGTCCGGCATGCCGATGGTGCCGCCGTTGATCTTTCTCGTGCAGAGCTTGAAATCATTGGCGTCACAGGCCGGGTTGATATCCTTCCATTTCCAGAAGCCGGCGGCGACGAGCAGCAGATTCCCGGCTTCGCCGGCAAGGTGGGGCTGCGCTTCCAGCGGCAGACCGATGCGGGTGGCGACCTGGCGGTAGCCATCGCGCCCGGTGAGCTGGATGAGGCCGCGGCCGCGGAATTTGAAGCCGTCGCCCGATGCCGGCGGGCCGTTGCCCATGCGGCCGGAATAGACCTGATTGGCGAGCTTTTCCGGATTGTTGGCGAACGGCTGCGCGGCGGCGATATCGGGGAAGCGGGAGGGCCAGATTGCCACCATGCGGGCGGCGCGATAGTTGAGATTTTCCTCGGTGACCGTCATGCCGCCGGATTCGTGGCCGATCTGGGCCAGGAAGAAGGCGAGGCGGTGCTGTCCCTGATCCAGCCCGAAGCGGGGCAGGACGGTGGCGGCTGCGGCCGCGACGGCATCGAGGCGGGCGGCGGTTGCGCGCGGATACAGCGCGGCAAGCTGGGCTCTGGTAATCATTGTGCGGAAATCCCCCCGTCGATCGTGAGCTCGGCACCAGTAACAAATTTTGCTTCATCTGAACAGAGATAGACGGCGGCGTGGGCGACATCATCGGGATCGCCGACGACGCCGAGCGGGATTTGCCGGCCGAGCTTGGCCTTGACCTGCTCTTTGGTGGCA
>JBBQIP010000267.1:0-2279 GCA_038325045.1 Sphingomonadales bacterium
ATCGGTTCACGCTTCAGGCAAGGTTGGCGCGGCCCCAGTCGAACACCTGGCGGTTGTTGGCATCTTCAAGCGCGATCCGCGCCTGAGCGTCCACCCCCTCCATCGAAGGCAGTCTGGTCTGCCGAGCTTCGACCATGCGCAGCCAGGAAGCCACGCGCTTGTCGGCACCAGCGAACACCGCCTGATAGCCAGCGGTCTTTACCGGCACCTTCAAAGGGTCGCGGGTGATGAGTTCGGTTGTCGGGAACAGCTTGGGATTGGCCTTGCGCATGATCCCGAACAGCGCCTTCTGGTCGGTCATCCCGGTCCCGAACGGCACTTCGGATAGCAGGAAGCCATCGGCATACGGCGCCACGCCCATGTCCTTCAGCGAAGTTGCCTTCACATATGGTGCGAGCATGGTGACCGTGGTTTCCGGCTCTTCCATCAACGACATGTTGTTGCCGGGGTCGATAAGCGAACCCAGCCACTCGCTGTCGAACCGCTTGAGCACCGCAAGATGCTCTTCGGCCGTGCGGTCCTTGTGGTTCTCCAGCGCGATCGCAACCTTGTAGCGCGCCGCAATCGGCAGGCAGCGTTCGACAATCGCATCGGCCTCTGCCTGCCAGGCACGGTAATCGCTGAGCGACTTGAACGCCTCGTAGCGCCGCCCCGAGCTGCCCTGCGGCGGCCGGCTGACCGAGCGCATGACCGTAGCGCCCAAGGCGGCCGCACTTGCAGCCGTCGCCTCGAACCCGGCCAGATCGGCATCGCGCGATGTCGGCAGCGCTGCCTGCCCTTCATAGTACATGCCAAGCTCTTCCAGCCGCTTGCGGAAAGCCGGCACATGCTCCGGCGCGACCGGAATCTGGACCCCCCCGGCACCGAGCGAGCGCGCGAATTCGAGGATCGCCACCGGATTCTCGCGCAGGGTCTGTCCACCCGCCGAAGGCGTGCGCAGACGCGCAGAAAGGGCTGTCAGCGCAATTCCGCAGGGTGATTTTGGCGGCAGCGTTCCATCCGCAAGCGCCTGTGCAAAGCCGGCGCGGCTGAAAGCGGCTCCGGCCATCAGGCCAATCCCGCTGCCCAGCAAGGTGCGTCTGTCGATCATCATTTGTCTCCCAAGGTTGCGCCGATATCTTTTGGGGCAAGCTGTTCCGGCGCCGGGCCACCGCTCGCCCAATCGAGCAGCTCGACAACATGGACCGTCTGCAGGACCGATGATGCGATATGTTCCAGACAGCCGATATTGGTGCTGGCAACAATCTTCGCGCCAGTGTCGGCAAGGTTCGCCTGCTTGCGCGCGCGCAGTGTTGCCGACATTTCGGGCTGCAATATCGAATAGCTCCCCGCCGATCCGCAGCAAATATGCGCCTCCGCCGGCTCGCGCACATCAAAGCCGGCAGCTGCCAGCAACTGGCGCGGCGCGGTCCGGCACTTCTGGCCGTGCTGAAGCGAGCAGGCATTGTGGCTGGCCACCGCCAGCCCAGCCCCCTGCACCACCGGCAAGGCGGGCTGCTCGACCAGATATTCGGTAATATCCCTGGCCAGCGCTGCAATATCGCGCGCACGGGCCTGCCACTCGGGCTCGTCTGCAAACAGGGCGGGATAATCCTTGATCACGCTGCCGCAACCCGAGGCGGTGATGATGATCGCTTCCACCGGGCCGTCGACCATTGCCGCCTCCCAGCTCCTGATATTGGCCCGCGCATGCACCCGCGCCGGCTCCTCACGGCCAAGATGATGATCGAGCGCGCCGCAACAGCTGCTCTGATTGGTAACGATGGTGGCAATGCCGTGCCGTTCCAGCAGGCGTATGGTGGCATCATCGATCGCCGGCCTCAGCACTGGCTGCACACAGCCCAGATGCAATATCACCCGGCGAACGGCGGATTGCGTGCCGGGTTGCGAGCTTGAGCCGGCGCGCCGCTCCGCCTCGCCAACCGGCGGCAGCCGCGCCGGCAGCATCTCCAGCATCGCCTGCAGCTGGGGCCGCAACCCGGCCGGGAAAAGGCCGGCCAGCGGCCGGGCAAGCGGGCCGAGCCGCATGGCAACGCGCATCAGCGAACGGTTGGCAAGCAGCCTTGGCAGCACCGCTCGCACCAGTCGCTCGTTCCAGGGCCGGCGGTGGTTGGTCTCGATATGCACCCGCGCGGTATCGACAAGGTGGCGATAATCCACCCCCGAAGGGCAGGTGGTCATGCACGAAAGGCAGGACAGGCAGCGGTCGATATGGCGCACTGCCGTTGGCGATGGCGGCTCCTTGCTGGCCAGCATGTCCTTCATCAGCCAGATGCGCC
>JBBQIP010000268.1:0-2235 GCA_038325045.1 Sphingomonadales bacterium
CTTGGCTGCCTCGCGCACCCGGAACTCGATTGTGCTGCTATCGGGCAGCAGCGCGCCGCGCCAGCGCCGGGGGCGGAACGGGCTGATGGGCGTAAGCGCCAGAAGATCCGATTGCAGCGGCAGTATCGGCCCGTGCGCCGACAGGTTATAGGCAGTGCTGCCGGCGGGTGTGGATACCAGCACCCCGTCGCAGATCAGCTCCTTCATCCGCACCTTGCCGTCGATGGCGATCTCTATCTTGGCGGCCTGGCGGGTTTCCCGCAGCAGCGAAACTTCATTGATGGCGGGGGAGGTAACAACCTCACCCGAAACGGTTTCGGCCTCCATCAGCAGCGGGTGCAGGGTAAACGCCTTGGCTTCTGCCACCCGCTGCGGCAGGTCTGTCTGCTTCCAGTCGTTCATCATGAAGCCCACGGTGCCGCGGTTCATGCCGAACACCGGCTTGGGGTCATCGGCACGCATCGCCTCGTGCAGGGTCTGCAGCAAAAAGCCGTCACCGCCCAGCACCACCACCACATCGGCATCGCGAACCTGCACAAAATCATATTGCTCGCGCAGCCGCTTGGCGGCGGCGGCGGCAACCCGCACATCCGAGTGCAGCAGGGCCAGCTTCGGCACGCTCATCTCAGCCCCCGGTCACGCTCATGTGGCGCGTCACGGCGGGCGCCGCGCCGCGCCGGTCGATGGCAAAATCATGCCCCTTGGGCTTGCGCGATATGGCTTCGTCCAGCGCCCGGTCGAGCACTGCTTCATCGGCGCTGGCCCGCACCACTGCGCGCAGGTCCGCCTTGTCATCCTGGCCCAGGCACATGAACAGCTGGCCGGTGGCCGTGAGCCGTACCCGGTTGCAGCTCTCGCAGAAATTATGCGTGAGCGGCGTGATGAAGCCCAGCGTCTGGCCGGTCTCCGCCACCCGCACATAGCGCGCCGGCCCACCGGTCCGCATCGGCAGGTCGATGAGGGTGAAGCGGCTCTCCAGCTCGGCGCGCACCCGGCTCAAGGGCAAATACCGGTCCACCCGGTCCTCGCCGGTATCGCCCATCGGCATGGTCTCGATCATGGTCAGATCGTCGCCGTGCTGGGCTGCATAGGCCATCATCGGCTCGATATCCGCCTCGTTCAGCCCGGCCAGCGCCACCATGTTCAGCTTGATCTTAAGCCCCGCCGCGCGCGCCGCCGCCAGCCCGTCGAGCACCTGCTCCAGCCGGCCCCAGCGCGTGATACGGGCAAATTTCTCAGTGTCGAGCGTATCGAGGCTCACATTCACCCGGCGCACCCCGGCGTCTGCCAGCGGCTTGGCATAGCGCGCCAGCTGCGATCCGTTGGTGGTGAGCGTAAGCTCCTCCAGCGCCCCGGTCTGGAGGTGCCGCGCGAGCCGCTTTACCAGATCCATGATATCGCGCCGTACCAGCGGCTCGCCGCCGGTAAGCCGCAGCCGGGTGGTGCCGCGGCGGATGAAGGCACTGGCCAGCCGGTCGATCTCCTCGAAGCTCAGCACTTCGGTGCGGGGCAGAAAGGTCATCTGCTCCGACATGCAGTAGCGACAGCGGAAATCGCAGCGATCGGTCACCGAAACCCGCAGATAGCGGATCGCCCGGCCGAACGGATCGACCAGCGGCGGCGCCGAAGAGGCGCCGGATGAGGCGAAGGGGCGCGTCATGGCGCGCGCACCGTGACGCCGCAGCGGCGCTCTGTCCAGCGCCGAGCCGGCAGATTCGAGCCGTTCAGAAAAACGCTGCATTAACGTCTGCATAAGGGCATAGTGATTTTATACGCGGTGGCCGATCGGGGCATGGCACCGCCATGGAGTGCAGCATGTTGCCGGATGGGCCGGTTCTCGTAATCTCACCACGCTACGGCGAAGATGTGTCGGCAGCGGTGGCGGCTGCCGGTTTCGATCCGGTTGCCCAGCGCCGGCCGGAAGAAGCGGAACTGCGTTTCGAGGCAGAGCCGGTGCGGGTGGTGGTGGTGGATGCGCGCGGCGCGCTCACCCAGGGCCTGTCTGTGGCCCGGCTGCTGGGGCCGCGCGTGCAGGCGCGGCTGGGGGCAATGCTGGTGCTGCTGTCACGCGGCGATGGCGAGGCTGCACTGGCAGCGCATGATGCCGGCGCCACCTCGGTACTTATCAGCCCGTTTGGAAGCGACGTTTTCGGCAATACGCTGCGCCTTGCGGTTCGGCAGGCAAGCCGGCTGTCCGAGGCTGCAACCCTCAACCCCGATCCCGGTGCCGATCCG
>JBBQIP010000269.1:0-2194 GCA_038325045.1 Sphingomonadales bacterium
CTCATCGGCACGGCGGCCGGTCGGATCGATGAACAGCCACAGCACCGCGCCCAGTGCCGCAAAGCCGGCCATGATATAGAGCACCTCGTTCCAGTTGTTGCCATTGGACGCCAGCAGCGCGCCGCCCAGCCAGGGCGCTACGAAGCCGGAGAAATTGGCGAACATGTTCATGGCCGCCGCCACGGTGGCGGTGTAGCGCTTGCCGATATCGACACAGGCGTTCCACGAAATCGGCACGGTGATGTCGCCAGTGAAGCTGACGGCAGCCATCAAGGTGATCGCCAGACCAACGCTCGGTGCCCGGGTGAGCGCGAGCAGCAGCGCGCAGACCACGGTGAAACAGCCGATTGCCAGATACTGCCGGTTGACCGAAGCCGGGATCCAGCCCGAGAGCAGCGAGCCGAACCCGCCCATCAGCAGCGGCAGCACCGAAAGCCCGGCCACTGCGGCAAGGGACTGGTCATGCGCCTCCTGCAGATAGGTCGGCATCCAGGTGACGAAAAAATACCAGACATAGGACCAGCAGAAATACTGGCTCATGAGCAGGAAAACCTGCGGCTGCAGCAGCACTTTCAGCCAGCTGCCATGCTTCTCTTCCGTGACCAGCGCCTGCGATTCGGCCAGCATTTCAAGCTCGGCCTCGTTCACGCCGGGGTGATCGGCCGGGTTGTCGCGGAAGCGCCGCAGGAAAAACGCGACCCAGATGACGCCTAGAGCCGCAAAGGCGACAAAGCTCCAGCGCCAGCCGAACAAGTTGATGCCGATAAGGGCCAGCGGCGGCGTGATGGCGCCACCCCAGCGGGTGGAAGCCCACATCAACGATTGCGCCTTCACCCGTTCCCGGCGTGGCAGCCACTGGGTGAGCATGCGGGTGAGGTTGGGGAAGCAGCCGGCCTCGCCAGCGCCGAACAGAAAGCGGATGATCCACATGGAAGTCAGGCTCCACGCAGCGCCGGTGAGCGCTGTGAAGGCCGACCAGAGCAGGACAATCTGGGTGAGCACCCGGCGGGCGCCGAGCTTGTCACCCAGCACGCCCATGGGGATTTCAAAGGCTGCATAGGCGAGCCCGAAGGCGCCGAGCACGGCGCCCATCTGCTGCTTGTCGAAATTCAGTTCAGCCGAGATCGGGCCTGCCGCCTGGCTGATGGCAACCCGCTGGATATAAGAGATGACCGCCAGCGAAAGCGCAAACCCGACCACGCCGTAGCGCACCCGGGTTGGACGCATGCCCATTATCGTCTGGTCCGACACTGCCGATTCCTCCCCTGGCTGCTCGGCCATTATGAGCCTTGAGCCCTAGCTGTATACAGTTTTATGGCGCTTATGCCTGACTGCAAGGTTTCTGGTCGTCCATTTGGACCGGTATAGGAAGCCTATATCGGCCGGCAGACCCGTCGTCTTATCCTGCCCCATTGCATGACCGGGGTTCAACCTTCAAAACCCCAGTCAGCTGGCGGGGAAGGACTTTGCAAGATAGGCGGTGATCGCGTCGAAATCCGCATCGCTTCCAATGGCGCCGCGGCCGGCCATCATGTCCACCGCGCGCGCCCAATCATCGGCTGCCATGCGCTGCTGGGTGATGATCTCGAGCGCGTGACATCCCGAACAAACCCGCACGGTTTCCGCACGACCATGGCCGGCGGGAAACATTGCGAGTTGTTCGGGCGTCAGTGGTTCGGGCGATTCTGCAGCAGCACTGGCCAGCGCTGCAAGAGCAGCGACTGCACACAGGGCGAGGCGAACAGCTGCGCTCATTTTGGCAGGCTGAAGGCGATCAGTTCGTCTGTCGTAAGCTCAGCGCCTACCTGTCCGCCCCCTGTTGCCATCACCGCGATGAACTGCTGGCCATCCGCAGTCGCATAGGTGATCGGCGTGGCGACGGCCGAGCCACGCAGCTTGTGGGTCCAGATCTCCTTGCCGGTGGCGGTTTCGAAGGCGCGGAACCGCGCATCGTCGACCGCGCCGACGAAGGTGAGGCCGGTGGCAGTGGTGATCGGCCCGCCGAGACCGGGGCGGCCGGTGTCCTGCTTGCCTTCGGGCAGGCTCTCGGTGCGGCCGAGGTTGGTGCGCCAGGCGATCTCGCCCTTGTTCATGTCTACCGCGACCAGCTGGCCCCAGGGGGTGGGGCCGCAGGGCAGGTGATTTTCCGGGTTCCAGAAACGCCGCGTGCCGGCGAGCGGGCCGGAATTGGCAT
>JBBQIP010000270.1:0-2160 GCA_038325045.1 Sphingomonadales bacterium
CTGCGCCAATGTTCTCGGCGGCTGTTCGGGCAGCACCGGGCCGGGCAGCCCCGATCCGGCCACCGGCAGCCCCTATGCCATGCGTTTTCCGGTCATCACCATCGCCGATATGGTGGCGGTGCAGGCCCGGCTGCTCGACCATCTGGGTGTGGCGCGGCTCCAGGCGGTGGTTGGCGGCTCGATGGGCGGCATGCAGGCGCTGGCCTGGGCCGTGCATTTTCCCGAGCGCGTGCAGGCAGTGGTGGCGATTGCGGCGGCCGACCGGCAATCGGCGCAGAACATCGCCTTTCACGAAGTGGGCCGGCAGGCGATCATGGCCGATCCGGCCTGGGCTGGCGGCGATTATACGCCTGAAGCACTGCCCAGCGCCGGGCTGGCAGTGGCTCGGATGGCGGCGCACATCACCTATCTGTCCGAACAGGGGCTGACCGAACGCTTCGGCCGGCGGCTGCAATCGAAGGCAGCGCTGGGCTTCGGCTTTGATGCCGAGTTTCAGGTGGAGAGCTATCTGCGCCACCAGGGCCTGCGCTTTGTGGAGCGGTTCGATGCCAACAGCTATCTCTACATCACCCGGGCGATGGACTATTTCGACCTTGCAGCGCCGCACGATGGCCTGCTGGCGGCCGCCTTTGCGGGGGCAGCGCGCGCCGGCACGCGCTTCGCGCTCGTCAGCTTCACATCCGATTGGCTCTACCCCACGGCGGAAAGCCGGCGCATCGCCCGCGCGCTGCATGCCGCCGGGGCGCCTGCCAGCTTTGTGGAGCTGGAAAGCCCGCACGGCCATGATGCCTTTCTGCTCGATACGCCCGAGATGAACCGGGTGGTCGCCGGCTTTTTGGGCCAGCATGACTGAGCTGCGCGCCGACCTGCAGGCGATTGCCGATGCGGTGCCGCACGGTGCCCGTGTGCTCGATGTCGGCTGCGGCGACGGGGCGCTGCTGGCACATCTGCGCGCCACGAGGCGCGCGCGCGTGCAGGGCATCGAAATGGCGCCCGCCCGGGTGGCTGCCGCCATGGCGCGCGGGCTTTCGGTGGTGCAGGGCGATGCCGATACCGACCTTGAGGAATGGCCCGATGCGGCCTTTGACGTGGCAATCTTGTCGAACACGCTGCAGGCGATGAAGCGCCCGGCGGAAATTCTGGACAGCCTGCTCAGGGTGGCGGACCGCGCCATCGTCAGCTTTCCCAATTTCGGCCATTGGCGGGTGCGAGCCGCGCTCGGGCTGGGCGGGCGGATGCCGGTCACCGCCACGCTGCCGGTAAGCTGGCACGAGACTGCCAACATCCACCTGTGCACCATCGATGATTTCCGCGATCTGGTGGCCGAGCGGGGCTTGCGGATCGAGCGCGCCAGCTATTTCAGCCAGGGCCGTCCGGCCTCCGCGCTTCTGGCAAATCTTCGTGCCGAACAGGCAGTGTTCGTTCTGTCGAAGGCGGGCTGACCTGCAGCGGGCCGGCGGTGGCTGGCACGCGGGAAGGTTCCGCCGCCCCCACCAGCGCCGGCCGCATGCCGTCGCGCTTGGCCAGCATGACCACATGGTGGCGCTGCGGCAGCCGCTGCACCTGCCAGTCGAGCACCTCGAACATCGCTTCGTCCAGCCGCAGCGCCAGCGGATCCTTGCGCCAGCCGCGCGCCTTTGCCTGCCAGGGCCAGCGCGCGGGCACCACCATCACCGCCACCCCGGCCGGCCCCAGCACCCGCCACAGCTCGCGCAGCATGAGCCGCGGCTGGATGAGCGGGGCGGTTACCAGCGCCCGGTCGAACACCGCTTCGGCAAAGGGCAGATGGTGCGGGTCGGCGCGCACGGTGCCGGCGCGCATGTCCTCGTCCGTCGCCGCCACACAGGCAAAGCGCTCCCAACCATCGGTGGGGATGACCACGGCGGCGGGCGGGCGGCCGAGCACCAACAGCCGGCCATGGCGGGGGCCGGCGAACAGCCGCTCGAGAGGGCGCGCCTTCCCGCCCATCACCTCAACGCTCTACGGTGAGCGCAATCCCCATGCCGCCTCCGATGCACAGCGTGGCGAGGCCCTTTTTGGCATCGCGCCGCGCCATTTCGTGCAGCAGCGTGACCAGCACCCGGGCGCCCGAAGCGCCGATCGGGTGGCCGATGGCGATGGCGCCGCCGTTCACGTTCAGCTTGGCGGGGTCGAAGCCCA
>JBBQIP010000271.1:0-2139 GCA_038325045.1 Sphingomonadales bacterium
CGGCGGGCGGGGCGGGCGGCCCGGCACCCGCTTGCGCTGGGCCCGCCCCGGGGATAGCCACCGCCGGTCAGAACGCTCGACCAAATTTGGGTGGTGGGCGGGCGGCCCTGCCCGCCGGAGGCACCCTTCTAAAACCCGCACTCAGCCCAGCGCCTCGCTAAGCAATTCCGCCACCACAGTCGGCTCGCGGGGAAAGCCTGCCGCCACCCAGGCCGCTTCAAAGCGCGCCAGCCGGGCCGCCACTTCCGGGCCCGGCATCACCCCGCGCGCCAGCAGGTCGCGGCCGGAAACCGGCATGCGCGGCTTTTCCCATGCCGCCAGCTGGCGCGCATCGTTCACCCGGCCATCAATCAGCAGCCGGTCCATCGCGCCTTCCACGCCCACAGCCCAGGCCTCGGCATAGACCGGCCGGTGGCCGGGCGGCAGCACCGCGAGCGCAATCCGCGCCCGGTCGGCATTGGCCAGCCGCAACCGCGCCGCCACCGCATCGGCCAGCGCCCGGTCGGGCGGCAGCAGCGCCGCCAGCCGCCGCCGCCAGTCTGGCCGCTGGTCGGCAGCCGCTTCGGTGGCAATGGTGGTGGCAAGCCGGGCGAGCCTTGAGGAGTCAATCTCGGGCAGCACCGGCCGCAGCATTGCCGCCTCCAGCATCACCGCCAGCATCGGCACCGGGTCAGCCACCAGCAGCAGCCCTTTGATTTCGCTTGCAATCCGCTCACGGGAGAGGGCCATCAGATCATTCGCCCGCGCCCGGCAGGCCGCCAGCCCGTCCGCATCCGGCGCATCGGCAAAGCGCGCGGAAAAGCGGAAAAAGCGCAGGATCCGCAGATGGTCCTCGGCAATCCGCTGCAACGGGTCGCCAATAAAGCGCACGCGGCGCGCGCCAAGATCGGCCAGCCCGCCGAACCAGTCCTCGATCTCGCCGCCCGGCAGCCGGGCATAAAGCGCGTTTATGGTGAAGTCCCGCCGCGCCGCATCGGCCTGCCAATCGTCGGTGAAGGCCACCTTCGCATGGCGGCCATCGGTGGCCAGATCGTGTCGCAGCGTGGTCACCTCTGCCTTCAGCCCGCCCGCAACGGCGGTCACCGTGCCATGCGCAAGGCCGGTGGGCACCGCCTTCAGCCCCGCCGCCACCAGCCGCTCCATCACTTCTGATGGCGCAAGGGCGGTCGCAAAATCAATGTCGCTCGAAGCCAGGCCCAGCATAGCATCGCGCACCAGGCCGCCCACCAGCCGGGTGGTGCCAGCGCCTGCATCCAGCGCCTCCAGCAGCCGCAGGCCGTCCGGGCTCGATGCCCAGCCCGGCAACGGCAGCAACGCGCCGCTCATGGCAAAATCTGGCGGGAGAGGTTCACGATCATGCCCGCAGTCGCTCCCCAGATTTCGCGGTTGCCATAGCGGATCACGAACGAGCGGCGCTCACGGCCCTGCCAGCTGCCCAGCCGCAGCTCATGGTGCGCCGGGTCGAGCACATGCGCCAGCGGCACATGAAACAGCTCGGCCACTTCGCCCGCCTCGGGGGTCAGCACCAGCCCCGGCGCCACCAGCCCCACCACCGGGGTCACCAGAAACCCGGTGCCGGTCGCATAATGGCCAAGCTGTCCAAGCACTTCCACCGCCGTGCGGGGCAGCGCCACTTCCTCCTCCGCCTCGCGCAAGGCGGTCATCACCGGGTCGACATCGGCAGCATCGCTGCGGCCACCGGGAAAGGCTATCTGCCCAGCATGGCGCTTCAGATGTGCCTGCCGCCGGGTCAAGAGCAGCGTCGGCTCGGCCTCGTCCGTGATCGCCATCAGCACGGCCGCCGGCATCAAAGCTGCCGGCACTTCGCTCGCCGCCGCGCCGCCCTCCGAAACATGCCAGTCGCTGGCATAGCCGCTGCTGCCATCAGGCCCGCGCCGCATCGCCGCGCGCAGCCGCTCGATCGCCATCAGCCGGCCTTCATCAACGGAAAAAAGCCGCCGTCGCTCCACAGCCCGGGCGGCGACCGGCCTTCTGCAAGCGCCAGCGCCGCCAGCTCATAAAATACCGGCCGGTTGATCAGCGCCTCCAGCCCGGCACGAACATGCAGATAGGGCCGGGGCGTGCCATCGGCCGCCTCCTCCACCCGCAGCTGGTGCTCCGGGCCGGCCACCACCAGCG
>JBBQIP010000272.1:0-2138 GCA_038325045.1 Sphingomonadales bacterium
AGCAGCGGCGGGTGGAAGACGAGGCCGGGATCCTGCAGCAGCGGGTTCAATTCGGCGCCGTTCGCAGGCGCTGGCACCAGCCGCGCGAACGGGTTGGAAGTGAACAGCGAAAAGGCGAGGAAGGCGGTGCTTATCATCGCCTGCACGCCGAGCACACGCGCCTGCAGGCTGGCACGAAGATTATCCCCAAAGGCCGCAATTCCGGCGCCGAACACGCCGAGGATGAGCACCCAGAGCAGCATCGAGCCTTCATGATTGCCCCAGGTGGCGGCCAGCCGATAGGCCAGCGGCTGATCGAGGGCGGAATTGTTCGCCACCAGCGCCACCGAGAAATCGGCGCGGGCAAAGCACGCCATGAGCAGCGCGAAGGCGGCTGACAGCAGCACCGCCTGCAATCCGGCCGCAATGCGCCCGAACGCCATGAGCCGGCCATCGCCGCGCGCGGCTCCCACCATGGGCACCACCGCCTGCATGGTTGCCACCAGAAGTGCGAGAATGAGCGAGAATTGCCCGATTTCGGCCAGCATCGCAGTCAGGACCCTTTGCAATAAAACCGCATCACCGCCGAAACCGCTGCGGGAAATCAGCGTATCTTTGCCATACGACCGTATTGCACACTAGCCGCCGCGACGCAGGATGATAGAGTGTCATCGTCGCAGAAGACGCTTAGAGTGTCATCGTCGCAGAAGTTGCTCAGGGGGCTGGCACAGTGGGCGAAAACTACCGGATTGCCATTATCGGCTCCGGGCCGGCAGGCCTAAGCGCCGCTGCGCGTGCCGCCGCGCTGGGGCTGAGCCATGTGCTCATCGAGAAGACAGACCATCTGTCCGACACCATATATAAATACCAGAAGGGCAAGCATGTGATGGCGACACCGGCGCAGCTGGTGTTGCGCTCGGACCTGGATTTCGAGGCCGGCAAGCGCGAATCCGTGCTCGGAATCTGGGACAAGCAGACTGCAGGACACAAGGTGACCGTGCGCCACCGTGCCGAGGTGAAGTCGATTACCGGGACCGGCGCCGCCATTGCCGGCAGCATCCAGAAGATCGTCAACCGCAAGCGCGATGGCACCAGCGAAGTGCAGGAACTGCAGCGCATGGCGCCGCCTTACAGGCTGGCGCTGAGCGATGGCACCGAGCTGGTTGCCGACACGGTGGTGCTGGCGATCGGGACCCAGGGCAACCCCAACCGCATGGCCTGCCCGGGCGGTGACCTGCCGCATGTGCAGTACCAGCTCGACGATCCGGCGATGTATAATGACGAGCACATCTTCGTCATCGGCGGCGGCGATGCCGGCATCGAAAACGCGCTCGGGCTGGCCGCCGATGCCGCCCAGGGCAATGTGGTGACGCTGGTCAACCGCGCCGCAGAATTTTCCACCGCCAAGGATGCCAATGTGAAGGCGCTGCTGGCGGCCCGCGATGACGGGCGAATCAGCATCATGGCGGAGACCAACACCAACAGCGTGGAGGAAGGCTGGATAACGCTCGAGACCCGCGACGGCGAGGTTCGTGCGCGCTGCGACCGGATTATCGCCCGCATGGGATCGGCGCCGCCGCGCAGCTTTGTGGAAGCCTGCGGCGTGGAATTTGCCAGCAGCGACCGGCTGGCCTTCCCCACGCTTTCCGCCACCTTCGAATCGACCGCGCCCGGCATTTATGTGATCGGCGCGCTGGCCGGCTACCCGCTCATCAAGCATTGCATGAACCAGGGCCATGATGTGGTGGAGTTCATCAACGGCAACACCAGCCTGAAGCCGGCCGACGAGCCGATATTGGAAGCCAAGTTCGCCCAGCTGCCGCGCGGGCGCTCGGTAGCCGAGTGGCTGGAGTTCCTGCGTGGTAATGTGGGCATCTTGAACGGCATGAGCAGCCTGCAGATGCGCGAGTTCATGCTCGACAGCCAGGCCCGGGCCTATTCTGCCGGTGCCACCATCTTCGAGCGCAATGCGCCGGGATCCTCGCTGTTCGGCATCGCCCAGGGCACGGTGCTGGTCGAGATCAACCCCAATGACCCGTCGGTTACGGTTCCGATTGGCCAGGGCGAGATATTCGGGGAAGTGGGGCTGATTTCGGGCCGCAAGCGCGGCGCCACCATCCGCGCCGGTACCGACTGCATTTTGGTGGAAATATCCCGCT
>JBBQIP010000273.1:0-2136 GCA_038325045.1 Sphingomonadales bacterium
AAATCGAGCGCGGGTACGCTCCCGAAATCCTTGCTCTCCAACACCGTGCCGGCGCCGGTCAGGGCACCGGCAACGCACTCGATCATATTGATAAAGGCCGGCTTCATCAGAACGCCACATTTCCGCGTGCGCCCAGAATGAGCGATGTCGGCCGGTCGCCGCGAGCCGGCCTTATCACTTGCGCGTCAGCCGTAAGCTTCAGCCAGGGCTTCACTGCCAGACTGTACCAGGCCTCCAACCCAGATTCGTCGCGGAACCGGACCAGCGGCTGCACGGTGTCCTGCAGCACGTCGCTGAACTTGTGATAGAAAATGCCTATGCCGAAACTGTCATGCGGTCGGCCGGCCACCAGGGCATGCGCGGCTATACCGCCGGCGAACGAGGCCCGGATCGGGTTCGGATTGCCATCAGCGATCGCCGCCTTGGCATAGACGCCCAGTCCCTTGCCCTTTACCGCCGCGCTTTCGACCAGCAGGTGGCTCACCTGCACCGCGATGTTGTAGCTGCCCTCGCGCGTGGAACTTACCAGCCCCGGCGGCAGCAGAAAGTCGCCAAGATCCTTGCCGCGCTTGGTCGAAACGGTGGTTGTCATGCCGATGCTCGACGAACGGCCGGCGACGGCGCCGTTCCATGTCGCTCCAACCGCAAAGTTGACACCTGTGGAGAACAGCCCGTCCACCCAGTAATCACCGGTGCGGTCCTGCGGATCGAACACCATCACCGTCAGGGTTACAGGATCACCGCGATGGACCATGACCGCCCCCATGATCGTGGGCGGCACGACCCCGCTCGGCGGTGCGACAAAGGCCAGATTCAGGAAACGCTGGGTGCCCCAGCCCCCGAAAAACGGGTCGCCGGCAAGGAGATCGACAGCGTTGATCTTGCCGAGCAGAAGCGTGGTGCGCCGGTCGATCCGCTGGCTCAGATAGAGCGATGTCGCCTCGAAACGCCCGGCGCCCGTGAGGGGCAGCAAGGCCGCCGTGTTGGCGGGCCATAACTGGCCGCCGAAGCTGGAACGCGGATCGCTGAACCGGATTTCGCCATGGGAGTGAAATCCGGTGCCCGACCACAGACCGAGTTTCCCGCTGTCGGCATCGACGAACACATCGGCGCGGCCCGATCCGTCCCAGCTGCGGTCGGGGCCGCCGGCAACCACACCCTGGGCATAGCCAGTGGCATCGGCGCGGACCGTGATGCCTTTGGCGGCAAGGCTGGTGCGCGCACCGCCCCAGTCACCGGTCAAGGTCGGGCTGCCAGCGGCAAGCGACGGGCTGGCAGCGAGCGCAAGCGCCAGTGCCACAACACGGCCAGATCGGGGTGCGGCCACCATCAGATCGGGAACAGGAAGGTGGCCGAGACGCGGCCGGCAAAGCCGTGCGGGGAGAATTCGGTTGTCGCCACATAATAGCGAAGTCCGGCGCCGAAGGTGACAAGCTGCCCGCCGACCTTGGTCAGCTGGGAGATCGACACGCTGACCGGCATCGTGACCTTGTCGCTCTTCCAGTCATAAGTGATGTCTGCCGATGCGCCATAGGTGAAGGCGCTCTTGGACGTGTGGGAGAAGAACGGGTTGAGGAAGGTCGCGCTGATATCGTTGCGGCTGCCATCCCCGGCAAACGACCAGATGTGGTTGGCGAGGCCGCCAACCGTCCAGGGGCCGATCTGCTTCAGCACCACGGCGGTGGGGCCGCCGCCCCATTTGCCGCCGCCCAGCAAGCGATTGGTTGCGGTGGGAACCAGGGCGACAGGGCCGACGCCCCAGATCAGCCCGCCCGCCTTGGCGGGAGTAAGGAACAGGCTTTGAACCGTATCGCCGAGGCCGGTCTGGTTGCCGGCACCCGGAACGATCTCGCTCTGGCTGATGACCGGCAGGATCGTGCGCGAGACCAGGTTCCAATCGGTGTCGAGCTGGAAGGGGATGACCGGCTGGATGTTGAGGGTGAAGCGCTCGCCGTCGCGGGCCGGGCCGATATTGGCATCATAGTTGAATTGCAGCGGCACGCTGATGAGTGCCGCAACCGGATTCGCCAGCTTCAGCGCCAGCGCCGCTGCATCATCTGCAGATGGCGCTTCCTGTGCGGCAGCGCCGCTGGCCAGCATAAGCGCAGCCAGGGCCGCATGCATCGTCATGGCAAA
>JBBQIP010000274.1:0-2124 GCA_038325045.1 Sphingomonadales bacterium
GTGGACCAGGCCAGCGACACCTTGATTGCCGGCTGGGTGAGCATGACGATGGCGCCGAACAGTGCCGTGAAGCCGCCGATGATGGCGAGCAGATGGAGCGCGGTGGGCGACAGCAGCATGACATCGGCCATGCGGATGATGAGGAAGCCGCCGGCATTGACGATGCCGGCATGGAGCAGCGCCGAGACGGGCGTGGGGGTTTCCATCACCTCGGTGAGCCAGCCATGGGTGGGGAATTGCGCGGATTTGAGCATGGCCGCCACGGCGAGCAGCACGGCCGGTGCCAGCATGGCGGTGCCCATGCTGCTGCCGGCCCCGCTTCCGGCCTCGCGCGCGGCAGTGGCGATGGTGGCGATATCGGTGGTGCCGAAATGGCGGGCGATGAGCACGGCTGCGCCGATGAGCGCGGCATCGGCTACGCGGGCGATGATGAATTTCTTGGTGGCGGCGATCTGCGCCTGCCGCCGGTCTTTATAGAATATCAGCAGCTGGTGGAGCGCCAGCGAGGTGAGCACCCAGGCCAGCGCCAGCTGGAACAGGTTGCCGGCAGTGACCAGCAGCTGCACCGCCGCCAGCGTGGCCGCCAGCCAGCCGGTGAACTGGCCCTGGTGGGGATCGCCGTCCATATAGTTGCGGCTGTACTGGGTGACGATGACGCCCACGAAGCTGACCAGCACGAACATCACCATGGACAGCGCATCGATGCGCACCGAAAGCCCGAGGCCACTGGTGCCGATGAGCAGACTGGTGCCGGAGCCCAGAAGCACGCTGCCCAGCGCCGAAACCAGCGCGATGGTGAGGCTGGCGAGCGTGGCTGCGCGGACAAGATCGAGAAGTGCGCGCGGCCGCTGGCCAGGTGCTGCAAGCGCCTGCACCGCCACCACCGCAAGCAGCGCCGGAGCGGCAAGGGGCAACAGGGCGAGGATGGGGGTCATGAACAGGTCTCCGGCAAGGCAAATGCCGGATAGCAGGGGGAGAGTGTTACCTATAGTTCATTGTTTGAAATGAAATGATCTACAGGATAGAACGGTTGCCATGGCTGCGCTGAACTACAACCATCTTCGCTACTTTTGGGCGGTGGCGCATGAGGGCAACCTCACCCGCACGGCGGACGCGCTCGGTGTGTCGCAATCCGCGCTGTCGGTCCAGATCAGGAAGCTGGAGGACCGGATCGGCCATCCGCTGTTCGAGCGGCGCGGGCGTGCGCTGGTGCTTACCGAGGCGGGGCGGATTGCGCTGGACCGGGCAGATGCGATCTTTGCCGCCGGTGATGAGCTTGTGGACCTGCTGCAGGGCCGGATGGGGGAGGCGCGCGCGGTGCTGCGGGTGGGCTCGCTCGCCACGCTATCGCGCAACTTCCAGCTGGATTTCCTGCGGCCGGTGCTGGGCCGCGATGATGTGGAGGTGGTGGCGCGCTCGGGTGCGCTGGCGGATTTGCTGGCGGCGCTGGAGGCGCACCGGCTGGATGTGGTGCTGGCCACCATGGCGCCGCTGGCGGATGCGACCACGCCCTGGGTTTCGCGCAAGGTGGCCGAGCAGCCGGTGGGGCTGGTGGGCACGCCGGCGCGGCTGCCCGACCGCACCAGGCCGCTGGCGCAGCTGCTGTCCGAGCAGCCGCTCATTCTGCCCACGCTCGAATCGGGCATTCGCCACGGCTTCGATACGCTGGTCGAGCGGCTGGGGGTGCGGCCGCGCATTGCGGCTGAAGTGGACGATATGGCGATGATGCGGCTGCTGGCGCGCGAGAATGTGGGGCTGGCAGTGCTGCCGCCGATTGTGGTGAAGGATGAGCTGGCGGCCGGGCTGCTGGTGGAGGCGGACGAGCACCCAGGGCTGGTCGAAACCTTTTATGCGGTAACGCTGCGCCGGCGCTTCCCCAACCCGCTGATGAAAGAGGTTCTGCCGTGATTTGCGGGGCAGGGGATGCCTCCGGCGGCCGGAGGCGCTCTTTCAGCCGAAGCCTTCCGCCAGAAAGCGTTCGGCCAAGGCCGCGTGCAGGGCGGCGCCCATCGGCATCACCGCCTCATCGAGCACCATGCGGTTGCTGTGCAGGCCGCAGCATTGGCGCCAGTCGCTGCCTTCGGCTGCTGCACCGAGGAAGAACATCGCGCCGGGCACTTTTTC
>JBBQIP010000275.1:0-2111 GCA_038325045.1 Sphingomonadales bacterium
TGATGCTCTTGTTCTTGTCCCACCAGATGGTGCAATCGGTGTCTTCATCGCGCACGATGAACTTGTCCTGCGCGCTCCGCCCGGTGTGCCGGCCGGTTTCCACCACCAGCGCGCCGTGGCGGCTGAGCAGGCCCTCGCCCCGGTTCACCGCCATTTCGACAAGCGGTGCCGTGCCCAGGTTCCAGTGCTGCTGCGCCGGGCTTGGGTAGCCTATCGCCGCGAGGCCATGGCTTGAGGCGAAGCCCTTTCCGCTGGTTGCCGACACGCGCGCATCCTTCCCAAATCTGTCGCCGCCAGAGCTTGCCCTGCCGGTCGTTGAGCGTGGGCATAGCCAAGCCGGGCACCTTCGTCAAAACGCAAGGCATAGTGCTGCTGCGGCGCGGTGACATGAGCCGCGTGCTGCGACGAACGCCTGCTCCGGGGCTTGGCTGGGGGCAATGCGGCCGCGGTTCCGCACGGCTGTTCAACCGGGTGCAACCCCCGAGTCCCTTGCGCTGGGTCGCAAGCGGCGCGAAAAGCGGGCGTTATGACAGTTGGCCCCCATGTCGGATGATACAGACCCGCCGGTGATCGCGCTGGTGGATGATGATCGCAACATCCTCACCTCGGTTTCGATCGCGCTGCAGGCCGAAGGCTTTGCGGTCCGGCTCTATTCCGACGGCGATACCGCGCTGAAGGCGCTCACCGAGAACCCGCCCGACCTTGCCGTGCTCGATATCAAGATGCCGCGCATGGACGGGATGGAGGTGCTGCGGCGACTGCGGGAGAAATCCGAACTGCCGGTGATTTTCCTCACCAGCAAGGACACCGAGATCGACGAGGCGCTGGGGCTGGCGATGGGCGCCGATGATTACATCGGCAAGCCGTTCAGCCAGCGGCTGCTCATCGAGCGCATCCGGGCCGTGCTCCGCCGCGTGGCGAACCGGCGCGAACCCGCAGAAGGTGGCAGCGGGGAGGGCGAGCAGGCCGCCGAGCCTATCGTGCGCGGGCGGCTGACCATGGACCCCGCCCGCCACCGGGTGGTGTGGAACGGCGGCGATGGCCGGCGCGGCGATGTATCGCTCACCGTTACCGAATTCATGATTCTGGAGACCCTGGCCCAGCGGCCGGGCTTCGTGAAATCCCGCGAGCAGCTGATGGATGCCGCCTATTCGCAGGATGTCTATGTGGATGACCGCACCATCGACAGCCATATCAAGCGGTTGCGCAAGAAGTTCCGCGCCGTCGATCACGGCTTCAAGGGCATCGAGACCCTCTACGGAGTGGGCTATCGCTTCAACGAAGCCTGAGGTGGCCAGCGCCGGGGCCAGCGCTGCGCCGGGGGGCGGCTCGCAGGCACACCCCTATGGCGCACAGGAATGGCGGCGGGGGCTGGGCTTCGGCTCGCTCCGCGCGCGTATCTTTGCGGTCAATCTGGTCGCCGTTCTCATGCTGGCGATCATGCTCCTCTACATCGATACGGTGCGCGGCCGGCTATTGGACGAGCGTTCGGCCGAGCTGGCGCGCGAGGCCGGCAGCATGGCCACAATGGCGGGCGCGATGCCGCCGGCCACCCGCGCCGACGTGCTGGGCCGGCTGGGGTTCGAGCGCGGCACCCGGGTCCGGCTCTATGCAACGGATGGCTCGGTAATTGCCGATAACTGGCAAAGCGAATCGGTTCCCCAGTTCACGCTCGATGACCCTGAGGGCACCAGCTGGCGCCGCCGCTCGGCGCTGTTCATCGACCGGGCGCTGGAGGGCATCGCCGGCATAAAGCCGCCGGCCCGCTATGAGGAAATACTGCCCGATCGTGCCGGCAACTGGCCCGAAGTGGCGCGCGCCAGCACCACCGGGCAGCCGGCTACCGAGCTGCGCCGGGCAATCGACAGCAGCCTGGTGCTGGGGGTGGCGGCAACTTTTCCGGGCCAGGGCGGCGGCACGGTATATCTGACCGATAGTGTGGAGGATCTGTCGCGGGTGCTCCGCGCCGAGCGGTTGACCAGTTTCTGGCTGCTGGTGGCGGTGGCCGGGCTCACCGTGTCGCTGTCGGTCTATCTGGCGCGCACCATCGTGCGGCCGCTCCGGATGCTGGCGATTGCCGCGCACCGGGTGCGGCAGGGCCGGTCGCGTGA
>JBBQIP010000276.1:0-2093 GCA_038325045.1 Sphingomonadales bacterium
TGCCGGGCGGCCGCTGGCGGTGGAGCGGGTGAGCGCGCTGCGGTTCGACCGGCTGCTGGCGGACCATTATGCCGGCGACGGGGTGGCGGCGGCGATGGGCGGCGATGAGCTTGGCTCGCTGGTGGAGAGCATCCCATCGGCTGAGGATCTGCTCGACAGTGCCGATGAGGCGCCGATCATCCGGCTGCTCAATGGCCTGATTGCGGAAGCCGCGCGCGAGGGTGTGTCGGACATTCATATCGAGCCTTATGAGAGCGCGCTTGTGGTGCGGATGCGGGTGGACGGGCAGCTGGCGGAGCGGCACCGGCTGCCGGCGGCGGTGGCGCCGATGGTGGTGAGCCGGGTGAAGGTGATGGCGCGGCTGGATATTGCCGAGCGGCGGCTGCCGCAGGATGGCCGCATCGGGCTGGCGCTGGCGGGGAAGTCGCTCGATGTGCGGGTGAGCACGCTGCCTTCGCGCGGCGGCGAGCGGGTGGTGCTGCGGCTGCTGGACAAGGAGAATGCCGGGATAGGGCTCGACGCGCTGGGGATGCCGGCGGGCATCGAGGCGGCCTACCGGGCGGCGCTGGCCGAGCCCAATGGCATGGTGCTGGTGACCGGGCCCACCGGATCGGGCAAGACCACCAGCCTGTATGCGGGGCTGAAGCTGCTGAACGATGGCAGCCGCAATATCCTGACCGTGGAAGACCCGGTGGAATATGCCGTGGACGGTGTGGGCCAGACGCAGGTGAACGCGCGGGTGGGACTGAGCTTTGCCGCCGGGCTGCGGGCGATTTTGCGGCAGGACCCGGATGCGGTGATGGTGGGCGAAATTCGCGATGGGGAAACCGCCGAAATTGCCGTGCAGGCGGCGCTCACTGGCCATCTGGTGCTTTCGAGCGTGCACACCAATGATGCAGTGGGCGCCATAACCCGGCTGCGCGACCTGGGGGTGGAGCCGTTCCTGATAGCCTCCACATTGCGGGCGGTGATTGCCCAGCGGCTGGTGCGCCGGCTGTGCAGCGCGTGCGCGGAATGGCAGCCGCTCGATGCCGGGCTGGCGGCGCTTATCGATTTGCCGGCGGGCACCACCGTGGCGCAGCCGCGCGGCGGCGCGGCCTGTGCCGGCACCGGCTGGAAGGGCCGCACCGGGGTTTTCGAGGTGGTGCGGGTGGGCGATGAGGTGCGGCGGCTGATTGTGGCTGGCGGGGATGAGCAGGCGATTGCAGCGCTGGCTTTTGCCAATTCACCGGCGCTGGGCGGCGCGGCGCGGGCGCTGGTGCAGGCGGGGGTGACGACGGCGCAGGAGGCGGCGCGGGTGATGCGCGCCGGCGAGCCGGCCCGGCTGGATGTGGCCGATGGCTGAGTACCGCTATGCAGCGCTCGATAGCGAGGGCCGCGAGCGGCGCGGCAATATTGCGGCCGAGACCGGCGAGGCGGCGCGGGCGGCGCTGATGGCGAAGCAGCTGTTTGCGCTGAAGCTGGAGCCGCTGGCCGAAGCCTCTACCGCCGTGCAGGAGGGCAGCGCCAGGGCCGGCCACCGGGCGCTGGGCCACCGGGCGCTTATGCTGTTCACCCGCCAGCTGGCGACGCTTGCCGAGGTGATGCCGCTGGAGGAGGCGCTCCGCACGATTGCCCGGCAGAGCGAGACCGAGCGCACCCGCGCCGTGCTGGGCCGGGTGCACCAGGGGGTGGCGGAGGGGCGCCGGCTGGGCGATGCGCTGGCGCTGGAGCCGAAGAGCTTTTCTGCCCTCTATCGCGCGATGGTGGCGGCCGGCGAGGCATCGGGTGCGCTGCCCCACGCCCTGGAGCGGGTGGCGGTGCTGCTGGAGCGGCAGGCGCTGGTGCGGGGCAAGCTGATCTCCACCCTTGCCTATCCGGCTGCGCTGCTGCTGGTGGCGGTGCTGGTGGTGGCGGCGCTGATGATATTCGTGGTGCCCAAGGTGGTGGCGCAGTTTGAGGATATCGGCCAGCAACTGCCGCTGCTTACCCGCATTGTGATCACGCTTTCGGACGTGCTGGCGGCGAGCTGGTGGGCGCTGCTGGCGCTGCTGGTTGGCGGCGGGCTGCTGTTTGCGCGCGCGCTGAAGGACGAGGGGTTTCGGCTGGCTTTC
>JBBQIP010000277.1:0-1965 GCA_038325045.1 Sphingomonadales bacterium
GTGGTAATATTCTCGCTCTGCACCGTATAGCGCGCCGCCATGTCCGCCAGCACTTCCTGCACCAGCACTTCGGGTGCGGATGCACCGGCGGTCAGCCCCACGGTCGCGGTGTTCTCGAACCAGCCCCAGTCGATATCGGCGGCACGGTTGATGAGATAGGCGCGCGCGCCTTCGCGCTCGGCCACTTCGCGCAGCCGCTGCGAATTGGAGCTGTTGGTGGCGCCGATCACCAGCACCAGATCGCAGCGCGGCGCCATCGCCTTCACCGCCGCCTGCCGGTTGGAGGTGGCATAACAAATGTCATCGCCGCGCGGGCCGGATATGGTCGGGAACCGCCGCTGCAGCACCGCGATCATGTCCGCCGTATCGTCCACCGAAAGCGTGGTCTGGGTCAGGAAACCCAGATTATCGGCGTCGCTCACCGCAACCGTCTCCGCATCGGCCACCGTTTCGATAAGCGTCATCGCGCCCGGCGGCACCTGGCCAAAGGTGCCGATCACTTCGGGGTGGCCCTCATGGCCGATGAACAGGATATGCCGCCCGGCCTCCACCAGCCGCTCGGCCTGGCGGTGCACCTTGGATACCAGCGGGCAGGTGGCATCGAGATAGTTGAGCCCGCGCGCTTCCGCCGCCGCCGGCACCGCCTTGGGCACGCCGTGGGCGGAGAACACCACCGGCACCCCGTCGGGCACCTCGTCCAGCTCCTCCACAAATACCGCGCCCTTGGCCTTCAGTGTATCCACCACAAAGCGGTTGTGCACGATCTCGTGGCGCACATACACCGGCGCTCCCCAGCGGGCGAGCGCCAGCTCCACGATATGGATGGCGCGGTCCACGCCGGCGCAAAAGCCGCGCGGCGCCGCCACCAGCACGGTGAGCGGTGGTCCGGTGTCGGCATCCCCGGCTGGAGCTTCGCTGCGATGGGCGGTCAGGTCGGTCATATGCGATTCTCTAAGCGAAACCGCACGCGCGCGCCACTGTCTTGCGGTCATGGCAGCGTCTTGCGGCCACGGCAGCGCGCTCCTAAGGTGCGCCGCGCGGCACCAGCAGGGTGCCCGGCCAAAGGGTGTCATGTCGAGTTTCCGCAAAGCGCAGGCAGTCGCCCTTGCCCCCGTCCTGCTGCTCGTTCTGCTGGCGGGCTGCAACCGCAACCCGCTCATCGTCAAGCGGTCGCCCTGTCCGGCGGTCGCGGTGCCGGTGTTTGCCGGCGATATCACCCGCTTCACCCCCGGCGCCGCGCCCGATGTCGCCAATCTCGATATCGAGGCCACGATCACCAATGTCCGCTCCAGCTGCAACGATGGCAGCGAAACGCTGGTAAGCCAGGTGAGCTACGATGTGGTGGCGCGCCGTGCCGAGTCCGGTGCGGCCCGCCAGGTGCAGCTGCCGGTGTTTGCCACCGTGGTGCAGGGCGGCAACCTCATCGTTTCCAAGCAGGTCGGCAGCATCAGCGTGGATTTCGCCGCCGGCGCCACCCGCGCGGTGGCCAGCGGCACCGCACAGAGCCGGGTCAGCCGCGCTGTCGCCACCCTGCCGCTGGAAACGCAGCGCCGCATCAACCGCAAGCGCCGCCCCGGCGATCCGGATGCGGCAGTTGATCCCATGGCCGAGCCGGCCGTGCAGGCCGCGCTGCGCGCTGCCAGCTTCGAAATGCTTGTCGGCTTCCAGCTAAGCGACGCCGAATTGGCCTATAACGTCACCAAATAAGCGCTGCGACACGGTTGCTGGCGGGCTGGTAGCCGGGCATTTTTCCGGGCCGCCGCCAGATGCCCAACCAGCCGCCCCCGGAACAGATTGCAGCACCCTTGCGGCAATGGTTGACAGCCTGTGCGCCATAGCCCACTCACTCCTTGTCGGCGGGCTCAAAAGGCCCGGCGGCAGCGCGGGAGAGTGTGGGGGAAAGCCCCACCGCCGAAGGAGCAAGCCGCCCCCGGAATCTCTCAGGCAAATGGACCGCGCTGCTGA
>JBBQIP010000278.1:0-1915 GCA_038325045.1 Sphingomonadales bacterium
CGTGCCCACCCCTGCCCGGCCGCTCGCGCTGTTCCTTGAAAGCGACCGCATGGGCTATCTGCTCGGCGCCGTCACCCAGCAGAAGCTGGATGCCCAGCGCGCCGTCGTGCAGAATGAAAAGCGGCAGGGGGATAATGATCCGCTCGGCCTCACCCAATATGCCACTCTGGAGGCGCTGTTCCCCGCCGGCCACCCTTATGCCCATTCCACCATCGGCAGCATGGCCGATCTCGATGCCGCCAGCCTGGACGATGTACGGGGCTGGTTCCGGACCAATTATGGGCCGAACAATGCCGTGCTGGTGCTGGCCGGCGATATCGACCTTGCCACAGCCCGCCCGCTGGTCGAGCGCTATTTCGGCGCCATCCCGCGCGGGCCGGAGGTCAAGCGCATCCCCGCCCCGGTTCCCCGCTGGACCGAAACCCGCACCCGGACCATGCAGGACCGGATCCCGACCCCGCGACTGGAGCGGAGCTGGACCATACCGGGCGTAAGCAACCCACAGGCGCCGCTCATCGACATAGCCCTTGCCATCCTCGCCAGTGGCGACAGTTCGCGGCTCTACAATGATCTCGTCCGCGACAGGAAGATGGCAGTCTCGGTCAGCGGCGGCGCTTCCGCCTTCGAAAAGGTCGGCACCGGCAGCATCGATGTAACCCTCGCCCCCGGCGCTGATCAAGCTGCCGTACAGGCCCGTATCGACACGGCGCTGGCTGAATTCATCGCAAATGGCCCCACGCAAGATGAGCTTACCCGGGTGGCCACCCGCGCCGTTGCCGGCACCATCCGGGGCCTTGAGGCGGTGGGCGGTTTTGGCGGCAAGGCGGCCACGCTCGCCGAGGGCGCGCTCTACTCAGGCGATCCCGGTTTCTACAAAAAGGAGCTGGCGCGCTACGCCGAGGCCACGCCGGCAGCGGTTCAGGCAGCTGCCCGCGAATGGCTTTCGCGCGGTGATTTCCGGCTGGTCGTGCTGCCGGGCGAACGCCCCGCGGCAGAAGAAAGCAAGGCAGTCGCTCAAACCGCTCCCTCCGCCGAGACCCCGATAAAGCCAGTAGCCCGCATGGCCGAGCCGGAGGTGACCGGCCTTCCCGTGCTTGCAGAACCGCAGCTTGAGCGGGCAACGCTGGCCAATGGCGTAAAGGTAACATTGGCACGGCGGGGTGCCGTGCCGGTGGTCCGCATTCTCGCCAGCTTTGAAGGCGGGCGCGCTGCCGATGATCCTGCCGCGCCTGGCCTTTCGACCATGGCCTTTTCCCTGCTGGACGAAGGTGTAGCCGGCATGACAGGCCCGAAAATCTCCGAGGCGCGCGAGCGTTTGGGCGCCTATATCGGCGGCGGGGTGGGGGCGGACCGGTTGCAGCTCAGCCTCGATGCGCTCAAACCCAACCTCGCCCCCTCGCTCAAGCTGTTTGCCGATATCGTGCAGCGCCCGGATTTTCCGGCCACCGAACTGGAGCGCGTGCGCGGCCAGACCCTGAACGGCATCGAGCGGGAAATGGCCGATCCCGGCTCCCTCACCCGGCGCCTGCTGCCGCCGCTCCTCTATGGCAGCGGCCACCCCTATGCATCGCCCGCAAGCGGCACGCCCGAAGGCGTGAAGTCCGTAACCCGCGCCGCCCTGCAACGCTGGCACGCGCGCTGGCTTCGCCCTGATACCATGGAGCTGTTCGTGGTCGGCGATATCGATATGGCCGCGCTGAAGCCGCTTCTAGAAAGCAGCTTTGGCGAATGGCAGCCGCAGCCCGGCGTGGCGCGCGGTACGGTCACCATGCCGCCCGTGCCGCCGGCCGGGAAAAGCCGCATCCTGCTGGTGGACCGCCCCAACAGCCCGCAAAGCTATATCCGGGGCGGTGTGCCGCTGCCGCTTACCGGGCTGGACGATCCGATCGCTCTGCAGGCGGCCAACGATATTCTG
>JBBQIP010000279.1:0-1907 GCA_038325045.1 Sphingomonadales bacterium
CTGCCGGTTCGAGCCGTCGCAACTGTCCGATCCGGTCATCCGCCGCGCCGATGGCTCCTGGCTCTACCTGCTGCCCTCGGTGGTCGATGATATCGACATGGGCATCACCCATATCGTGCGCGGCGAGGATCATGTGAGCAACTCCGCCGTCCAGCTGCAGATGTTCGAAGGGCTGGGCAGCCCGCCCCCCGCACTCGCCCATCTGGCGCTGCTCACCGGCGCCGATGCTGCGCTTTCCAAGCGGCTGGGCAGCGAAGGCGTGGCCGAGTGGCAGGCCGCCGGTATCGAGCCGATGGCCATCGCCAGCCTGCTCGCCCGGCTCGGCACCGCGCTGCCGGTGGAGGCGATGGAGAGCCTCGAAGCGCTGGCGCAGGGCTTTGCGCTCGCCGATTTCGGCCGCGCGCCGGCGCGTTTCGATCCCGAGCAGCTGGCCGGCCTCAACGCCCGCATCGTCCACGCCCTGCCATTGGCGGAAGCCTCCCGCCGCCGCCCGGGGCTGGACCCGGCGCTTTGGGAGGCGGTGCACGGCAACCTCAGCCGGTTCAGCGAGGTGGATGATTGGCAGCAGATCATCGCCGGCCCCATCGCACCCGCGCTCGATGATGCAGCGCGCGCCGTCGCCGCCGATGCCGCCCTGGTGCTGGCCGATCTGCCGTGGACCGAGCAAGTATGGCCGGCGCTTATCGAGGCGATGAAGGCGCGCGGCCATGCCGGCAAGGCGCTGTTCAAGCCGCTGCGCGAGGCGTTGACAGGCCGCCAGTCCGGCCCGGAAATGGCAGCGCTGTTGCCGCTCATCGGCCGCGAGGCAGCACTCGCCCGGCTGGCAGGCTGAGGGACCTCATGCCGCGCTGGCATCGCCCAATTCCTGCAACTAAGGTGCGCTGATGTCGTTTCTCGATCCGTCCCCGGCCGATCGCCGCCGCCGCTTCCTCATCGTCGGCGGCTCCTCGGTGGCCATCACCGCCATCGTCATGTTCGCCTTCCTCATCGAAAACCGCTCCGGCTACATGAAGCCGGATTCCAAGATCATCTACGCCGAAAGCTGGGAGGAAACCCGCACCCGCGACGATGCGATTGCCGATAGCGAAGCCACCCAGGCCGCCCGCGCCCAAAAGCTGGCCGAAGCGCGCGCCTATATCGAAACACTCAGCGGCCCGGCGCGCGAGACAGCACAGGCGCAATATGATGCCTATGTGGCAGGCGGCGGCGCCCGGCGCGAAATCCCCTATGTGGCTGCCGAACCGCCGGTGATGTGAGCAGCACCCACACCGACCAGCCGATCATGGCCGCAGCCCTGGCGCTCGCCAGCCGTGCGCGGGGGCCAACCGCGCCCAACCCCAATGTCGGATGCATCCTCCTCAAGGACGGTCGCACGCTCGGCATCGGCTGGACCCAGCCCGGCGGCCGCCCGCACGCGGAGGCGATGGCGCTGGCCCAGGCCGGCCCCGCCGCGCACGGCGCCACCGCCTATGTGACGCTGGAGCCCTGCGCCCACCAAAGCCAACGCGGTCCGGACTGTGCGGGCGCGCTCATCGCCGCCGGGGTCGCCCGTGTCGTCATCGCCGCCACCGATCCGGATGTCCGCACCAACGGGCAGGGCATCGCCCGGCTGCGCGCCGCCGGCATCGCCGTTTCCGCCGGCGTGCTGGCGGCAGACGCGGAGGCGAGCATGGCCGGCTTCTTCACCCGCCACCGCCTCGGCCGGCCGCACATCACCCTCAAGCTCGCGCTCAGCCTCGATGGCTGCCTGGCCCTCGCAGATGGCAGCAGCCGCTGGATAACCGGCGCCCGCGCCCGCGCCCATGCCCATCTGGAGCGCGCCCGCACCAGCCTCATCGTGGTCGGCAGCGGCACCATGGCGGCCGATGCGCCGTCGCTCGATGTGCGCATCCCCGGCCTTGAGGGCC
>JBBQIP010000280.1:0-1897 GCA_038325045.1 Sphingomonadales bacterium
AAATCGAGGTGAAGGACGGCGAACGCTCGATCCGGGTGGCGCGGAGCCTTTCTGCGGGCACGCAGGTTTATGCAGCGCCGGCTCCTGCCCCGGCACCGGCTACTGCACCTGCTGCTGCAGCGCCGGCAGCTTCCGGCGATACCGACTGGAAGTCGCACCCAGGCCTGGTCAAATCCCCCATCGTGGGCACCGCCTATCTTACCCCTGAGCCAGGCGCGCCGCCCTATGTGGCCGAGGGCGCGCAGGTGGCCGAGGGGGCAACGCTCCTCATCATCGAGGCGATGAAGGTGATGAACCCGATTCTCGCGCCGCGTTCCGGCATAGTGAAGAAGGTGCTTATCCGTTCCGAGCAGCCGGTCGAATATGACGAGCCGCTGGTGGTGATCGAATAGCCCGATGTTCAACAAGGTCCTGATCGCCAATCGCGGCGAAATCGCGCTTCGTGTGCACCGCGCCTGCCGCGAGATGGGCATCCGCACCGTGGCCGTGCATTCCACCGCCGATGCCGATGCCATGCATGTGCGGCTGGCCGATGAAGCCATCTGCATCGGGCCGCCATCGGCCACCGACAGCTATCTCAACATCCCCGCCATCATCTCGGCTGCCGAGATTGCGCAGGCGGATGCGATCCACCCCGGCTATGGCTTCCTCTCCGAAAACGCCCGCTTCGCCGAGATTGTGGAGGAGCATAACATCGTCTGGATCGGGCCGGACCCCGAGCATATCCGCAAGATGGGCGACAAGGTGGAGGCAAAGCGCACGGCGGCCGCGCTCGGCCTGCCGCTGGTGCCGGGCTCGGACGGGCCGCTCACCTCCACCGAGCAGGCGCTCGCGGTGGCAGAAGAGATTGGCTATCCGGTGCTGGTGAAGGCCGCATCGGGCGGCGGCGGTCGCGGCATGAAGGTTATCCCCGATGCCGCGTCGTTGGCGGGGCTGGTATCCCAGGCGCGTGCCGAGGCGAAGGCGGCCTTTGGCGACGACACTGTTTATCTGGAAAAATACCTGTCCGAGCCGCGCCATATCGAATTCCAGATATTCGGCGACGGCAAGGGCGGTGCGGTGCATCTGGGCGAGCGCGACTGTTCCTTGCAGCGCCGCCACCAGAAGGTGCTGGAAGAAGCCCCCTCGCCCGCCCTCAACGCGGAAACCCGGGCGCGGATGGGCGAAGTGGTGCGGAGCGCCATTTCCAAGCTCAAATATCGCGGCGCCGGCACCATCGAGTTCCTGTATGAACACGGCGAGTTCTTCTTCATCGAGATGAACACCCGGCTGCAGGTGGAGCATCCGGTGACCGAGGCAATCACCGGCCTCGACCTGGTGCGCGAACAGATAAGGGTGGCAGCCGGCCTGCCGCTCTCGGTCAGCCAGGACGAAATCCGCTTTGAAGGCCATGCCATCGAATGCCGGATCAACGCCGAGGACCCGGTGACCTTCGCCCCCTCCCCGGGCCGGGTGACCGACTTCCACCAGCCCGGCGGGCTGCACGTGCGGGTCGATTCAGCGCTTTACGACGGCTACCGGATTCCGCCCTATTACGATTCGCTCATCGCCAAGCTCATCGTCTACGGCGCCAACCGCAACGATGCGCTGATGCGCCTGCGCCGCGCGCTGGAGGAATTCGTGATCCACGGGCCGAAAACCACCATCCCGCTGCACCAGGCACTCATCGAAGCCCCGGACTTCATCGACGGCAATTACTCGATCAAATGGCTGGAACGCTGGCTGGCGGAACGGGCGGGCTGAGGGCTGCGACAGCCTCCGGCGGGGGGGGGGGGGGGGGGGCGCCCCCCCCCCCGAGATGGAAGAGGGGACAAACCCCCGGCATATGGGGGCGGGGGAAATGTAGGTGTGGGGGGGGGGCGGGGCGCCCCCCCCGCGGGCCGACAAAAACACCCCC
>JBBQIP010000281.1:0-1874 GCA_038325045.1 Sphingomonadales bacterium
TTCACCGGGCTTCTTGTCGACCTCGGCTGCGGGCTTGGCCTGCTCGAAAGGCGTGGTCTGCTTGGACTTGAGAATCGGGTCCGGAATCCAGGCATGGGCGCAGTTGATGCACACCACCGGATCTTCCTTGCCAAGATCGTAAAAGCGCGTGTTGCACTTCGGGCAGGCACGCTTGGTGCCCCATTCAGCCTTGACCACTTGTGTCTCCGAAAAATAGCCGTCCGGCGCCAACGAAACGGGGGCCGTGAAGGCGGGCGCATTGCCACAGCCGCCCGGCGCTGTCAAAGCGCCGGGCCATGAACCAAGCCGCCCCCCTGCCGTTCAGCCTGCGCTCCGACGGGCCGCTCAAGGGCACCACCACGGTGCCCGGAGACAAGTCGATAAGCCACCGGGCGCTCATGCTGGGCGCGCTGGCGGTAGGGGAAACCCGGATAACCGGCCTGCTGGAAGGCGAGGATGTGCTGGCCACCGCCGCTGCCATGCGGGCGATGGGGGCCGATATCGAGCGGCTGGCAGCGGGCGACTGGCGGGTGCACGGGGTGGGCGTGGGCGCGCTGCGGCAGCCGGAAACCGCGCTCGAAATGGGCAACAGCGGCACCTCCACCCGGCTGCTCATGGGGCTGGTCGCCAGCCACGCCGTTACCGCCACTTTCACCGGCGATGCCTCGCTTTCGCGCCGCCCGATGGGCCGGGTCATCGAGCCGCTGTCGCTCATGGGCGCGCGCTTTGCCGCCAGCCCCGGAAACCGCCTGCCGCTCACCATGCACGGGCTGGTGCCGGCCGTGGCGCTGGAATACCGCCTGCCGGTGGCATCGGCGCAGGTAAAGTCGGCAGTCTTGCTCGCCGGGCTCAACACGCCGGGCCGCACCATCATCCACGAGCCGGTGCCAACGCGCGATCACAGCGAGCGGATGCTGGCCGGCTTTGGCGCGGAGCTGCACGTGGAACAATTGCCCACCGGCCGGATCATCACGCTTATGGGCGAGGCCGAACTGCGCCCGCAGTCGATCACGGTGCCGGGTGATCCCTCATCAGCCGCCTTCCCCATGGTGGCGGCCCTTATCGTGCCGGGGTCGGACATCACCATCACCAATGTCGGCATCAACCCCACCCGCGCCGGGCTCATCGGCGTGCTGCAGGCGATGGGCGGTGACATCACGCTTGCAAACCACCGCGAGGTAGGCGGCGAGCCGGTCGCCGATCTGCGTGTCCGCCACAGCGCGCTCACCGGCATCGAGGTGCCGCCCGAAGGCGCGCCGAGCATGATCGATGAATATCCCGTGCTGTTCATCGCCGCCGCCTGCGCCAGCGGCCGCACGGTGATGCACGGGCTGGACGAGCTGCGGGTGAAGGAATCGGACCGCATCACCACCATGGCCACCGGCCTCAAGGCCTGCGGAATCGCCTGCGAGGAACTGCCCGATGGCCTGATAGTCCATGGCCATGGCGGCGACCCCCTGCCCGGCGGCACCACCATCGCCACCTACCTCGATCACCGCATCGCAATGAGCTTTGCCGTGGCCGGCCTGCACGCCAGCGCGCCGATCGTCATCGATGATGCCGCGCCCATCGCCACCAGCTTCCCGGGCTTTGCCGCCATGATGAAAGCGCTGGGCGCCGCCACCGGCTGATCTCAGCGGGCCAGCCCTGCCAGCACCGCTGCAATCCGCGCCGATGCATCGCCGCTGCCATAGGGCATCGCCGGCTCCGCCATCGCGCCGATCGCGCCCGGGCTGGCCACCAGCGAACGCACCGCCGCCAGAATCGCCGCGCTGTCGGTGCCCACCATGCGGGCGTTGCCGCTGGCCACCCCTTCCGGCCGCTCGGTGGCTTCGCGCATCACCAGCACCGGCAGCCCCAGCGCCGGCGCCTCC
>JBBQIP010000282.1:0-1836 GCA_038325045.1 Sphingomonadales bacterium
GGAGGCCCTTATTCTTTATGGCTGGGCGTGTTCGCCGCCGGCCCAGGGTCGGTCAGGTCTTCGAGCAGCAGGTCGAGCGCCTCGCATTCGGCGCGGAGCATCGGGCCGCCGGAAAAGCGCAGTGTCAGCCAGGGATCGGACCATTCAAGGCTGAGCAGCGCCAGCGTACTGCCCGGCGCCGGCCAGTTCTGGTGCTGGAGGCGCAAGACGCCTTCGATCCGGATGGCGGTGCGGACCCGGCTGGGCGAGTTGGGCGCCTCCCACCGGTAGCGGTTCATCAGCAGCACCAGCCGGCGGCGGCGGGGCTCGTGCGCCATGTCTTCGGTGCGCAGCGCTGCATCCTGCACCAGTGCCGAGAAAGCTGGCAGGTCGTCGCCCGAAAGGGCCAGCAGGCTTAGCCGGGACATCAGGTGCCGATCAGCCGTCCGAGATCCGCTCGATATCGGCACCGACAGTGGAGAGTTTTTCTTCCAGCCGTTCATAGCCGCGGTCGAGGTGGTAAACGCGCGCGACGGTGGTTTCGCCAGCCGCCGCCAGCCCGGCCAGCACCAGGCTCATCGAGGCGCGAAGATCGGTTGCCATCACTTCGGCGCCGTTGAGATGGCCCACACCGCGCACGACGGCCGAGCGGCCGCGCACGGTGATGTCCGCCCCCATGCGCGCCAGTTCGGGCACATGCATGAAGCGGTTTTCAAAGATGGTTTCGGTGAGCAGCGAGGCGCCGTTTGCCACCGCGAGCATGGCCATGAACTGCGCCTGCATATCGGTGGGGAAGCCGGGATAGGGGGCGGTGGATACGTTGATGCCGTGGAGGCCGTTCAGGCGCTTGACCGACAGTCCGTCGCTGGTGGGACTTATGTCCACACCGGCTTCGCGGAGCGAGGCAAGGGTAGAACCGAGATCGGCTTCCGACGCACCAACCAGCTCCACTGCGCCGCCGGTGATGGCGGCGGCACAGGCATAGGAGCCGGCCTCGATCCGGTCCGGCATCACCGCATAGGTGGCGCCGTGGAGGTCGCGGACGCCTTCGATCACCAGCGTTTCGGTGCCGACCCCGCTGATTTTCGCGCCCATGGCGTTCAGGCAGTTGCAGAGATCGACGATTTCCGGCTCGCGGGCCACATTTTCGAGGATGCTGCGGCCCTTGGCGAGCACGGCGGCCATCACCGCATTTTCGGTGGCACCCACCGAGACGATGGGGAAGACATAGCGGCCGCCGGGCAGCCCGCCGGCGGGCGCGCGCGCCTTCACATAGCCGGCCGCCAGCTCGATTTCCGCGCCCAGATGCTCCAGCGCCTTCAGGTGCAGATCGATGGGCCGGTTGCCGATGGCGCAGCCGCCAGGCAGCGAAACGGTTGCCTCTCCGGCCCGCGCGAGGAGCGGCCCCAGCACCAGGATGGAGGCGCGCATCTTGCGGACGATATCATAGGGGGCAACCGTGGAAGTGATGCGGTTGGCGCGCAATGTCATTACCCGGCCGAACTCCTCGGGGTGGGTGCCCTCGATGGTGGTGCTGACGCCATGGTTGTTGAGCAGGTGGCCGAAGGTATCGATATCGGCGAGGCGCGGCAGGTTGCGGAGCGTGAGCGGCTCGTCGGTGAGCAGCGCGCACGGCATGAGCGTAAGAGCTGCGTTCTTGGCACCCGAGATGGGAATGCGGCCTTGAAGCGGCTTGCCGCCGCGGATTACGATCTTGTCCATCGTTGCGCTTTAGCGCGGCTCGCCGGGCGGGCGCCACGGGGGGCCGCCCCGGGGCAGACGGGGGGTTTTAAAAAAGAAGGTTGGGGCCGCGCGGGGCCGCCCATGACCACCCCCCCCCCCCCCCGAGATGGTGAG
>JBBQIP010000283.1:0-1824 GCA_038325045.1 Sphingomonadales bacterium
TTCTCGGGCCATCGGGCTCGGGCAAGTCCTCGCTCATGGCGGTGCTGGCCGGGCTGGAGCAGGCCAATTCCGGCACCGTGATGGTGGCCGGCGCAGATTTTTCCGCGCTCGATGAAGATGGTCTGGCGCGCGCCCGGCGCGGCCGCATCGGCATCGTGCTGCAAGCCTTTCACCTTATCCCGACCATGACGGCTCAAGAAAATGTGGCAGTGCCGCTGGAACTCGCCGGCATCGACGGCGCCGATGCGCTCGCCACTGCCGAACTGGGGAGGGTGGGCCTGTCGCACCGCCTGCACCATTACCCCACCGAGCTTTCGGGCGGCGAGCAGCAGCGCGTCGGCATCGCCCGCGCGCTGGGGCCTCGCCCGGCGCTGATCTTTGCCGATGAGCCCACCGGCAACCTCGATGCCGTAACCGGCGAAGCGGTGGTGGAAATGCTGTTCGCCCGGCTGGAGGAGACCGGCGCCACGCTGGTGCTCATCACACACGATCCGGAGCTCGCCGCCCGCTGCAGCCGTGTGATCGAAATGCGCGATGGCCATATCGAACGCGATTCCGGCACCGCTGTCGCCGAATCGGACGCAGCCGCAAACAGGGCCGCTGCCGAATGAGTCTGGCCCTGCGGCTGGCACTGCGCGAGCTGCGCGGCGGCCTGCAGGGGCTGCGCCTGCTTGCCGTGTGCCTGGTGCTGGGCGTGGCGGCGCTGGCGGGCGTCGGCAGCCTCGCGTCCGCCATCAATGCCGGGTTGGCCGAACGCGGCCAGCTGATTCTCGGCGGCGATGTGGAGGCGCGGCTGAGCGGCCGCTTCGCAACGCCTGCCGAACTGGCCGGGCTGGACGCGGAGCTGGGGTCCAAAGGCCGCATGGCACAGCTGGTCAAGCTGCGCGGCATGGCCACCAACCCCGCCAGCAGCGAGCGGGTCTATGCCGAGATCAAGGCAGTCGATTCCGCCTGGCCGCTCTATGGCAGCTTCACCATGGCCGGCGGCGGCAAGCTGGCAGCGGGCGGCGTGGCGCTTTCGCCGGCGCTGGCAGAGCGGCTGCAGCTCCAGCGCGGTGACAGGGTCATCATCGGCAATGCGCCCCTGAAAGTGGCCGGCATCATTGGCGAGGAGCCGGACAAGGCCGGCGACGGGCTGGGCTTCGGCCCCGGGCTGGTGATGGCGCGGGCAGATCTTGAAGCAACCGGCCTGCTCGGCCCCGGCAGCCAGTATCGCAGCCTCTACCGGCTGCGGCTGCCGGCGGGCGTCGATGCCGCCGCCACGGTTGAAAAGCTGGAAGCCGTGTTCAAGGACGGTGATTTCCGCTTCCGCGATTCCTCGAACGGTGCCCCCAGCACCCGGCGGTTCGTGAATAATCTCGGCCAGTTCCTCACGCTCGTGGGCCTTACCGCGCTGGTCGTGGCGGGGGTCGGCGTCGGCGGCGGGGTCAGCGCCTATCTCGGCAGCCGCACCCGCACCATCGCCACCCTGAAAACACTGGGGGCAGACGCAGCGCTCATCCGCACGGTCTATCTCTGGCAGATCGGGCTGGTCACGCTCGGCGCAGTCACGGTCGGGCTGGCGCTCGGCGCGCTAACCCCTTGGGCGGCGGCAATTTTCGCGGCCGATGCGCTGCCGGTGCCGCCCAGCCTCGCCCCGCAATGGGGCGCGCTGGCGGCGTCTGCCGCCTATGGGCTGCTCATCGCACTGGTGTTCGCGCTCTGGCCGCTGGCAGAAGCCGCCAGAATGCCGGCCGCGCGGCTGTACCGCAGCCTCACCGAGCGGAAGCTCCGCCCCGGCACGCCCACGCTGGCGCTCATCGGCGCAGCTGCAGCCGCCATCAT
>JBBQIP010000284.1:0-1801 GCA_038325045.1 Sphingomonadales bacterium
AGCCGCAGCGCTGGGCTTCAGCTACCGCCATTCGGGCGTGGCAGACGGTGACATCGTGGTGGCGGCCGAGTTTGCCGGCCAGCCCGGCGAGGTGACCGCCATCACCGCCGAGATGGACCGGATCGCCGCCGAGCGCGAAGCCTCGCAGCCGCTGCGTTCGCGCACCGGCGGCTCCACTTTCAAGAACCCGCCGGGGCACAAGGCCTGGGCGCTGGTCGATGCCGCCGGTTGCCGGGGGCTGCGGCGCGGGGATGCGATGGTGAGCGAAAAGCACACCAATTTCCTGATCAATGCCGGCCACGCCAGCGCCGCCGATATCGAAGCGCTGGGCGAGGAGGTGCGCGCCCGCGTTCTGGCGCACAGCGGCGTGCGGCTCGATTGGGAAATCGAGCGGCTGGGGGTGCGCGCATGAGGGTCGCGGTGCTCATGGGCGGCTGGTCGGCCGAGCGCGAGGTCTCGCTCACCTCGGGCGCCGGCGTGGTAGAGGCCTGCAAAACGCTGGGCCATGATGTCATCGCCATCGACATGGGCCGCGATGTTGCAGCAAAGCTGGCCGAGGCCCGGCCCGATGTGGTGTTCAACGCGCTTCACGGCACGCCCGGCGAAGATGGCAGCGTGCAGGGCCTGCTTGACATCATGGGGCTGCCCTATACGCACAGCGGCGTCTCCACCTCTGCCGTTGCCATCGACAAGCAGCTGACCAAGGCGGTGCTCGCGCCTGCCGGCATCCGCATGCCGGGTGGCCATGTCATCCACTCCGCATCGCTGTTCGAAGCCGATCCGTTGCCAAGGCCCTATGTGCTGAAGCCGGTGAATGAAGGCTCCTCGGTGGGCGTCGCGATCATCACCAAGGACGGCAACCACGGCGAACCGATTGCCCGCGACGCTCCCGGGCCGTGGCAGGAGTTCGAAACACTGCTCGCCGAGCCCTTCATCGCCGGCCATGAGCTGACCGTGGCGGTGCTCGACGAGGCGGGCGGCCCGCGCGCGCTGGCGGTTACCGAGCTGCAGCCGGTCAAGGGCTTTTACGATTACGACGCCAAATATACCGATGGGCTGACCCGCCACATCTGCCCCGCCGTGCTGCCCGCCGATGTGGAGGCCGCCGCCCTGGAAACCGCGGTGGCTGCCCACCGCATTCTCGGCTGCCGCGGCACCTCGCGCTCGGATTACCGCTGGGACCCGAGCGAGGGCGTGGCCGGGCTTTACCTGCTCGAAGTCAACACCCAACCCGGCATGACCGCACTGAGCCTTGTGCCCGAACAGGCCCTCCACGCCGGCATCAGCTATCCAGCGCTCGTGCAGCGGCTGCTCGATACGGCGCTGGAAGGCCGGCAGCCATGAGCGCGGTAAAGCTCAAACGCGGCGCCAAGCCGAAACAGACCAGCAGGGCCGGCACACGCTCCGTTGCCAGCCGGTCGCAAGCGCCGCGTTTTTCAGCACGCCAGCGCCAGATTCTGCTGCTCGGGGTGCCGCTGCTGCTCGCCACAGCCGCCATCGGCACCGCGTTTGCGCTCGGCGTGCCCGAACGCGCCCGGCTGGCACTTGCGCTGGATAGTGCGGCCGCAGGCTTTGAGGTGCACCATATCGAAGTGGCCGGAAACAAGGAGGTACCCCGCCTCGCGGTATATGATGCCGTTCTGAAGGGCACTGCCAACCCCATGCTCGGGCTCGACCTGGCTTCGCTGAGAACGCGCTTGACCGAAATTCCCTGGGTTGCCGATGCCAGCGTGTCGCGGCGCTTCCCGGACACGCTGGTTGTGACCATCAGCGAGCGCCGGCCGGTAGCGCTTTGGCAAAA
>JBBQIP010000285.1:0-1798 GCA_038325045.1 Sphingomonadales bacterium
TCGGCCACCGGTGCGCCCTGCGATGACACCTGACCGTGCAGTTCGGAAAAAATGACCATGTCGCCCCCGTCTTTGCCGATATCATTGCATCCTGCCAGCATGAGAGAGGCCATGGCCGCCAGGGCCATCGTGCCGGGTAACCGCGCCGCCCTTCCAGATCGTCTTCGCAGCATGTTCGATCCGCCTTCCTCATGCCCCTCGGCCAGCCTGAATGGAAAATTGGTCAGACAAAACTATAGGGGTCCACGTCCACTACCACCCGCACATTGGCCGGGGCGGGGGTGCGGGCCAGCCAGTCGCGCAGCACATCGCTGAGCGGCAGTGTGCGGCGGGCATGGACCAGCAGGCGTTGGCGGTGGCGGCCGCGCAGCATGGCCAGCGGTGCCTGTGCGGGGCCGAGCACCTGCAGCCCTTCCGCCACCGGTGCGGAGCGGCCAAGTGCTTCGGCAGCGGTGCGCGCGGCTGCTTCATTTTCGCTGGAAACGATGATCGCTGCCAGCCGGCCGAACGGGGGTAGCGCCAGATCGCGCCTTGTGGCGGTTTCCGCCTCGTAAAATGCCGCTGCCTCGCCGCCCACCAGCGCCTGCATCAGCCGCGCGCCGGGCTGGTGGGTTTGCAGCAGCACCCGGCCCGGTTTGGCCCCGCGCCCGGCCCGGCCCGCCACTTGCGATATCTGGGCAAAGCAGCGCTCGCCGGCGCGCAGATCGCCGCCCGCCAGCCCCAGATCGGCATCGATAACGCCCACCAGCGTCAATTCCGGAAAATGAAAGCCCTTGGTCACCAGCTGGGTGCCGATGAGGATATCGAGCTCGCGCGCCTCCACCGCCGCCACCAGCGTTGCCGCGCGTGCCGGCGAAGTGATGGTATCTGACGTGACCAGCGCCAGCCGCGCATCCGGCCAAAGCCGCGTCACCTCCTCGGCAATGCGCTCCACGCCGGGGCCGCAGGCGGTCAGGCTGTCGGCCTCTCCACATTCGGGGCAGGTTGCCGGCTTGGGAATCGTGTGGCCGCAATGGTGGCAGGCCAGCCGTGCGCTCAGCCGGTGTTCCACCATCCAGGCGGTGCAATTGGGGCATTGGATCCGCTCGCCGCAGGTACGGCACAGCGTGAGCGGGGCATAGCCGCGCCGGTTGAGGAAAAGCAGGCTCTGCTCGCCCTTTGCCAGCGTGGCGGTGATTGCGGCCTCCAGCGGCGGCGCTATCCAGCGGCCGCGCGGCGCCGGTGTGCGGCGCAGATCGATAGCCGCCACATCGGGCATCGAGGCGCCGCCGTAACGCGCCGGCAGCAGCAGGTGACGATAGGTGCCGCGCTCGGCCTGCACCCGGGTCTCTATCGCCGGTGTGGCGCTGGCCAGCACCACCGCCCGGCCTTCGAAGCGCGCCCGCATCACCGCCACATCGCGGGCGTGGTAATGCACGCCTTCCTCCTGCTTGAAGCTGGTTTCATGCGCTTCATCCACCACCGTGAGCCGCAGATCGTGGAACGGCAGGAACAACGCCGAGCGCGCGCCCACCACCAGCCGCGCCCGCCCATCGGCAATGGCGGCAAAGGCCGTGCGCCGGTCCGATGTCTTGAGGTCCGAATGCCAGGCCAGCGGTGGTGCGCCAAACCGCGCCTCCAGCCGGCGCATGAAAGCCGCGGTAAGCGCAATTTCCGGCAGCAGCACCAGCGCCTGTCCACCGCTGCGCAGCGCTTCGGCAATCGCTTCGGCATAAACCTCGGTCTTGCCCGCCCCGGTCACGCCTTCGAGCAGGAAGGGCTGGAACCCCCCCTCGCGCACCGCGCTGCACAGCGCGGC
>JBBQIP010000286.1:0-1765 GCA_038325045.1 Sphingomonadales bacterium
TCTACTTCTGCTCGCTGTCGTGCCGCTCGATCATCTACAAGGGGCTGTTCCTTGCCCAGAGCCTGTCCATCTTCTATCCTGATTTGCTGGATGCGCGGTTCGAGAGCCGCTTTGCCATCTATCACCAGCGCTATTCCACCAACACCTTTCCGCAATGGTGGCTGGCGCAGCCGTTCCGCTGCCTTGCGCACAACGGCGAGATCAACACGATCCGTGGCAACATCAACTGGATGAAAAGCCACGAGATCAAGATGGCGGCGATGGCGTTTGGCGACCATTCGGAGGATATCAAGCCGCTGATTCCGGCCGGATCATCGGATACCGCGGCACTCGATGCGGTGTTCGAGGCGATTGTTCGCTCGGGCCGCGATGCGGCGACCGCCAAGACCATGCTGGTGCCAGAGGCCTGGCAGCACAAGGCCGATCTGTCGGCGGCGGACCGCGCCATGTATGCGCATTTTTCCAGCGTGATGGAGCCCTGGGACGGGCCGGCGGCGCTGGCCATGACGGATGGCCGCTGGGTGCTGGCGGGCATGGACAGGAACGCACTGCGCCCGATGCGCACGACGCTGACATCGGACGGATTGTTCATCGTTGGCTCGGAAACGGGCATGGTATCGGTGCCGGAGGATATGGTGATCGCCAAGGGGCGGCTTGGGCCGGGCGAGATGGTGGGCGTCGATCTGCTGGCCGGCAAGCTCTACGACCATGCCGGGCTGAAGGCGGTGATTTCGGCCGACCACCCTTATGCGCAATGGGTGGCGGATTTTACCACGCTTGCCGATCTGCCGGCCAACGACTTGCCGGAATCGGCGGGTTTCGACGCCGAGGATCTGCGCCGCCGCCAGATTGCCGCCGGGCTCACCATGGAGGATATGGAGCTGCTGCTGGCGCCGATGGTGGAAGACGCCAAGGAAGCGGTCGGCTCCATGGGGGATGACACGCCGCTGGCCGTCATCAGCGCCAACGCGCGCTGCATGAGCCATTTTTTCCGGCAGAATTTCAGCCAGGTGACCAATCCACCGATCGACAGCCTGCGGGAAACGCGGGTGATGAGCCTGAAGACGCGATTTGGCAACCATGGCAACATCCTGGACTCCGAAGACCATCGGCCCGGCGTGATGGTGCTCGAAAGCCCGGTGATCTCGAACCGGGACTGGGAATTGCTCAAGCGTCATTTCGGTGCGGAAGCCGCGGAAATCGATTGCACCTTTCCGATTGCCGAGGGCGCCGAGGGGCTGCGCGCGGCGATTGCAAGGGTGCGGGCGCAGGCGGAGCAGGCGGTGCGCTCGGGCAAGTCGCAGCTGTTCCTGACGGATGAGGCGCTGTCTGCCGAACGGGCAGCGATAACCATGATCCTGGCAGCAGCCGGCGTGCACACGCATCTGGTGCGAAAAGGTCTGCGCACATTCGCCGCCATCAACGTGCGCTCGGCGGAATGCCTGGACACGCACTATTTCGCCGTGCTGATCGGGGTGGGGGCCACAACCGTGAACGCCTATCTTGCGCAGGCTGCAATCGAAAACCGGCGTGCGCGGGGTTTGTTCGGCGGGCTGAGCGACGAAGACTGCATTGCCCGTTACCGCAAGGCGGTAGACGATGGTTTGTTGAAAATCATGTCCAAGATGGGCATTTCGGTGATTTCGAGCTACCGTGGCGGTTACAATTTCGAGGCGGTCGGGCTCAGCCGCGCGCTGGTCAATGATTTCTTCCCCGGCATGCCGGCGAAGATTTCCGGCGAGGGGTTCGAGAGCCTGTTCCTTTC
>JBBQIP010000287.1:0-1675 GCA_038325045.1 Sphingomonadales bacterium
TTCGGCGCCATCGAGATCCCGCGCGAGCGCTATCTGCTTAAGCTGCAGGATGCGCTGAACCGCGAAGCGCTCTGGCCGTTTTTCTAGCGCTATTGCCCCGCGCCTTCGGGAAGCGCCTGAATCTGTTCCTTGTCGGAAGAATCCGGCGCCTTGACCTTGACCGGCGCGGTCGAGGTATTGGCCGCCACCGCCTGGGCCGGGGCGTTGTTGCAGCCCAGCACCCACACATCATAGAGCGGATGCTCCACGGCATTGAGGCCGGGGCTGGAGCCATACATCCAGCCGGAGAAAATCTTGCGCGCGGGCTGGTCGGGGCGATGGTCCTCGATCTGCACAAAGGCGGCGGTTTCCGGCGTTTCGCTGGCCGGCGTGGAATAGCAGAAGCGCGCGGTGATGGTGAGTGTGGCGAATTTCACCTGCTTGCCGATGGGCGCGGTGATGCTGGTGGGCTGGCCGGTGATCTTGTCCAGCCCCAGCATGGTCAGCAACGTGCCGCCTTGCGGCCCGGCGGGCGGCTGCGCCGGCGCATCACCGGGCGTCACGCTGAGCGGCGGCGGATTGGGAATGTTCGGGGGGGCGGCGGTCTGTGCCACTGCCACGCCTGCGGCGGCCAATACCACGCCTGCCAGTGCGAAACGCTTCACGGACCGCTGCCCAGCGGCGGCTGCGCGGGCTTGGGCGCCGGCGGCTGGTTGCTGGTGTTGCCGCCGGTGGCGAAGCGGCCCATCAAATTCATCAGGTCGATCGAGCCCTGGGCGCTTTCGAAATACTCGCCTGCCGCCATCATCTTCTGGTCGCCACCGGGGGTGATGGACAGATACTGGCTGCCAAGGAAACCAGACGACGTCACCAGCACGCTGGAATCCGCCGGAATCTTGATGTCGTCACGCACATCCATATGCACCGTGACCAGATAGGTCTTGGGATCGAGCGTCAGGTCGGTGACCGTTCCGATCTTGATCCCGGCCAGCCGCACATCGGTGCCGATACTCAGACCGTCCACCTTGGGCAGGCGGGCGTTGATCTCATAGCCCGACAGGCTGCCGCTGCCGGTGCGCGTATAGGTGAAGGCGAGAAATCCCACCGCAACCGCCACCACGATGGCGCCGATGATGGTTTCGGCAATGTTGTTCTGCTGCATAACCCGCGTGCTCATGAATCAATCCGGTTTCCAGGCCTGATAATCGCCGGTGGCGGGCGGACGGGCCCCGCCCCGCGACAGGCTGCCGCCCGGCTTATAGGCGCCTTCGGTGCCGGTAAGATTGGGCTGGTGCGGCACCTCAAAGACGCGCGTCTTCAGGGGCGCTGCTGTGGGCGGCTCTGCATAGGTGTGGTGCAGCCAGCCATGCCAGTCGGGCGGCACGCGGCTGGCCTCGACGGTGCCGTTGTAGAGCACCCAGCGGCGCGAGCCGTCCTTGTTCTGATAATAGCGGTTGCCAAAATCATCGGTGCCAACAGGGCTGCCGGACAGCCAGGTGGTCAGCAGCGTCCCCCAAGTCGCTGAGTTCCACCAGGAAAAGATCATTTTGAAGAACGACATGCCGGGCTCGCGCGGATTCGCCCGGACTATAGAGCCGGGGCGGCTTTTCCGCCAATGCTGCATAGCGTCAAACTCGCGCTTTCTGGGTTATCCCCAAACCCTCCAAAGGGCCGCGCGACACTGTGATGAAATCCG
>JBBQIP010000288.1:0-1597 GCA_038325045.1 Sphingomonadales bacterium
AGCGACAGCGGGATGGCGGTCATGCTGATGAGCGCCGTGCGCCAGTTGCGGGTGAACAGGATGAGCACTGCCGCCACCAGCGCAATACCAATCCACATCGCCTCGCCCAGATTGGCCAGCGCGCGTTCAATGAAGGTGGCAGGCCGGAAGATGCTGCCATCGACGTTCAGGCCCTTCAGGCCGGGGCGCAATTCGGCCAGCGCCTTGTCAACGCCGCATGTCACCTCCAGCGTGTTGGCGCCAAGCTGCTTTTCCACAATCAGCAGCAGGCCGGGGCGGCTGTTGATGATGGCATTGCCGATCGGCTGGGCAAAGCCTTCCGTCACTTGCGCCACATCGCCAATCCGCACCGGCGCGCCGCCCACCGTGCGGATGACAGCGCTGGCCAGATCAGCGGCGGTCTTGACGCCCACCACCTGCCGCACCGCCAGCCGCTGGTTGGCACTGTCAACAAACCCACCCCCGGCAATCACCGCCGCGTCGCCAGCCGCCCGCTGCACATCGGCCACGGTCACCCCGGTTGCGGCCAGCCGCGCGGGGTCGACCAGCACTTGCAACTGGCGGTCGCGCGCGCCCCACATCGCCACATTGGCGACGCCGGGCACGGCCATCAGCCGCGGCCGGATGGTCCAGCGCGCCAGTTCGGTCATCTCCATCTGGTCAAGCGTGTCAGACCATAGGCCAATCTTCATCGCCCGGCTGGTCGCCGATAGCGGTGCCAGCATCACCGGCGGCCGCACAGCTACCGGCAAGCGCGGCGTTACGGTCGCCAGCCGTTCCTGCACCATCTGCCGCGTGCGGACGGAATCGGCACTTGGATCCATCACCAGCACCACCGAAGACAGTCCCAGCACCGATTTGGAGCGCAATGTGGCAAGGCCAGGCACGCCGTTCACCGCCGTCTCGATCGGCACCGTCACCAGCGCCTCAACATCCTCGGTGGCCAGCCCCGGGGCCTCGGTCTGCACTTCCACAATGGGCGGTGCGAATTCGGGAAAGACATCGAATTTGGCATTCAGCGCGGAACGCACACCCAGCACGGTCAGCACCAATGCCAGCGCCAACACCAGCGCACGCTGGCGCAGCGACGATCCGATCAGCGCGGCCAGCATCACTTGGTTCCGAATTCTGTGCCGAACAGTTCCGCCGCACCGGCGGTGACCACGCTTGCCCCGGCATCGAGCCCACGCGCCAGCACGGCCCGGCCATCTGCAATGCGCGCCACCTCAACCCGCCGCCGCTCGAACGTGCGCGGCGCGGTTTCAACATAAACCCATTCGCCGCCGTTGATATCGGTCAGGATGGCAGAGGCCGGCACATCGAGCACCGCTGCCGCAGCGCCGGGCTCCGCCAGATCGACCAGCACGCGCTCGCCCAAACGAAACCCAGCCCGGCCAGCCGGCGCATAATAAAGATCGATGCTGGCAGCACCCGGCGTCGCTGTGGCCGGCCCTTGCACGGGTTTTGCCGCCGCGCCAGCTGTGCCGCCGACCGCCCTGATGAAGGCGGCAGCACCGCGATTGATGCGGGCCAGATCGGCTGCCGGTACCTGCGCACGAACCCACAGCGCGCCAACCTCCGAAAGCCCCGCAACTGT
>JBBQIP010000289.1:0-1592 GCA_038325045.1 Sphingomonadales bacterium
AGCTTCAGGATTGAAAACATTGGTCGAATCGCCGACCATCGCCAATATGCCGCTGTCGCCGATCGCCGTGAGTTCGGCCGCACTCGCAGGCGTGCCGAGCAGCGGACCGTCATCCAGCTTCCAGTCCCCGGTGTGGAACACGCGGCCATAGGGCGTATCGATGATGAGCGCATTGCCTTCGGGAATCGAGTGCGCCAGCGCCACATAGCGAAAGCCGAACGGCCCCAGCTGCAGCGAGCCGCCCATGGGGATGATGTTCAGCTCCACCTCGCGGGAAATGCCCTCTTCCTCCAGCTTCTTGGCGATCAGCCCGGCGGTGAACGGCGTTGCATAAAGCGGCACGCCCAGCTCGGCCGCCAGATAGGGGATGGCGCCGATATGGTCTTCATGGCCGTGCGTGAGCACGATACCGAGCAGATCACGGCGGCGTTCTTCGATGAAGGCGAGGTCTGGCAGCACCAGATCGACACCGGGATAGCTCGGATCGGCAAAGGTCATGCCGAGATCCACCATCACCCATTTGCCGTCTGCGCCGTAGAGGTTGACGTTCATGCCAATCTCGCCGCTGCCACCAAGTGGCAGGAAAATCAGTTCTTTACCGGGTTTCATTAAGTCTTCTTCTTGGAATTGAGGGTATATAGGCCAATCAGGCCGCGAATCGTCAGGTCGCCGTCCACATGGTCGATGGACGTGGTGTGGTTCACAAACAATGTGGCAAGTCCGCCGGTCGCAATCACCGTCACCGGCCGGCCGATTTGTTGCTTGATGCGCTGAACCAGCCCTTCAATCAACCCCACATAGCCCCAGAACAGGCCGGACTGCATGGCATGGACAGTGCCTTTGCCGATCGGCCCGAGCAGATTTCCGTCTGGCCCGGTCGGTGGTTCCACCGCGATGCGGGGCAGTTTGGCGGCCGCCTGATAGAGCGCTTCCATGCTCAGATTGGCGCCCGGCGCAATCACCCCGCCCTGATAGCTGCCGTCGCCGCCCACTACATCGAAGGTCGTGGCCGTGCCGAAGCCCACCACGATCAGGTCACCCGGCCAGCGGGCATGGGCAGCAACCGCCGTCACGATCCGGTCTGCGCCCAGTTCGGCTGGGTTGGTCAGCTTGACCTGCAGCCCGAAATCAAGGCTCCCCGGCGCCACCACCATCGGCTCGATATGGAAATACTCGCGCACCAGCCGCTGCAGGTTGAACAGCGTCGGCGGCACCACCGTGGCGATGATCGCGGCATCGATACGGGCGCGGTCAACACCCTGCAGCGCCATCAACTGGAACAGCCAGACCGCATATTCATCGGCCGTGCGGCTGCCATCGGTGCGGATGCGCCAGCGCCAGAGAATCTCGTCGCCCTCGCACAGCGCGAACTTGATGTTGGTATTGCCTGCATCAATTGCCAGCAGCATTTTCACCCTCCAGCGCAAATACTTCGCCGGCATGGACCGGCTGCAGCGTACCGTCCGCCATTCGGAGCAGCAGCGCGCCGTCCTCGTCCAGCCCCTCGAACCGGCCGTGCAGCACGCCGTCTCCCAACCGCACCTCGATGGCGTTGCCCAGCCCGCTCGCCGCATCCAGCCAGGCTGCGCGCA
>JBBQIP010000290.1:0-1525 GCA_038325045.1 Sphingomonadales bacterium
AGCGCGCCGCCGAGGAAGCGGAAGGGCATATCCGCTGGCTCCGCCCGGAGTATCAGGCGCCGGCATAGCCTCACCGCGCCCCCCCGCACCCCCGCGGTTCCCCCTCGGTCCTACACGCCCGTTTTCAGCCTATCCTGCCCCGCATGAGCCATCTCCCCGCGCCCCCGCCTCTCCCCCGCGAAACCCGGCACGATGGCTGGACTGCGGCGCGGCAGGGGGAGTTTCTGGCCATGCTGGCCGATACCGGCTCGGTCGCCCAGGCGGCGCGGCGGGTGGGGATGAGCCGGCAATCGGCATACCGCCTGCGCCGCCACCCCGATGCGCGGGATTTCCGCATCGCCTGGGATCTGGCGCTCGCCGAGGCCGGCCGGCAGGTGGAACAGCTCGCCATCGAACGCGCGCTGAACGGCGAGGTGGAGGAATATATCCGCGACGGTATCGTGGTGGCCGAACGCCGCCGCCCCTGCGATGCCCGCCTGCTGGTGCAGCTGTTGAAGCGCTCGGAACAGCACCAGCCGAAGCTGGATGCCGTCACCCGCGAACTCGCAGCGCTGCGCCAGATCGTCGATTCGCTGCCGGACCGGCAGGATTGGCTGCAAGGCCGGCTCGATCCGCAGCATTTCCAGACCATGGAGCGGCTCACCCCGCCGCTCACCCTCATCGAGCCATCCAGCAGCCCCCAGCCCCTCACCGGTCGCAGGCCGCGCCTCAAAAAGCTGTCACCTGACCTGTCACCTTCCGCTCCCAACCCGTGAAAACCGTCACCTTTGTCACCTTCGCCGCTCTTGACCGGCCCTCGCAGCCGGCCTATCCGCAGAGATGTCGCGCCGGTCCTCGTGCGCGGCCTGCAAGTCCCGCCATCGCCAGTCAACAGCCTGTCGAAAGTGCCCGGACCCCAACTGTAAAGACCCCCCATGCACCTTACCGATCTCAAGCGAAAAACCCCGGCCGAACTCGTCGCCATGGCCGAGACGCTGGAAGTGGAAAACGCCTCCACACTGCGCAAGCAGGACATCATCTTCGCGATTTTGAAAGCCACGGCAGATGCCGGCAACGAGATCACCGGCACCGGCACAATAGAGGTGATGCCCGATGGTTTCGGCTTCCTCCGTTCGGCCGAGAGCAATTATCTCGCCGGGCCCGATGATATCTACGTCACCCCCCAGATCGTCCGCCGCTTCGGCCTGCGCACCGGGGATACGGTGGAAGGCGAGATCAAGGCGCCGGCGAACGGCGAACGCTATTTTGCCCTCAACCGCGTCATCTCGGTGAATTTCGATCAGCCCGAAGCGGTGCGCCACCGGGTGAACTTCGATAACCTCACCCCGCTCTATCCGGACGAGAAGCTGAACCTCGAAAATTACGACCCGACCATCAAGGACAAGACCGGCCGGATCATCGATGTCGTCTCCCCGCTCGGCAAGGGCCAGCGCTGCCTCATCGTCGCCCCGCCCCGCGTCGGCAAAACCATGATGATGCAGAACATCGCCCGCAGCATTTCCGCCAACCACCCGGAAATCTACCT